>CANQQU010000010.1 GCA_947626085.1 uncultured Oscillospiraceae bacterium
TATGCGCAAGGACTGCTTTCGGAAAATCATGACCTTTTCTTTTCCGCAGATGGATCGGTTCGGAACGGGCTCCCTTGTAACCAGAATGACGAACGATATCACCCAGGTGCAGAACTTCATTTCCCAGTTTGTCCGGGGAATGATCCGGACGACGATGCTGACCTTCGGCAGTATGTACTGCATGTTTCGGCTGAGCCGGGCATTCGGGTATGTGGTGCTGTGCGTTTTCCCGCTGATCATCGCCGTCATGGCCGTTTGTATGAAAAAAGCCGGGTCCCTGTTTACAAAACTGCAGGCCCAGCTGGATACCGTCAATTCCATCATGCAGGAGGACATCGCCGGCATCCGCGTCATCAAAGCCTGCGTTCGGGAGATCTATGAAAAGCTGCGCTTTGGTAAGGCAAATGACGAGCTGATCAAGACGCAGCTCCGGGTGTTGATCATCTTCGCTTTTATGAATCCCGTTGTGAACGCCCTGATGTATCTTGCGGTAGCCGCCATATTGCTGGTAGGAAACGTCAGCGTCAGCGCCGGCGGAACGACGCCGGGGAGCGTTATGGCGGCCATTACCTACACCACGCAGCTGCTCAACGGAATGTTGATGCTGGTGATGATCTTTCAGAATATTTCACGGGGGATCGCGTCTTGGAAAAGAGTCCGGGTCATTCTGCAGAGCGATCCGGAGCTTGTTGACGGGGAACAGTATGGAGAGACTGCCGTGAAAGGCAGCATTGAATTTAAGGATGTATCCTTTGCCTATCCGGGCGGCCAGACGGTGCTGGAACACATTGATTTGAAGGTCAACCCGGGCGAAACGCTGGCGCTCATGGGGGAGACGGGCTGCGGCAAAACGACCCTTGTCAGCCTGATCCCGCGTTTTTATGATGTGACCGGCGGCGCGGTACTGGTAGACGGCGTCAATGTGCGGGAATACCGGCAAACCGCTTTGCGCGATAAAGTCGCCATGGCGCTGCAGAAAAGCGAGCTTTTCAGCGCTTCCGTTCAGGAAAATATATCCTGGGGCGATCCGGAGGCCGGAGAAGAAGAAATCAAATCCGCTGCCAAGGTCGCTCAGGCGGACGGCTTTATTTCCCGAATGCCGGATGGATATCAAACGATCGTGGCGGAACGGGGCATGAGCCTTTCCGGAGGACAGAAACAGCGTGTTTCCATCGCGCGGGCCGTTCTGAAGAACGCGGAAATTCTGATCTTCGACGATTCCACCAGCGCTTTGGATTTGAAAACCGAGGCGGATCTGTACACGGCCCTCCGAAAGACCAACCCCCATACCACCAAAATCATCGTTGCGCAGCGGATCGCCTCCGCGCGGCAAGCGGATAGGATCGCCGTCCTGGAAAACGGTCATATTGTCGCCTGCGGCCCCCATGAAGAGCTTTTGGCTTCCTGCCCGGCCTACCAGGCCATTTATCAGTCTCAGATCGGAGAGGAGGACGACAACCATGAGTGAACCGAGAGATCAGAAACTGGCCAGTCGGAATATTCCCGGTATGAATCGCCATGAACACTTTGTCGAAGTGCAGCATGCGGAGCATCTCGGCGCCACATTGAAACGCGTTTTCGTATATTTCACCCGGGAAAGAGGCATGGTCCTTTTCATGCTTTCCGTTGTCATCTTTGGGACGCTTTGCGGCGTTTACGCGCCCAGTCTGCAAAGTCAGGCCATCGACATGATCGCGGGCGTGCGGGTGGGAGATCTGCTTGGAACCGTGATTCTGATGCTTTGCGTCTATTTGCTGCACAGTATGTGCCAGCTTTTGCAGGGCGTCGTCAGCGCGCGGCTCAGCCAGCGGGTCGTGAAGCATATGCGGGAGGAGCTCTTTGCCAAGCTCGTGGACCTGCCGGTGCGCTATCTGGATACCCATTCCCACGGCGATGTGATGAGCCGCATGACCAATGATATTGAGAACATTTCCACCACGGTTTCCCAATCGCTTCCCTCTCTCTTTTCCGGCGTGCTGACGATCATCGGCACCGTCGCCATTATGATGTGGTACTGCTGGCAGCTGGCGCTCCTCAGCTTCGCTACCGTTCTGTTGACGCTGCTCGCGACAAAAATCCTTTCGGGCAGGGTACGAAAATTCTCCCGAAAGCGGCAGCAATTGTTGGGGCAGCTCAATGGGACAGTGGAAGAGATGGTCTCCGGCTACCGTACCGTGGTGGCTTATAACCGTCAAGAGAAAACAACGGAGGATTTCTGTCAAACCGCCGATTCCCTTACAAAGGTCGGCATCAAAACCGACATTTTCAGCGGCGTGATGGGGCCGGTCATGAACTGCATCGGAAACATCGGATTTGTGATTATCGCGGCATTCGGAGGATATTTCTCTATCCATGGACTGATCTCCATCGGCGTGATCTCCGCGTTTATTGTGTACGCGAAGCAATTCAGCCGCCCGATCAATGAACTGGCCCAGGTCTACGGCCAGCTTCAAACCGCGATTGCCGGAGCGGAGCGGGTGTTTACGGTTTTGGACGAGATCGACGAGGACAAGTCCGGTGAAAAGCTGGAAGAAAACGAGCGGATGGCAGTTTCCTTCCAAAACGTAAATTTCTCCTACGAACCGGGGCGCCCCGTCATACAGGATTTCACATTGACCGTTCCCTCCGGAAAAAAGGTGGCGCTGGTGGGCGCCACCGGCAGCGGCAAAACCACGATCGTCAATCTTTTAATGCGCTTTTACGATATCGAAAGCGGCAAAATTTGCATTAACGGTCAGGATATATCCACTGTATCCCGGGACGACCTGAGAAAGAATATGGCCATTGTCCTGCAGGACACCGTTCTTTTTTCCGATACCATGCGGCAAAACATGAAGTATGGGAATGAGGCGGCTTCGGACGCGCAAATCGCGAACGCCATGCAAATGAGCCGCTGCGATGATTTGCCCAGACGCCTGCCCCATGGCCTGGAATCCGTTCTCGTCCATTCCGGAGAAAACATCAGTCAGGGGCAGCGGCAGCTCCTGGCGATTGCCCGCGCTTTTGTCGCCGACCCGAAAATTCTGATTTTGGATGAGGCCACTTCCAATGTGGACACCCGCACGGAAAAGGCCATCCAGGACGCCATGCAGCGTGTGATGAAGGACCGCACCGGCATCGTCATTGTGCATCGCCTCTCCACCATCCGTGACTCCGATATCATCGTCGTCATGGATCACGGGCAAATCGTAGAAAGCGGCAGCCATGACCAGCTTCTGGCGCGAAAGGGAACATACTACGCGCTTTACATGACGCAGTACGCGGGGTTCGCGACGTAAATGACGGGCCTGGTCCTTTTGGTTCAGGCGCTTGATTGCCTGGGAAAATACGACGCGGTGTTTTTTGTTTCGGTACTCCATAAATTCTACTTCCTTTCCTAGAAAATAAAAAAGAGCTGACCGTTTGAAAAAACGATTGGCTCTGAAAAACGAAAAGCAGGCGGGATTTTTCCTGCCTGCTGATCTTAACTTTTGCGATATTCGGCTTCCACGAGGGTTCAAGTCTACAAAATGCGGAAAAAACGCCTTTTATATCTACGGTTTTGAATCCCGAAAATCCGCCCCTTAAAACGCCGAAAAGCCTTGCGGCGCAAGGCTTTTCGGGGACAATATCTTTTTTATTGTCTCTAGATGGTGCGAGAGATGGGACTCGAACCCACACGGCGGTCGCCACACGCACCTCAAACGTGCTTGTCTACCATTCCAACACTCTCGCAGGCCAAGTTATTATAACCCCAAGGGCTGTTTTTGTCAACTGTTTTTAAAAAGTTCCCAAAGATTTCTTTTTTCTGATGCAGTTGTGATGCTCCTTTCCTGTAACCTTGCATTTAGAAAATCTAAAGCATTTTCAACCGCAATTCTTAAGGAAGTCTTAAAGACTTCTTAAACCTTCCGATGGTAGAATATTGGCAGATCTCAAAAAGGAGGAATTTTTATATGCGCCGCAATACTATTACGATCGCCGCTCTGGCGCTGGTCCTCTGTCTCGTCACCGGACCCCTGGTCTTCCGGGACGCGAGGCAGCTCTGCGCCCTCAAAAATCCGTCTCCGGCAGAGCAGACGGTGATGGCCTTTGCCGAAAGCCGGAACCTTTCCATCTCGGACTACCCAGCGTCCCTGATCCAGCTTCTGGAACGGAATCCGGAGACGGAACGCTTTGTCCTGGACTATCCCCTGGAGCACGACAAGGAGCATACCGTGGACCTTTCCGATGTAGACCTATCCCAGGGCGTCCCTCTGTTTTTACAGTGGGACGAGCGGTGGGGGTATCTGCGATATGGGTCTGACGTGGCCGGTCTCACGGCCTGCGGGCCGGTGTGCCTGGCCATGGCGGGGTACTATGTCACCGGCGATCCCGCCTTCTCACCGGAGAAAATGATCGCCTACTCCCTGGAGAACGGCTACTATAGCTGGGGCAACGGCACCGAATGGGCCCTGATCAGCCAAGGCGGCGTAAAGCTGGGGCTGGATGTGACCGAGATCCCTCTGGACGAGGGGCGCATTCTGGCCAATCTGGAGGTGGGGAACCCCATTATCTGCGTGGTGGGGCCAGGCGATTTCACCACCGAAGGGCATTTCATCGTTCTTACCGGCTGCGAAAACGGCCAAATCCGGGTCAACGACCCCAACAGTGTGGAAAACTCCCAAAAGCTGTGGGATTACGCCCAGCTGGAAGGGCAGATATTGAATCTGTGGGTCATTCGGGCGGGAAGTTGATTTTGTCACAGACTTTTTACATATTTTTGAAAAATCTTGCGCTATAATTAGGACGGGCGTAAGGAGGAATGGGCATGGCAAACAGGGAAAATCGCCGGTTTTCCGGCGCGATTGGAATTGTGGTGGCAATCCTGCTGATCGGGATCTTTGCCGTTTGTCGGGCGGTGGCCCCGGATATCACCCCGGGCGCTCCCACGGAGACCCATTCGTCCACATCCACTCCCCTGCCCTCTCACGCCGACCGGCCGGCTTCCGCGTCAGACCCCACCCTTACGGAGGCGGAGCAGACCATCTCCGCTTTTGCCCAGGAGCATGGGTTGACCCTGGGCGACTATCCCACGTCCCTCATCAATCTACTGGTGCGCAACCCGGAAACCGAGGAATTTGTGCTGCAATACCCCATGGAGTACGGCAAGGAGCATGAGGTGGATCTGTCGGAATTTCACGCCGGCGGGGATCTGGAGGATATGTCCCTGTTCATCCAGTGGGATAAGCGCTGGGGCTATCTGCCCTACGGCTCGGATGTGGTGGGGCTGACGGGCTGCGGCCCGGTGAGCCTGGCCATGGTGGGCTATTATCTCACCGGGGACGCGAAATTCTCCCCGGACAAGGTGGTGGAATACGCCCTGGCCCACGATTACAGCGTAAAGGGCAGCGGCTCTGCTTGGACCCTGATCAGCGAGGGCGCTGTGGACCTGGGGCTGGAGGTGACGGAGATCCCGCTGGACCGGGAGCGGATCATTTCCAATCTGGAGGCAGGCAATCCCATCATCTGCGTGGTGGGGCCGGGAGATTTTACCCGGGACGGCCATTTCATGGTGCTCTGCGGCTGCCAGGACGGGAAAATTCAGATCCGGGACCCCAACAGCTATATCCGTTCCCAAACGCTCTGGGACTATGAGCGGCTGGAGCCCCAATTCGAGGTCCTGTGGGTCCTTCAATACGAGGCATAAGTTTCGCCCCTCCCGGGAAGGAGGGGCGAAATTCATTGTTCTTTTTCCAGTCTTCTCAGCATCCCCAGCAGCACCGCCACAGCGGCAAAGGAGAGGAGCAGCTCGGCACAGGTCTGGGCATAGGCCAGGCCGTAGAGGGGAAACAGGGCGTTTAGCAGGAACAAAGCCGGGATCTCCAGCAGAATTTTCCGGGCCAGAGCGAACAGCAGGGACAGCAGGCCCTTGCCGCTGGCCTGAAACGCGCCAACGCACAGAAAGTCCAGGCACAAAAACGGGGTGCCCAAGCACATGCCCCGGAGGAACCGGGTGCCGTAGGCCACGATCTCGGGATTTTTCATGAACAGCCGGATCAGGTCCCCGGCAAACAGGTAGTACACCGCGGACATGGCCGCCAGGAAGCTGAGCGACAGCTTGCCGGCAAAGGACAGGGTCTTGCGCACCCGGGGAATGTTCCGGGCGCCAAAATTGTAGCTCATCAGGGGCATGATGCCCTGAGACAGGCCCATGGCGATGTACATGGGGATCATGTTCAGCTTGTAGGAGATGCCCATGGCGGTGACGGCGTTGGTGCCAAACGCGGAGGTGAAGTTGTTCAGCACCGTCATGCCGGTCACGTTCAGCAGGTTCTGGATGGACGCCGGGACGCCCACCGCCAGCACGCCCCGGAGAATGGGCACAGTCGGGAGCGCAATTTTGGGGGAGACGCAGACATAGGTGGCGCGGCGGCGGACAAAGAGCAGGACGAAGAAATAGCAGCAGGCCACACAGTTGGACAAAAAGGTGGCCAGTCCCGCCCCGGCAGCCCCCATGTTCAGTCCCCAGGGGAGAATAAAAATGGGGTCCAGGACGATGTTCAGCAGGCAGCCGCTCATAGTCCCGATACTGGCGTGGAGGGATGCTCCCTCGGTCCGCACCAAATAAGCAAGAACCACGTTGAGAATGGAGGGCGTGGCGCCCCACATGGCGGTCCAGAACAGGTAGCCCTGGGTGGACTCCACATTCTCCGGCTTGGCGCCCAGGAGGGTCAGCAGCGGTCCCCGGAAGGCGATTACCGCCAGGGAGAATACCAGGCCGCTGAGGGCCGCCGCCCAAAAGCCGAAGGCGGAGGTCCGGCGGACGGTGTCATAATCCTTCCGGCCCAGGGCCCGGCCCATCATGCTGGAGCTGCCCACGCCAAACAGATTGTTTACCGCGTTAAAGGCCAGCAGCACCGGCGCCGCCAGGGTCACGGCGGCGCTCTGGATGGGGTCCTGGAGCATACTGACGAACCAGGTGTCCGCCAGATTGTAAAGGACCATCACCAGGGAGCTTAAAATGGTGGGGACCGAAAGCCGGGCCACTGCCAGCGGAATGGGCATCCGCTCAAACAGGGCCTCTTTTTTGGGGTCTTCCATGGATCAGCCCAGAACCCGGCGCATCATTTCCTGGTAAGCGTCCTCCACACCGCCCATATCCCGGCGGAAGCGGTCCTTGTCCAGCTTTTCGTTGGTCTTGGCGTCCCAGAAGCGGCAGGTATCCGGGGAGATCTCGTCGGCCAGGACCAGGGAACCGTCGCTCAGGCGGCCAAATTCCAGCTTGAAGTCCACCAGCTTGACGCCAATGGAGGCAAAGTAGGCCTTTAGCGTCTCATTGACCTTCAGAGCCATGGCTTTGATCTGGGCGATCTCCTCCTTGGTGGCCAGTCCCAAGGCCAGGGCGTGGCTGTCGTTCAGGAGGGGGTCGTGGAGGTCGTCGTTTTTATAGGAGAACTCCACTGTGGGCTCGGCAAACACGATGCCCTCCTTCACGCCGTAGCGCTGGGCAAAGTGGCCGGCGGAAATATTGCGGACAATGACCTCCAGGGGCACGATGGAGACCTTCTTCACCACGGTCTCCCGGTCGTTCAGCTCCCGGACAAAGTGGGTGGGTACCCCCTGCTTTTCCAGCAGCTGCATCAAAAAGTTGGTCATCCGGTTGTTGATGGCGCCCTTGCCGGCGATGGAGCCCTTCTTCAGGCCGTCCAGGGCGGTGGCGTCGTCCTTGTAGGAGACAATGACATAATTGGGGTCGGCGGTGGCAAAGACCTTCTTGGCCTTGCCTTCATAGAGCTGTGCTGCTTTTTCCATAATGATCCTCCAATTTTTATTCTTTATTTTTGGGAGGCCGCTGGGACAGCGGAGCCTCAAACCGGTCTTTTCGGGTGTCCTCCGGCACGGAGGTGGGATATTTGCCGTCAAAGCAGGCGGCGCAGTAGCTGCCGCAGCCGCACATTTCCCCCAGGTCCTCTAGCGGCAGGTAGCCCAAGGAGTCCACGCCGATCATCTCCCCGATCTCCGCCACGGTATGGTGGCAGGCGATCAGAAAGTCCTGAGAATCCACATCGGTGCCGTAGTAACAGGGGTACAAAAAGGGCGGCGCGGAGACCCGCATGTGGACCTCCTTGGCCCCCGCCTCCCGCAGCAGGCTGACGGTTCGGGCGCTGGTGTTGCCCCGGACGATAGAGTCGTCAATGAGGATCACCCGCCTGCCCTCCACCGTCTGGCGGATGGGGCTGAGCTTGATCCGCACCTGATTCACCCGGACGTCCTGGCCCGGAGAGATGAAGGTACGGCCGATATACTTGTTTTTCAGAAAGCCGATACCATAGGGGATCCCCGAGGCCCGGGAATAGCCCAGGGCCGCGTCCAGCCCCGAGTCCGGCACGCCCACCACCACGTCCGCGTCCACCGGGTAGGTCCTTGCCAAAATCTCCCCCGCCCGCATCCGGGCCGCCTGGACGCTGACGCCGTCGATCACGGAGTCGGACCGGGCAAAATAGATATGCTCAAACACGCAGGGAGTGGCAGCGGTCTTTCCGCAGTGTTCCCGGTGGGATTCCACCCCCCGGTCGCTGAAAACCAGGATCTCCCCCGGTTCAATGTCCCGCTCCATGGCAGCGCCCACGGATTGGAGGGCGCAGCTCTCCGAGGCCACCACATAGGTCCCGTCCTCCATTTTACCGTAGCACAGCGGGCGGAATCCGTGGGGGTCCCGGACGGCGATGAGCTTGGTTGCGGACATCAGCACCACGGAATATGCCCCCTCCAGGGTGTCCATGGCCCGGCTGACCGCCTCCTCGATGGAGCCGGCGGTCAGCCGCTCCCGGGTGATGATATAGGCGATGGTCTCGGTGTCACTGGTGGTATGGAAAATGGCGCCCTTCTCCTCCAGCTCCAGACGGAGCCGGAACGCGTTGCTCAGGTTACCGTTGTGGGCCAGGGCCAGCTTGCCCTTGTGGTGGTTGACCTGAATGGGCTGGCAGTTGGCCCGGCTGCTTCCGCCGGTGGTACCGTAGCGCACATGGCCGATCGCCATCCGCCCAGCGGGCAGGCGTTCTAGGCTCTCCCCGGAGAACACCTCGCTGACCAGGCCCAGGTCCTTCCGGGAGTGGAACACCCCATCGTCGCACACCACGATGCCGCAGCTCTCCTGCCCCCGGTGCTGAAGGGCGTAAAGACCATAGTAGGCCATGGGGCCCACCTCCTGGCGCTTGGGACTGAACAGGCCAAAAACGCCGCACTCCTCATGTAAACCGCTCAAAACCGTTCCTCCCGCGAAACGCACAAAAAACACATCCGGCGCCCCGGCTGGGGCCGGAACGCCCATTGACTGCGGATTTATTTTATATAGGTTGGGCTGTCTTGTCAACTGTTGACAAAAAAATCAGCGGAAATTTGTAGGTTCCGCCAAGTCCGTCCCGGCGGCAGTCGTGGATTCCGGGCGATATATCCAGTGAAATTTCAGTCCATATTTTTGATGTTCCCTATTGCGTAAAATGGGAAAAAGTGTTATACTGTAGCTTAGAATTCTGCTTTCGCAGTTTTGGAGGTACGCAATGAAAAAAGCGATCTGTCTGCTCACCGCTTTGGTTCTGCTGTTCGGCGTCTGCGCCCCGGCCTTTGCCCTGGAATACAGCGGCGCCGTCAATGCCGAGCAAGTGGTTTTAATGAATTCGGATTCCGGCGAGATCCTGTTTGAAAAGGGCGGGGACGATCCCGTTGATCCCATGGCCGCCACCAAGCTGCTCTCCGCCCTTACCGCCCTTGACTCTATTTCCGATCTGAACGTGACCGTCACCCTGGACAGCGACACCCTAGACGGGGACTACGAGGGTGACGCCCTGCTGGAAGAGGACGACGTGCTGACCGTCGATCAGTTGATGACGCTGATGCTTCTGTCCGACGCCAGTGATCCGGCGGTGGCACTGGCCAATTATGTGTGCGATGATCTCGACACCTTTACGGGGCTGATGAACGCCAAGGCCGCGTCTCTGCAGATGACGGGCAGCGCCTTTGTCAATCCCCACGGCGAGGCAGACGAGGATCAACATACCACCGCCAAGGATCTGGCGCTGCTGGGTTCGGCGGCTGCCAGCCTGAATCTCTTCCAGGCCATGCTCTCCCGGGTCAATTATGAGATCCCCGCGGGAGACAGCAACCACGCCTATTCCGTGGAAAATCCCAACCTGCTGATGCACCGGGAAGGGAGTGGCAGCAACTATCACTATTCCTACGCCACCGGTCTGCTGGCCTGGACTGACGCCAATGGGGCCGGCTGCCTCATCGCCACCGCTCAGCAGGGCGGCACCCGGCTGACCTGCGTGATCCTGGGTGACAAGTCCAACGGCCAGAACGAGCGCTGGACCCTGGCCCAGAATCTGATGGAGGAGGGCTTCAACTACACCATAGGCGATTCTACCAGCCCTCAGGTGTCCCGTCCTCAGACTACCACACCGAGTACCGGGTCCCAGTCCACGACGCCCCCATCCGCCACAACTCAGCCCGGCGATCAAAGGCAGGAAAATCCTGCCTATCAGAGTATGCTGATGGCGCTGATCGCCCTGGCGGCCATCACCTGTGTGCTGGCTGTGGCCTCCATCATCATGCTGGTGTTCAACATCATGAGCCGTCACCGGCCCAACAGCACCCAGCGGATCGTCTCTATCGCGCTGTACGCCGTCACCGCGCTGGTGGCGCTGGTGACAGTCCTCTGTGTCTTGCAGTTCCAACGCCTGGAAAACACAGCCTACTTTGATCCCCCCGTTCCTTCTACCTCCATCACTACGGAGGTCCCCACAACCGAAGCTACGGAGCCGCCTACAGCGGCTCCTACTTCTCCCCCGACTACTGCCGAACCCACCACCGCCCCCACCGAGCCGCCGGATCCGCTCTTAACCTTCCATCCCCATCACACGGAAAATACAGATCCGGACAACTTCGACATCAACTGGGAAATCATCGTTGACGATGAGATCGTGGACTCCTATCAGCGTGAAAATCCCATCGTCTTTGGAAAAAGCGAGGAATACGCCGCCACGTTTCCCTGCATCCCCACCTTCCGAGGCGATAACTTCCGCACCGGCTCCACCTATGGCACCGCCACGGTGAGCAGCAAGACCATTTCCTGGGATTGGAACGTTCCTGTGGGTTCCTGCAACGGCTGGTCCGGCTGCGGCTGGACAGGCCAGCCCCTGCTGGTCCAGTGGGACAACGAAACCAAGCAGATCATGAACCTGTACCAGGAAAAAAAGAACAAGGAAAACCTGGTGGAGGTCATCTACGCCACCCTGGACGGGTATATCTACTTTCTGGACCTGGACGACGGCAGCTACACCCGCGACCGGATGTATATCGGCATGAACTTCAAGGGCGCGGGCGCCATCGATCCCAGAGGCTACCCCCTGCTGTATGTTGGCTCCGGCGACTATGTGGACTATACCTCCCCCAGAATGTATATCATCAGCCTGATCGACTGCACCGTGCTGGCGGAAATGGGCCACAATGAATCCCACGTCCCCCGCAGCTGGAACGCCTACGATTCCTCCCCGCTGGTCTGCGGGAATACCGACACCCTGATCTGGCCCGGAGAAAATGGCCAGCTCTACACCATCGCCCTGAACACCCGCTACGACAAAAGGGCCGGCACCATCTCCGTAGACCCGAAGGTGGAGGCCAAGGCCAGCTACAACCCGGACCGGTTCGGCTCCTACTCCTACTGGGTGGGCATGGAGGCCAGCTGCGTGGTGGTTGGTTCGTATCTCTATGTTTCCGAAAACGGCGGCCTGTTCTTCTGCGTGGATCTGAATACCATGGAGCTGGTCTGGGTCCAGGACACCCTGGACGACTCCAACTCCACCCCCGTGTTTGAGTGGGGGGACGACAACAACGGCTATATCTACACCGCTCCCTCCCTCCACTGGACCGCGGAGGGCAGCTGGGGTGATATCTCCATCTACAAGCTGGACGCCCAGACCGGCGAGATCCTCTGGGAGCATCCCTGGGATTGCGGCACCGTGGAGGAGGTCTCCGGCGGTGTTCAGTCCTCCCCTGTGCTGGGCCGGAAGGGCACCGACATCGAGGGGCTGATCATCTACTCCATCTCCCGGACCCCCAATCTGTACGACGGCAAGCTGGTGGCCTTCCACACGGCCGACGGCTCCGTTGCCTGGGAATGCGACCTTCCCTACTACGCCTGGAGCTCCACTTCGGCGATGTATGATGAGAGCGGAAAGGGGTATCTGATCCAGGCCTGCTCGGACGGGACGGTGTATCTGATCGACGGGGCCACCGGCGAAAAGCTGGATTATACCGACCTGGGCTCCACCATCGAAGCTACTCCCGCCGTTTGGGAGGACAAGGTGGTCCTTGGCACCCGGGGCGCCTCCATCAATATGATGATCGTAAGCTGAAATTTAACCGCGGGCAGTTTTGCCCGCGGTTTTCCAGTTTTTTTCGGGAATTTCCCCGGGCCGGCCGGGCAAGCTAGGACCGGGGGGATGGAAATGAAGCGCGTCAAAACCGTGGACCTGCGGCTGGAACCCGATAAGCGGCTCTGCCCCAAGTTCGACGAGATGAGCATCGCCCTCTTTCCCGTGGCAAAGCCAGGGGAAATGGGCGTTCGGGTGCTGGACAACTGCGCGGAGGAAAATATCCAGTGAAACCCCTTGGCCCCGGAGATTTCCGGGGCCATTTCCTTTTGACAACGCCCCGGCGGTGTGATACAATAGAGAAAAAGCAAGGTGCGCTTGGGAAAGGAGGTTTCATGAAAGAGGAACGGTTTGAGGAGTTTTCCGGGCTGATATCCGGCATCTATCGGGATATTCAAAAGCTCAAGGCCAAATGGACCGAGCCTTTGGGGATGAAATCGGTACATATCTTCTGGGTGTATCTGCTGCGCAATCACCCGGAGGGGCTTTCCGCTTCCGAGCTGTCCCGATACAGCCAGACCAATCGGTCGCTCATCTCCCGAGAGCTGAAGGAGCTGATCGATCTGGGATATGTGACCATCGGCCAACCGCTGGTACGCCGCCGGCATGGACAGAAGCTGGTACTGACCCAGGCGGGACTACAGGCGGCGGAGCGGATCAGCGATATCAGCTACGGGATTCAGCAGCGGGTCAGCGCCTCCATCTCCCCGGAGGATCTGGCGGTGTTTTACCGGACGCTGCAGGTGCTGCTGAAGAATTTTGACCAGCTGACGGAGGAAGCGCTGCCGGAAGCCGGGGTCTGATCGTCCAAAGTAGAAAATATAAAGTAGAAAATATAAGGAGGGATTGAAATGAAAATCATTACCATCAGCCGGGAATTCGGCAGTGGAGGTCGGACAGTGGGCCGCCTGGTGGCGGAAAAGCTGGGGATCCCCTTTTATGACAAGGAGCTGGTAGAGCAGGTGGCGCTGGAAACCGGCTTCGCTCCGAAATTCGTGGAGGAACATGGAGAACACGCCCCCGGAAAAAGCCTGTTTTCCTATGCCTTTGCGCCCCAGGGCGTGCCCGGCGTGATGAACGGCATGTCCACCGCCGATTTTCTATGGCACATCCAATGCGGCGTGATCCTCCAGCTGGCGGAGAAGGGGCCCTGCGTCATTGTGGGGCGGAACGCCGACTACATCCTCAAGGACCGGCAGGACGTGTTCCACGTCTTTATCCACGCGGACAACGATTTCCGGGCGGAACGGATCGTCCGGCTCTATGGGGAGACGGAGAAAACCCCCCAGGCCCGTCTTCAGGAGAAGGATAAGCGCCGCCGGATCAACTACCAGCACTACACCGGCCAGACCTGGGGCATGTCTCAGAACTACGATATCTGCCTGAACACCGCCAAAATCGGCGTGGAACGGGCAGCGGAGTTGCTGGTGGAGATCATCCAGGGCGTCGAATAACTTACCTCCCGGCTCTCCAGAGCATCGTCGGACTGCGAAACGCAGGTCCAGGACGTGAGGGCGCTGAGCGAGGAACGGATGATACAGAAAAAACGCGGGGGCCCGCCGAAAGGCGGGCTCCCAATGTTTTACAGTCTTTACGTCCGTTCCATGCACAGCGGGAAGCAGGCAAAAGTCGCGACCCCTGCCAAGGAGGCGCCCTCCCGCATCAGCGGGACCAGCTGGATCGTGTCCAAAATGGCTGGGAAAATGTCCAGATACTTTTTCGCTTCCAGAAGCGCCGGGATGGCCTCCCAGGTCTGAAAATAGCCGCCCAGCACCGCTACCAGCCGCAGCACCAGCGGCAGCCACAGCAGCGCCAGGGCCACAAAGCGGGTGGGCAGATAGCCCAGGGCCGTCACGGTCAGTGACAGGGCCCCCAGCAGCAGGAGAATCCAGAGGAAGATCCCCCACTCCCCTGTGGAGCCGGGCAGGGCTACCAGGAAATACACCGCCGCCAGGCCGCCGTAGACCACCGGAAGATCCAATCGCAGTCCTTTGAGCAGAACGCCATGGGCCGCCAGCAGCAGCGCAGGAAGGATCAGCGGCAGCAAAAGGCTTCCAAAGGACCATCCTTCGGTAAAGCACAGGTAGTAAAGAGTCCCAAGAAAAATCCCCAGGCCGGCGAAAAAGGCGGAGGCCGTCATCCAGGGGCTGTCAAAGCGCAGACGGTAGGTCACGCTCGGTTTCCATTTCATTTGTTCCCGCCTCCCCCTTGATCCCAGATGCAGGACCCGTTCTGAATAAAGTATTCCACGCCAGAATAGAGGGTGGTGATCAGGATGATCCACACCACCGTCCAGGACACCCAACTCACCTGGGGAAACGCCATCATCACGCACAGGCCCACCATGGTGCAGGCGGTCTTGACCTTGCCGCTCCAACCGGCGGCGATCACCTTGCCCTTGCCCACGGCCATCAGCCGCAGGCCCGTCACGGCAAACTCCCGGGTCAGCACCAGCATCAGCGCCCAGGCCGGAAAGCTGCCCCATTGGCAGAACATGAGCATGGCGGCCACCACCAGCAGCTTGTCCGCCAGGGGGTCGAGAAATTTGCCGAAGTCGCTGATCTGATGGTATTTCCGGGCGATCTCCCCGTCGATGAGGTCCGTCAGGCTGGCGATAATGAACACCGCCAGGGCCCACCACATATAAGCCCCGGAGACCCCGCCGCTGAGGTACATCAAAACCATATACACCGGGAGGATCGCCACCCGGATCAGGGTAATTTTGGTTGCTGTCGTCATTCCAGCACCTCCTCAACGTATCCGGACAGGTCCCCGTCCACGGTCCCGTCGATCCGAGCCCGGACAAAGGTTCCCTCCGTCAGCGCCTCCTCCGTTGCCAGCCATACCCGGCCGTCGATGTCCGGGGAGTCCGCGTAGGTCCGGCCGTAATACTGCTCCGCTTCCTCGTCGTAGCCGTCCACCAGCACCTCCAGGGTCTGCCCGATCCGGGCGGCATTGCAGTCAGCCATGATCTCCTCCTGGATGGCGGCGAAGACCTGGGCCCGCTCCTGGGCGATCTCCACGTCCGGATAATCCATCCGGGCGGCGGGGGTCCCCTCCTCCGGAGAGAAGACAAAGGTCCCGGCCCGCTCCAGCTTTTCCTCCCGGAGAAATTCGCAGAGCTCTTCAAACTCCGCCTCTCCCTCTCCCGGCAGGCCGGCGATGATGCTGGTGCGCACCACCAGGCCGGGCAGCCGCTGCCGCAGCTTGGCGAAAAGCGCCCGAATCTCGGCCTTGGTCCCCCGGCGGCACATCCGCTTCAAGATGGCATCGTTGCAGTGCTGGATGGGGATGTCCATATAGTTTACCAGCTTTGGCTCCCGGGCATACACATCGATCAGGTTATCGTCGATCAAGTCCGGGTACAGGTAGTGGACCCGGACCCAGTGGACCTCCGGGATCCGGCACAGCCGGGTCAGCAGCTCCGGCAGCAGCCGCTGATGTCCCGGAAAGTCCGTACCGTAACGGCTGGTGTCCTGGGCTACCACGATCAGCTCCCGGGCGCCCTGGGCTGCCAAGCCCTCCGCCTCCGCCACGATGGCGTCCATAGGCCGGCTCCGGTACTTGCCCCGGAGGCTGGGAATGACGCAGAAGGCACAGCGATTGTCGCAGCCTTCGGCAATTTTTAAGTAGGCGTAGTGCCGGGGGGTGGTGAGAATCCGCCCGGACTCCGGCACCGGGGCGTCGATGCTTCGGAAGGACTCGGGGCGGCCCTCCGAGAGGACCTGACGGATGGCGGGCACGATGTCCATGTAGCTGCCGGTGCCCAGGATGCCGTCCACCTCGGGAAGCTCCTTCAAAAACTCCTCCCGGTAGCGCTGGGTCAGGCAGCCGGTGACTAGAATTTTGCCCACCAGGCCCTGCTCCTTCAGCCGGGCCGTGTCCAGGATGCAGTCGATGGCCTCGGATTTGGCAGCGTCAATGAACCCGCAGGTATTGATGACCACCACGTCGCAGCCCTCCGCCTGGGGACTCAGCTCGTAGCCCGCCTCCCGGACCCGGTACATCATTCCCTCGCAGTCCACCTGATTTTTGGCGCAGCCAAGGGAAATAAAGCCGATTTTTGCCATAAAAAGTTACCTTTCCTTCGTGTTTCCGCGGTTTGGTCAATCGCCCCGGGAGAGGCTGTCCAGGGCGCGGCGGATATCGCCGTAGCTATGGCCCCGGCGCAAAAGGGCGTTCACAACCCGCTGGGTCTCCTTCGGGTCCCCATCATCGGGTAAATGGGCCCGGAGATAGTCCTCCAGGGCCTCGGTCTGGTCGGGGTAGTCCGCCAGGGCCTCGTCCCAGTATTCCTTGGGGATCTGCTTTTCGTAGAGGGCCTGCCGGGCCCGGCCCAGGCCGTAGCCCTTGGCGGCGCAGCGGGCAACGATCCGGCGGGCCGTCTCCCGGTCATCCACCAGGTTCAGCTCCTCCATCCAGGCCAACGCCTGCCGGGCCTGGTCCGGGTCCTCCCCTTTTTGCACCAGCCGGCGCTCTAAGTCCCGGCGGGACACGTCGGCGGCGGCCACGATCCGCACCGCCCGGTTTTTCGCGGACAGCTCCCCCGCCGCTTTCCGCAGCCGGGCAAACTCCTCCTCCGTCAGTTCCCTGCCGGCGGTCAGGGCAAAGTCCGCCACCACCTGGGGATAGAGCCGCAGCACCGTCCCGTCGGAAAATTTCGCGGCGTAACGCCCTGCCCGATCCGGCGAGGCGGAGAGGGAATCACACTTCATCGTCAAATTCTTCGGCGTTCACCGCCACCGGCTTCTGGGCCGGTTTGGCGGGCGCCTTGGCCCCCACGCCCTGAAGCTTCCACATATTCTCCCGGACCTGGGCCTCCACCTTCTCGGCCACCTCGGGATTGGCCTGGAGATAGTCCTTGACGCTGTCCCGGCCCTGGCCGATCCGCTCGTCCCCCATGGAGAACCAGCTTCCGCTCTTCTGAATGATCTCCAGCTGCACCGCCAGGTCCACCAGCTCGCCCCATTTGCTGATGCCCTGTCCGTAATAAATGTCGAAATACGCCTCCCGGAAGGGCGGGGCGACCTTGTTCTTGACCACCTTGACCCGGGTCTTGTTGCCGATAATGGCGGTGCCGTCCTTGATGGTCTCCACCTTCCGCACATCCAGACGGACGGAGGCGTAGAATTTCAAAGCGTTGCCGCCGGTGGTGGTCTCGGGGTTGCCATACATGACGCCGATCTTCATACGAAGCTGATTGATGAAGATCACCACGCAGTTGGTCTTGGAAATGCTGCCAGCCAGCTTCCGCAGAGCCTGGGACATGAGCCGGGCCTGGAGGCCCACAAAGGCGTCTCCCATCTCCCCCTCGATCTCCTGCCGGGGGGTCAGGGCCGCCACGGAGTCCACTACCACTGCGTCCACCGCGCCGGAGCGGACCAGGGCGTCGGTGATCTCCAGGGCCTGCTCGCCGGTGTCCGGCTGGGACACCAGCATGCTGTCCGTATCCACGCCCAGCGCGGCGGCATAGACCGGGTCCAGGGCGTGCTCGGCGTCCACAAAGGCCACCTCGCCGCCCATTTTCTGGGCCTCCGCCAGAATGTGGAGGGCTAAGGTCGTCTTGCCGGAGGACTCGGGGCCATAGATCTCAATGATCCGTCCCCGGGGCACGCCGCCGATCCCCAGCGCCGCGTCCAGAGCCAGGGAGCCTGTGGGAATGGCGTCCACATTCATCTCGGGTCGGTCGCCCAGGCGCATCACCGCGCCCTTGCCGTAGGTCTTTTCGATCTGGGCCAGGGCGGTTTGCAGCGCCTTCTTCTTGTCCGCCGCGGGAGCGGGCGCTTCGTAATTCGTCTTCTTCGTTGCCATATGTTTAGGTTCCTTCCTTCCCCTGATATTGGGCGGCAACCGCCCGCATGATCTTTTGATCGTCCCGGACCATCTCCAGGACGGTATAACCGTAATCTTCCAGCAGGGCCTGGACTCCGTTCTCCTGGCCCATGCCAAATTCCAGGCACAAAATCCCCCCGGGCTTGAGGGCGGCGCTGTAATGCTCCAGCAGCGCCCGATAGCAGTCCAGGCCGTCCGCTCCGCCGTGGAGGGCCAGAGCCGGTTCATAGTCCCGGACGCCGGCGGGAAGCCGCTCCATTTCCTCCGTTGTGACGTAGGGGGGATTGGAGACGATCAGGTCGAATTTCCCCAGAAACGGGGGGGCAGGCTTCCGGATATCCGCCTGCACGCAGGAGACCCGGCCGGAAAGGTGGTGGAGAGTGATATTTTTCTTCGCCACCGCCAGGGCCTCCCGGGAAATATCCGCCAGAGTCACCCGGGCGTCCTTCACCCGGCTGGCAACCGCCAGGCCGATACAGCCCGAACCGGTACACAGGTCCAGGATCCGGGGGCTTTGGGCCAGAAACAGGGCCTTCTTAATGGCCAGGGAGGTGACAGCGCAGGTATCGTCCCGGGGGATCAGCACGTCTTGGTTTACATAAAGCTTTAAACCGTAAAATTCCCATTCCCCCAGCACATAGGCCAGGGGCTCCCCCGCCAGAATCCTGCCCATCTCGTCCTCCAAGGCATGGCAGACGGCGGACGGCGCCACCTCCTCCTGGCGGGCCAACAGCTCCTCCTGGGTAAGACCTGTGACATGGCTCAGCAGGTTTCGTGCCAGAAAGGACGCGTCCTGGGGCGTTTCGGTGGGCAGGAATCCGTTTTTCGCCGCCAGGTAGAGCTCCCTCAGCGTGACTACCAACGGTCCGCCCCCTCCCGCTCCGGAAGCACCGCCTCCAATGCCGCGATGCCTACCTCGATCATGCCGTCGTCCGGCTCATTGGTGGTGAAATTCTGGAACCACATGCCGGGGGCGGTGAGAAACCGGGTGAGAAAATTGTCGTACCGCCCCACCAGCCGGTTGGCCTCATAGCTCAGCGACACCACCAGGGGAAGCAGCAGCAGCTTGTACGCGATCATGATCAGCGGATACCAAATAGTCCCCCGCAGGGCCGAAAGTCCCGGAACCAGCTTGAGCAGCACCGCCGAGGCCACGGAAAACACCAAAATGGACAGGATCATCACCACCAGCAAAAAGCTGGTGCCGCAGCGGGGGTGCTTCCGGGTCTGAACGCGGACGTTTTCCACCGTCAGGGGCAGACCCGCCTCATAGCAACGGATGGTTTTATGCTCCGCGCCGTGGTAAGAAAAGACCCGCTTCATCTCCCCCATCCGGGAGATGAGGATCATGTAGGCCAGGAAAATGACCATGCGGATCACGCCCTCGATGAGATTGATCAGAATGGGGCTGGAGATCCAGGGGTCGAAAAAGCTGCCGATGACCATGGGCAGAAGGAAAAACAGCCCTATCGACACCGCCAGGCCCAGTACCACGGCGGTGCCGACCAGCGCCTTCTGAAACGCCTCGCTGCCCAGCTTTTTTTCCAGCCACTGGTCAAATTTGGAGGCGGACTCCTCCGTTTCCTCCGGGGAAAGGTCCGCCGAGCGCATCAGCGCCTTCACCCCGGTAACTTGGGCGTCTACAAAATTCACAATGCCCCGGATCAGCGGCCAACGCAGCGGGGATTTTTTCGGAGGAAGGGAGCGGGCCGTCACCTCCACGTTCAGGCCCTCCGGCCCCCGGGTGACCACCGCATCCTTCTCCGGTCCCCGCATCAAAATTCCCTCGATCAGGGCCTGTCCGCCGATCATGGTGCGGAATTTTTCCTGGCAGGCCGGCGCCTCCGCCGTTTTTTTCATAAGCTCTCCCCTCTCTATTGGGCGGCGGGCAGCCACACCGTCACCAACGTGCCGCCGCCCTGGGCATTTTCCAGGGTCAGGCTGCCGCCGTGCATCTGCACGATCTCCTCGCATACCGCCAGGCCGATGCCGGTGCCCCTGGCCTTGGAGCTGCCCTTATAAAACTTCATTTTCACCAGCGGAAGCTCGTCCTCCGGGATCCCAGGGCCAAAGTCCCGGATCCGAATGGCCACCCCGCCCTGGTCGGCGGCGATAGACGCCTGTATTCGCTTCCCCTCCCCGCCGTGCTTGGCGGCGTTGTCCAGGATGTTCAAAAAGACCTGGCGCATCCGCTTGGGGTCGCAGGGAATGGCGGGCAAAGGCTCGTCGCTTTCCTCGTACTCCAGGGCAATACCTTCGGAGGTCAGGCGGCTGCGGTACATATACACAATGTCCTCAAATTCCCCCCGGAGATCCGCCTGCTCGATGTTCAGCGTCATCCGCCCGTCCTGCAGACGGGTGAAGTCCAGCAGCTCCACCACCATTTCGGTGAGGCGCTTGGCCTCCTTCTGAATGATCCGCACCCCCCGCTCCGTCTCCGGGTCCAGGGACTCCTCATCCAAAAGCGTCTCGCTCCAGCCGGTGATGGCCGTCAGCGGCGTGCGCAGCTCATGGGATAGGGAGGAAATGAAGTCCGCCTGTATTTTCTCGTTCTGGCTGATGGTGGCGGAGAGATCGTTGATGGCCTCCGCCAATTTGCCCAGCTCGTCATTGTACTTGGTTTGAATTTGGATCCCGTAGCTGCCACCCGCGATCCGGTTGGCCTTCTGGGTGATCTGATCCAGGGAATAGAGGACGGAACGGATATACAGGCTCCCGCTGACAGCCGTGGCGGTCGCCACGACGGCCAAGGCCAGCAGAGAGACCACCGCCACCAAAGCGATCTGCCCGTCCATCTTCCGGGTGGAGGTGACATAGCGGAGGACTCCGATGACCTCTCCGTTGCTGTAGATCATGGGACTGGATACCGCGATGATCCGCTCCCCGGTCTCCGGGTCCCGGCCCAAATAGGGGCAGATGCCCCGGGTACTCACCGCCTCCTGGATCTCCGGCGTGGTTGGGCTGTTCCCGGCCCAGGGGCCATAGGAGGAGGCCACCAGCTGGCCCTGGGCGTTGATAAATTGCAGCTCCAGCCGGTCCTTCTCCTGAAAGGTCTGGGCATAGGAAATGCAGGACTGGTAATAGCCCCCGTAGTCCAGCCGCAGCGCGTCGGAAAAGAACTCCGTGGTGGTCTTGGCCCGGTAGCGAAGGTCTGCCTCCATGCCGGCATAGTAGGACAGGGCGAAGGCCGCCGTCACAGCCGTGACGCAGGCAAGGCCCAGGGAACACACCACGATCAGCGTAGACGTCAGATACCGTCCCTGGAGGGTGCTGCGCCGCTTTTCCCGGCTCCTTCCAAACATCAGGCGCCCCATTTATAGCCAAAGCCCCAGACGGTGGTGATGTAGGCGGGGTTGGCGGTATCGTCCTCGATCTTGATCCGGAGACGGCGAATGTTCACGTCCACGATCTTCAGATCTCCCTCATAGTCCCTGCCCCAGACAGCGGAGAGAATGTCCTCCCGGGCCAGGGCCCGCCCCGGATTCTGCATGAACAGCTTCATAATGGCATACTCCACCTGGGTCAGCCGCACCCGGAGGCCGTTCTTTTCCAGGGTGTGATTGCGGGTGTTCATCACAAAGGGTCCCTGGGTCAGAAGCTCGCTCTCCCCAGCCGTGTCCCCGCCCAGGCGCCGGTACAATGCGTCAATCCGGGCGGTAAGCTCCGCCGGGGAGAAGGGCTTCGTCACATAGTCGTCCGCCCCGGTCATCAGGCCCGTGATCTTGTCCATCTCCTGGGTGCGGGCGGTGAGCATGATGATGCCCACCTGCTTATTGGAGACCCGAATCCGGCGGCAGACCTCGAAGCCGTCCATATCCGGCAGCATGATGTCCAGAATGGCGACGCCGATATCCGGATTCTCCCGGAGGCGGTCCAGGGCCTGCTGGCCGGTAGCGGCCTCGATGGCTTCATACCCCGCCCTGCGGAGATTGATCACCACAAAGGAACGGATATTCTCCTCATCCTCCAAAATCATTACCTTTTTCATAGTCTTCCCTCTCTACATCTCTCCTGTTTTCCAATCCCGCAGGATCAAATGGAAGCTATCCACCAGTCCCTGCCGGGTAACGGCGGCGGAATCGGCCTCCAAGCGGGCGGCAAAGGTGGTCTGCTCTGCGTGAAGGAGCAAAAACCGGTTTCTGCTCACCGCCTGGGCATCCCGATCCGCGCCGGAAAAAGCGTAAATTGTAAAAATAAGCCGGGATTCTTGCGTTTCCTCGTCCGTAAGGGAAAATTCCCAGGCATCCTCCCGCAGGGCAACCGTCACCCGGTCTGCCCAGCTGGGATCCAGGTCCAGATACCATCCCGCCTCAAAATCGTGAAAGGTATAGCGCTTGGTCGTTTCGCTGCCGTCGGGGGCCAGGGCGTACCATCGGATCAGGGATCCCTCTCCATCCGGCTGATGGGCCAGGACTTGGGGAAGCTCCAGGATCCCGTCGCCGTCGATATCCTCCGCCAGAATCTCGTCGCCCCGGAGCGCGCCGCCGGGGGAAACATTCCGCAGCTCCCCGTCCAGGAGCGCGAACACATCGGTGATCAGATTCCCCTCCCCCGCGGAACTGGTGGCGAACACCGCCGGAGTCCCGTCGGTCAAAGCGCCGGTCAGGACCCGCCGCAGCCGGGCGGCGGGAGCGGACATCTCCACACGGTTGGAACGCTGAGCGGCGCCGTCCAAAAAGGTGTAAAGCTCGGCGATCCCTGAGGCGTTTTCACCCTCCCCGGGGCGGAGGAGCAGCAGCTCCCCGCCGGGCGATGAGTCCATGGACAGCGTAAGGAATGCCGAATAGGTGGCGGACAGGAGCCGGACAGCCTCCCCCTCCGTCCAGGCGTAGACGCTGACTGAACGGGGCAGCTTGTCGCTGAGCCGCACGCCCACCACGATCTCAACACCGCCTTTGCCGTCCAGCTGGGCGTACTCCACCCGGTCGAAGCGCTCTCCATAGCTCTCCAGGGTCTCGGTGTGGTAAAACCCGCCGTCCCGGCGCTGAAAAATCAGGATGCGCAGGGGCTTCTCCTCCTGGGCTTTGGCAAAGAGCAGGTACTCCTCTTCCCCATCCCCGTCCAGGTCCGCCGCCTGGACCGTCTGCTGGTACTCCCCGGCAACGGGGGCGCTGTACTCCAGGCCTGTCATGGCCTGATCGATGGCGGACTGCAGGGCCTGGTCCTCCTGGGAGCGGCGGGGCGGGGCGTACATTTGATCCACCGTCACCAGCGCGCAGCCGGAAAGCAGCAGGGCCACAAGGAGGACCCCCAAAAAACGCGGTATTCTTTCCACTTGGGGCACCTCTCCTTCCCGCCGCTTCCACTTAAAGCAGGCGCTTTTTATAGTATAGCACAGATTTTCCAAAAAGGGAAGTTATTTGACAACAACATTCCCATTTCCCAGCACATTTTCCAGCTCTCCCACCAGCCTCCTGTCCAGGCCGCAGCGGGTGCCCCGGCGGATCCGAGTATCGGCAAAGTACACCACCGCCTGGGCATCTCCTGGGAACATATTCAGCATGGCCCGCACCTTCCGCAGCCGGGGGTCTTGCTCCGAGGGAAGCCGGAGATACAAGGTGCTGCCGCTGAGCCGGTTGCTCTGGGGGGCCGGCGCCGGCTGGGTTCCGCCGGAAAAGTCCGAAATGGGCTGGGCCCGGTTCACCACGAGCTGGGGCTCCTTGTCGTCCCGGAGGGAGAGGCGGCCTGTGACCACCACCGGGGCGTTTTCCCGGAGGTAGCCGCCGTACTGGCTCAGCACATTGGAAAAGGCCAGCATTTCAATGGACGCGGTGTCGTCCTCCAACGTGACGTAGGCCATCATGGAGTTATTCCGGGTGGTCTTCATCTTGACGGTCTGGACGATCCCAGCGATCTGCACGATCTGGTCGTCGGCAAATTGGGAATCCTCCGCCATCAGGGCGGAAATGGGCGATACATGGGTTTTTTGCAAATACGCCCGGTAGTCGTCCATGGGGTGGCCGGAGAGGTAAATGCCGGTGGTCTCCTTCTCCATCAGCATTCTTTGCGCCCGGTCCAGCTCCGGCAGGGTGGGAATGGGCACGCTGGCCCCCACGTCCTCCCCCTGGACCATGGCGAACAGGCCCATCTGGCCCTCCAGATTCCGCTTCCGGGTGGCGGCGACGCTGTCCATCATGGTTTCGTACACCGCCAGCAGTTCGCTGCGGCGGTTTCCCAGGCAGTCCATGGCGCCGCACTTGATGAAGTTCTCAACGGCCCGCTTGTTCAGCTCCCCCTCCCCCATCCGCTGGAGGAAATCCTCCAGGGACTGGAAGGGGCCGCCCTCGGTCCGCTTCTCCACCAGGGAACGGATCAGCCCGTGGCCCACGTTCTTCACGGCTCCCAGGCCGAAGCGAATGGCGTTCCCCTCCACCACGAAGGGGTCCTCGGAGCGGTTGATGTCCGGGGGCAGCGTGGCGATCCCCCACTCCTTGCACTCGGCGATATAGCCCGCCACCTTCTCGGAAGAGTCCAGCACCGAGGTCATGAGGGCCGCCATGTATTGCAGGAGATAGTGGCACTTGAGATAAGCGGTCTGGTAGCTGACCACGGCGTAGCAGGCGGAGTGGGCCTTGTTGAAGGCGTAGTCGCCGAAGGCCACGATCTCGTCGTAAATGGACTGGGCCGCCGCCTCGCTGACCCCCCGAGCCACCGCCCCGGGAATGTTCTGCTTGGGGTCGCCGTAGACGAACACCGGCCGCTCCGCGTCGATGATCTTCTGCTTTTTCTTGGAAATGGCCCGGCGGATGTTGTCCGCCTGGCCCATGGAGTAGCCGCCCAGAGAGCGGAAGATCTCAATGACCTGCTCCTGGTAGAGAATGACACCATAGGTGACCTTCAAAATAGGCTCCAGGAGGGGGGTCTTGTAGGTGATCCTTCTGGGGTCCTGCTTGTTGGCGATAAAGGTGGGGATAGAATCCATGGGCCCCGGACGGTACAGAGCCACCAGGGCCGTCAGGTCCTCGATGGAGGTGGGCTTCATATTCATGCACACCCCGGTGATCCCGGCGGACTCCAGCTGGAACACCCCCTGGGTCTTCCCCTCGGCCAGCATGGCGTAGGTCTCCCGGTCGAAATCCGGCACCGCCTGGATGGAGAAGTCCGGCTGGATCCTGCGGATCTGCTCCTCGGCGTCCGCGATCACCGACAGGTTTCGCAGACCCAAAAAGTCCATTTTGAGAAGGCCCAGCTCCTCGATGGTGGTCATGGTGTACTGGGTGACGATGGTATCGTCGTTCCGGGACAAGGGCACATAGGTGTCCACCGGCTTGGCGGTGATCACCACCCCGGCGGCGTGGGTAGAGGTATTCCGGGGCATCCCCTCCAGGCTCATGGCGGTATCGATGAGGGTCTTCACCCGCTGGTCCCCGTCGTACATCTCCTTGAGCCGGGGCGAGACATTCAGCGCCTCTTTTAACGTGATATGCAGCGTGGTGGGCACCAGCTTGGCCACCACGTCGGTCTCGGCATAGGTGAAGTTCAGGGCCCGGCCCACGTCCCGGATGGCGCCCCGGGCCGCCATGGTGCCGAAGGTGACGATCTGGGCCACATGGTCCTTGCCATACTTTTCCGTCACATAGTCAATGACCTCGCCCCGGCGCTCCTGGCAGAAATCCGTGTCGAAATCCGGCATACTGACCCGCTCCGGGTTCAAAAACCGCTCAAAGATCAGCCCGTACTTCATGGGGTCCACCTCCGTGATGTGGAGGCAGTAGGCGGCGATGGAGGCCGCGCCGGAGCCACGGCCCGGCCCCACGGGAATGCCGGACTCCTTTGCATAGCGAATAAAATCCCAGACGATGAGATAGTAGTTTACATAACCCATATGGGAAATGACGTTCATTTCATAGTCCAGCCGCTGACGGTACTCTGCCGGCGGATCCACATAGCGCTTCTCAAAGCCCTCCAGGCACAGCCGCCGGAAGTAGACCTCGCTGTCCTCCCCGGTGGGCACCGGAAATTCCGGCAGGTGGTACTGATTGAAGACAAACTCCACATTGCACCGCCGGGCGATTTTCACCGTATTTTCAAAGGCTTCTTCGCAGTCCGGGAAGAGGGCGCGCATCTCCTCCTCGCTTTTCAGGTAAAATTCCTCGGTCTGGAATTTCATCCGGTTGGGATCGTCCACGGTCTTGCCGGTCTGGATACACAGCAGCACATCCTGCATCTTGGCGTCCTCCCGGCGGAGGTAGTGGGCGTCGTTGGTGACCACCAGCGGAAGGCCCGTCTCCCGGGCCAGCCTGCGGATGCCCTGATTCACCGCCCGCTGGGCCTCGATCCCGTGGTCCTGCATTTCCAGGAAGAAATTTCCGGGGCCGAAAATCTCCGAGAGGGTCAAGGCGTAGCTTTTGGCGCTGTCGTAGCTGTCCTCCATCAGATACTGGGGGATGGCCCCAGCCAGGCAGGCGGACAGGGCAATCAGCCCCTCGTGGCGCTGCCGCAGCAACTCCAGATCCACCCGGGGCTTGCCGTAAAATCCGTTCAGAAAAGCCTGGCTCACCAGCAGGCAGAGGTTTTCATAGCCGGTTTGGTTTTCGCAGAGCAGCACCAGATGGTACGGGTCGTTGTCCACGCCATAGATCCGGTCCGCCATGCCCCGCCGGGCCACATAGACCTCGCAGCCAATGATGGGCTTGATCCCCGCGGCCTTGGCGGCCTTATAAAAATCGATGCAGCCGTACATCACCCCATGGTCGGTGATGGCCACGGCCTCCTGGCCCAGCTCCTGCACCCGGTCCATCATGGAGCCGATGCGGCAGGCCCCGTCCAATAGGCTGTACTCCGTGTGGACGTGGAGGTGGACAAAACTCATGTGGACGCCTCCTTCCCTTCCTCCGCCAGCTCCGTCAGCCGGCGGAGCCGGTGGCTCATGGCGCTCTTGGTAATGGGCGGCTCCATCATTTCCGCCAGCTCCGTCAGGGACGCTTCGGGATGGGCCTCCCGGGCCAGGGCGGCAAACCGGAGCTTGTCCGGCAGGCTCTCCAGCCGGCCCTGGCCGCGCAAAAAACGAATGGCCTCGCACTGCTCCTGGGCCGCCTCCACCACCTTGGTGGTGTTGGCGTCGTCACAGTTGCAGCGGCGGTTGACCTTGTTGTTCAGTTCCTTCTCCAGCCGGGCCTCCATGATCCCCATGGCCGCTACCGGCGCGCCCAAATAGGTCAGGAAGTCGGCGATCCGCTCGCTCTGCTTGAGATAGAGTACCTGGCCCCCGCCCCGGGCGGCGGTCTTGGGATAAAAGCCCATGACCTCCTCCATCAAAGCGTAGGTCTCCCGGCAGACGCTTTGATGGGTGGTGGCCAGCTCCAGATGGTAGCCCTTGGCCGGGTCCGTCACCGAGCCTCCCGCCAGGAAGGCCCCCCGGAGGAAGGAGGCCTTGCAGCAGTCCTCCTCCACCACCGGCAGATTGACATGGAGGGCCAGGGTGTCCGCCGGGCTGAAGCCAAACTGGCCCATGATCAGCCGGATCTTCTCCGACGCGGTGATCTGGAAAACCAGCTTCCCCGCGCAGTCCTTTTCCGGGGCCTGGTCAAAGGCCACGGAAAAGGCCCGCTTAAAGAGCCTCGGCAGCCGCTGGGCAAACTCCCAGCTCTCGGTGATGATCCTCACCCCCGCGGGGCCAAAGCTGTTGCAGAAGAGCAGCACCCCAAAGCACTCCGCCCGGGCGCAGCACTGCCGTTGCACATTGTTCCGGCACAGCTCCGCTTTGACGCTGCCGGAAAAGGAGGATGCCATGGTGTTCGCCTTCTTTCTTTTTACCAGAGCCGGATCTCCGGCTCCAACTGGATCCCGCTGCTCTCGTACACCCGTTCCGTCACCTGGCGCAGCAGCTCCTTCACCTGTTCGGCGGTAGCGGCGCCCCGGTTGATCACAAAACCGGCATGTTTTTCCGAAACCTGGGCGTCCCCGATCCGAAAGCCCTTCAGCCCCGCCCCGTCGATCAGGGCGGCGGCGTACCCCTCCCGGGGCCGCTTGAAGGCCGAACCGGCGGAAGGGTATTCCAGAGGCTGAGAGGCCCGGCGCCTGGCCGCCAGCTCCCGCATTCTCTCGCGGATCTGTTCTTCCGGGGCAGGGGTCAAGGCAAAGTCCGCGCTAACCACGATCTGCCCCACCTCCTGCATCCGGCTGTGCCGGTAGGAAAAGGAAAGCTCCTCCCGGGAATAATGATGAGTCTGCCCCTGAAAATCCAGGGCAGTCGCCTCCGTACAGACCCGGCCGATCTCCCCGCCGTAGGCCCCGGCGTTCATATACACGCCGCCCCCCACGGTGCCGGGGATGCCATGGGCAAATTCCAAGCCGGACAGGCCCAACTTGGCCGCGAAATCCGCCGCCCGGGCCAGGGACAGCCCCGCCCCGAAGCGAACGCGCCCAGCCCCCAGATCCTCCGCGCCGCTCAGCCCCCGCAGGCAGATCACGGCGCCCTGAATCCCATCGTCCGGGGCCAGGACATTGGTCCCCGCCCCCAAGATGGCCGGTGCTGTCTCCAATTCCTGGCAGAGCGCCAGCACCGCGCCCAGCTCCTCCGCCGTCTTGGGGAAGGCCATGACCTCCGCCGGGCCGCCAATGCGGAAGGAGGTGTACTTGGCCAGAGGCTCGGAAAAGTGAATCTCAATTCCGGGGGCAAGCCGGGAAAATGCCTGCTGAAACGCCGTCATAAGATCCTCCCTGGAAAAAATGGGGCCCGCGGGCCGGGGGTACAGTTAGAAATAGTATATCACATCCAGCCCCAAGATGCAATTCTTCCCCCATCTTTTTTTCTTCCCCCCTTGCAATCCCACCGCCGGGGGACTATAATGGAGGCAGAACCGACCGAAAGGAGCTTCGCTATGAATTACAAACTGATCTGCCTGATTTTGATGGGCCTGATCTTGTGCTATGATCTGTTTATCCAGTATCTCAGCTACAAGTCCAAGGACAACCCCATCCCCGACAACGTCAAGGACCTGTACGACGGCGAGACCTACGCCAAGTGGAGCGCCTACCACAAGGAGACCTGCCAGGCGGCTATTATCGCCACCTTCTTCAACGACTGCGTGTACATCGCCCTGATCGCTTTCAACGTCATGCCTCTGGTGGCCGTGGGCGGGAACCCCTATTTCGGAATGATGAGCGTTTTGGGCGTTTTCGTGCTGATCGATACCGTTCTGGGCACAATCTTCAGTTACATTTTTAACATGAAGATCGACGAAAAGTACGGCTTCAACAAAATGACCCTGAAAACCTTCTTCGCCGACCAGATCAAATCCTTCCTGATCACCCTGGTACTCCTGTTCGCCCTGATGAGCCTGTTCATCTTCATCTACGAGGCCCTGGGCGACTGGATCTTGCTGCTGTTCTCCGGAGTGATGGTGGCGTTTCTCTTTGCCGTCATGTTCCTGGCCCCGATCTTTTCCAAGCTGTTCAACAAATTCACCCCTCTGGAGGAGGGGGAGCTGCGGACCAAGCTCACCGCCCTGCTGGAAAAATACGGCTACCATGTGAAGGAGATCCAGGTCATGGACGCCTCCAAGCGGTCTACCAAGGCCAACGCCTATTTTTCCGGCCTGGGCAAGACCAAGACCATCGTGCTGTATGACACCCTGATCGCCGCCATGACGCCGGATGAGATCGTGGCGGTCTTCGCCCATGAGCTGGGCCATGGCCTCCACAAGGATACCCTGAAAAACAGCGTCATTGGCATTGTCCAGATGCTTCTGATCGTGGTCCTGGCCTGGGCCACGGTGCGGACCGAGGCCATCTACCCGGCCTTCGGCTTTGCCGGCCGGAATTACGGCTTCGCGTTGCTCCTGGTGATGCTGGTGGAGTCCCAGATCGTCATGCCCCTGTTCTCCATCCTGGCCGGGGCGGTGTCCCGGAAGGCCGAGTACCGGGCCGACGCCCAGGCGGTCCAGGAGGGCTACGGCGAGGCCCTGATCTCGGGGCTGAAAAAGCTGTCCAAGGAAAATCTGGCGGACCTGGCCCCCTCCAAGTGGGAGGTCCTTTTGACCTACGACCACCCGCCCCTGAGCCAGCGGATCGCCGCCATCGAAAAGGAAATGAAAAAATAAGCATCGCCCCCGGGCACATAAAAGTGCCTGGGGGCCGCTCTTAATGCGCATGTTGTCCCCCCAGGCGAAGCCTGGGGGGACAACAATCTAGCATTTTCGGATGGGGTGGCGGATCACGGTCTTCCACCGCTCCGGGGGCAGCTTCCGCACATCGGAGAGGTAGATCTCGTGGTGGAGGCGGGTGGGAGAAAAGTCGTTTTCATAGCCCCGCTCTCTAATAAATTCGTCCATTTTCGCCACGCTTTCCGGCTCCCGGTCAAAGGGGCCCACATGGAGCATCTGAACGCATAGGCCTTCCTCCAGGGGCAGAAATTCCACCGGAGAAAAATCCTGCTTTTTCTTCCGCTCCGCCTCAATCTTGGCCCAGTGGAGGTCCTCCTCCGTCACGAAGTCCGGCAGGCGGAGACCTGAGATCCAGTGAAATTCTTCCTTTCGCCGGTAGTCGAAGCCCTCCGTTCCTTCCTGCCACCAGAAGCCCTCCAGCGGCGGCACCACGAAATCGAAATACCCCTCGATCCGGTGGTCCCCCAGCTTGCTCATCTTAATGGTGTAGGCGACGCCGTATAGGAGGCCGATGGAGGTCTTGTACGCCCCGCCCTCCTCGTTGGGGTCCCCGGTGCCCCGGACAGCCAAGTAGTTCATCCGGGGCACGGTCACCAGCTCTGGCTTGGTCTTGGGCAGGTAAAATTCCCGGTACTCTTTCTTAAAGTCAAAAGCCATGGCGCCCTCCTAGAGGATCGTGACGTAGGTGGACAGGTTTCGCTTCAAACGCTGGGCGGCCTGGACCGCTTGGTTTACATAATCTTCTGAATTTTCCCCTTGTTTCCATGCGGCGGTGACGGAATCCCCGGCGCAGACCACCGCGCCATGGCCAAAGCGGTCGAAGGCAGCGGCGCATTTTTTGGCGTTGGCGGCGGGGGCGTCGCAGCCATCCACCAGCAGGAACAGCCGGTTATACCGGCTCCGAAGGGTTTTCAGGGCGCTCTCCGCCGGGGCCCCGACCACGGCGCCCACCTGGGAATAGCCGCAGCTGCCGAAAATGCCCTGGCCGTGGCGGTCCGCCAGCTCCGCCGCCGCCTGGTGGACCAGCCGGGTGCCGGTAAGCAGGTCCTGCAGCTCAGACGCGGAGCGGTTGGCGCCCCGCACCAGCAAAAACAGGGCCTTTTCCTGGCGGCAGTCCGGCAGGAAGGGCCGGATCACGTCGCTGCCCAGGTAGGGCGACAGCACCAGGCCGTCCCAGTCCCAGTCCTTCAGCGCCTGGGCGGCGCCGGCGGCGTCCTGGGGGGTCAGCAGCTCCGGGGCGTCCAGGACGATGTAATAGTCCAGCTCCCGTGCGCAGGCCAGGCACTTTTTCAGCTCCTCCAAGCCCGCCGTCCCCAACAGGGCAAAGCCTCCAAAGGAAAACCGGACGGCGGGGGCCAAATCGGCCAGGCCGGTAAGCAGCTCCCGGCAGAGGGTTCCGTAGCCCTCGGGCAGCGGAAGCGCCGCCAGCGGCGGAGGCAGCTGCTCCGCCCCCGGGGAAAAGCGGATCATGGTGGGGCTTTTCAGTTTGCGGATTTTCTCCTGCAGGCGGTCGATGGACATGGCGTTGTCCCCCTCTAAAAGAATGTCAGATCCCCATTTCCGCCTTGACCTGGCGGAAGGCCTCGATGGCCCGGTCCAGGTCGGCTTTTTCATGGCCGGCGGAGATCTGTGTGCGGATCCGGGCCTTGCCCTGGGGCACCACGGGATAAGAGAAGCCCACCACATAGATGCCCTTTTCCAGCATCCGGGAAGCGAACTCCGCCGCCACCTTGGCGTCGTAGAGCATCACCACCACGATGGGGTGGCTGCCGGGAAGCACGTCGAAGCCCAGCTTTTCCAGCTTTTCCCGGAAATAGGCGGTGTTGGCGTGGACCTTGTCCCGCAGCTCCGTGGAGGACGTGAGCAGCTCGATAGTCTTTAAGGACGCGGCGCAGATGGCCGGGGCCAGGGTGTTGGAGAACAGGTAGGGGCGGCTGCGCTGCCGCAGCAGGGCCACGATCTCCTTGCTCGCCGCCGTGTAGCCGCCGGAGGCGCCGCCCAGGGCCTTGCCAAAGGTGCCGGTGAGGATGTCCACCCGGCCCTGGACCCCGCAAAATTCCGGGGTGCCCCGGCCGGTATCGCCCATGAAGCCCACAGCGTGGCTGTCGTCCACCATCACCAGGGCGTCGTATTCCTCCGCCAGGTCGCAAATTCCGGGCAGGTTGGCGATGTAGCCGTCCATGGAGAAGACCCCGTCGGTGGCGATGAGCTTGACCTTGCAGCCCGCCGCCTTTGCGGCCTCCAGCTGGGCCCGGAGGTCTTCCATGTTGTTGTTTTTATAGCGGAAGCGCTTGGCCTTGCACAGCCGCACGCCGTCGATGATGGAGGCGTGGTTCAGCTCGTCGGAGATCACCGCGTCCTCCGGCCCCAGCAGGGTCTCGAACAGGCCGCCGTTGGCGTCAAAGCAGGAGGAGTAGAGGATGGCGTCCTCCATGCCCAAAAATTCCGCCAGCTTCCCCTCCAGCTCCTTGTGGATGGCCTGGGTACCGCAGATAAACCGGACGGAGCTGAGGCCGAAGCCCCAGGTATCGTAGCTGTCCTTCGCCGCCTGGATGAGGGCGGGGTGGTTGGAAAGGCCCAGGTAGTTGTTGGCGCACAGATTCACCACGCCCTGGGCGGCGGTGGTGTCGATGGCGGAGCGCTGGGGGGTGGTGATGATCCGTTCGTCCTTCCAGGTGCCGGCCTGGCGGATGGAGTCCAACTCCTGGCGGTATTTTTCAAGGGCAGATTTCATGGCAGCCTCCTTATGTTGTCCAGTCCAAAATCACTTTTCCCGATTCGCCGCTGTTCATGGCGGCAAATCCCTTCTCAAATTCCCGGTAGGAAAACCGGTGGGTGATCACCGGGGTCAGGTCCAGGCCGCCCTGGACCATGTAGGACATCTGGTGCCAGTTGTCCATCCGGCGGCCGTAGATGCCCTGGAGCGTCAGGCCCTTGGTGATGACCCGGTTCATATCCAGGGCCACCGGCTTGTTGGAAATGCCCAGCAGGGAGATTTTTCCTCCGTTGCGCATGACGCCGATCATCTGCTGGAGGCCCGCGCCGCTGCCGGACATCTCCAGGCCAATGTCAAAGCCCTCCACCAGGCCCTGCTTGCCCATGATCTCCGTCAGCTCCTCCCGACTCACGTTCACCGCCGCGTCCACGCCCATTTTCCGGGCCAGCTCCAGGCGGTAGTCGTTGAGGTCCGTGATGACCACCCGCCGGGCCCCGGCGTATTTGCAGATCCCGGCGGCAATAATGCCGATGGGCCCCGCCCCGGTGATCAGCACGTCCTCCCCCACCAGGTTCCACATCAGGGCCGTGTGGGTGGCGTTGCCGAAGGCGTCGAAAAAGGCCACCACATCCTCCGGCAGGCTGTCCTCAATGGGGATCACGTTCCCCTGGGGAATGCACAGATACTCGGCAAAGGCGCCATCCCGGTCCACCCCCACGCTGGTGGTATTTTTGCACCACTGAATATCGCCGTTGTGGCAGTTGCGGCAGCGGCCGCAGGTGATGTGGCCCTCTCCGCTGACCCGCTGGCCCACGGTCAGGCCCGTGACGCCGGCGCCCAGCGCCGCCACCTCCCCCACATACTCATGACCGATGACCATGGGGGGCTTGATATGCTCCCGGGCCCAGGGGTCCCAGTTGTAGATGTGGACATCGGTGCCGCAGATGGCGGTTTTCCGAATCCGGATCAGCACCTCGCCCGGCCCGGGCACGGGTATGGGTACCTGGCGCAGCTCCAGCCCCGGTCCGGCCGTGGGTTTTACCAACGCATCCATAAATCCTTTCATAGCAGCCTCCTTGTGCAAAACGGCCAGGGGCAGCCGATTTTGCCCCCGGCTTATTGTTAGAATATCACATCCACACGAAAAATGCAAGAGGGCGCTGGGGGAAATTGGGAATTGGTTATTGACTTAAAGGGGGGATTGTGGTAAAATGCGTTCAGAATCGAAACATAGGAGGATCGACCCATGGAACATATCAAGACCCTTGAGACCCGGGACCTTTGCAAGAGCGCCGAAAACGGCGGCTGCGGCGAATGCCAGACCTCCTGCCAGTCCGCCTGCAAGACCAGCTGCGGCATCGCCAACCAGCAGTGCGAAAATTCCGAGGAGTAAGGACCGCCCCATAAAATGCCGCCCCCGGGCGGCATTTTTCATGACCGCGACGACAGAAAGGACAAGCTATGATCCATCAATACCGCATGGGCGGGCTGAACATCGTGCTGGACACCTGCTCCGGCAGCATCCACCTGGTAGATGACGAAACCTATGAGCTGATCTCCATTTTTGAAGCCGTCCCCCGGGAGGAAGCGGTGGCCCAGGTGGCCGGAAAATACGCCCAGCCTCCCCGGGAGGTGGAGGAGATCTACGACGCCCTTCTTTCTCTAAAGGAAGCCGGGAAGCTCTTCACCCCCGACCGCTTTGCCCCCATGGCGGGGACGCTGAAGGCCAAGACCGGCGGGGTCGTGAAGGCCCTGTGCTTCCATGTGGCCCACAGCTGCAACCTCAACTGCTCCTACTGCTTCGCCAGCCAGGGAAAGTACCACGGGGAGCGGGCCCTTATGTCCTTCGAGGTGGGGAAACAGGCCCTGGAATTTCTGATCGCCCACTCCGGCAGCCGGAAAAATCTGGAGGTGGACTTCTTCGGCGGGGAGCCGCTGATGAATTTCGGCGTGGTGAAGGAGCTGGTCGCCTATGCCCGTGGGCGGGAGAAGGAGACCGGGAAGCGCTTCCGCTTCACCCTCACCACCAACGGAATGCTCATCGATGACGAGGTCATCGACTTTGCCAACCGGGAAATGCACAACGTGGTCCTGAGTCTGGACGGGCGGAAGGAGGTCCACGACCGGTTCCGGGTGGACTACGCCGGGAAGGGGTCCTGGGAGCGGATCGTCCCCAAGTTCCAGAAGCTGGTGGCCGCGAGAGGCAAGAAGAGCTACTATATGCGAGGCACCTTCACCCATCAGAACCCGGATTTTCTAAAGGACATCCAAACCATGCTGGACCTGGGCTTTACCGAGCTGAGCATGGAGCCGGTGGTCTGCGCTCCCGGGGACCCCATGGCTCTGACGGAAGAGGATCTGCCCATCGTCCTACAGCAATACGAGGACCTGGCGGCGCTGATGCTCCAGCGGCGGCGGGAGGGGCGGCCCTTCACCTTCTACCACTACATGATCGATCTCAAGGGCGGGCCCTGCATCTATAAGCGCATCTCCGGCTGCGGCTCCGGCACGGAGTACCTGGCCGTCACCCCCTGGGGGGATCTGTACCCCTGCCACCAATTTGTGGGCGAGGAGCGGTTCCGCCTGGGAGATATTTGGAGCGGCGTCACCAACACCGCCGTCCGATCGGAATTTGCCGCCTGCAACGTCTACGCCCGCCCCGAGTGCGCCGACTGCTGGGCCAAGCTCTACTGCGCCGGCGGCTGCGCCGCCAACGCCTACCACGCTTCCGGGAAAATTCAAGGCATTTACCCCTACGGCTGTGAGCTATTCAAAAAACGGATGGAGTGCGCCATCTATTTGGAGGCGGCCAAGGCCGCGGAGCAGCCATGAGCCGGACGCCCCTGTGCGATTTTGTGGCCCGCTACGCGAAGGCTTCTCCCCTGCGGCTCCATGTACCGGGGCACAAGGGCGCGGCGGCGCTGGGCCCCGAGGCCCTGGACATCACAGAGATCCCCGGGGCGGATGTGCTGTACCACGCCCGGGGAGTTCTGGCGGAGAGTCAGGCCATCGCCGCCGCCCTCTTTGGGGCGGGGCGGACGTTGTATTCCACTGAGGGGTCCAGCCTGTGCGTCCGGGCCATGGGGTATCTGGCCCTGCAATACGCCCGGGAAACCGGGAAAAGGCCCCGGGTTTTAGCCGGGCGGAACGCCCATAAGAGCTTCCTCTCCGCCGCCGCCCTGCTGAACCTGGAGGTGGACTGGCTCTATGGGGTGAATCTGCTCTCCTGCGCCGTCACGGCGGAGGAGCTGGCGGAGGCGCTGGATGAACATCCGGCGGCTGCGGTCTATCTGACCAGCCCGGACTATTTGGGAAATCAGGTAGACCTAAAGCCCCTGGCCCAGGTCTGCCACGACCGGGGGGCCCTGCTGCTGGTGGACAACGCCCACGGGGCCTACCTCCGGTTTTTGCCGGAGAACCGGCATCCCCTGGCACTGGGGGCGGACCTTTGCTGCGACTCGGCCCACAAGACCCTGCCGGTACTCACCGGCGGGGCGTATCTGCATCTCTCCCCCACCCTGCCGGAATGGCTGGCGGCCCAGGCGGAGCGGGCCATGGCCCTGTTTGCCACCACCAGCCCGTCCTATCTCATTTTGCAGTCCCTGGACCGGGCCAACGCCTACCTATCCGGGGACTACCCCGCTCGACTGGCGGCCTTTGCCGCCGTCCTGGACGCCGCCAAGGGGTCGCTGGCCCAGGCCGGCTTTTCGTTGATGGGTCAGGAGCCCATGAAGCTGACCCTGGCGCCCCAGGACTATGGCTACACCGGGGAAGATCTGGGAGCGCTCCTGGCCGGTCAGGGCATCGTCTGCGAGCTGGCGGACACGGAACACCTGGTGATGATGTTCACCCCGGAGGTGGGGCCGCAGGGCCTGGAGCGGGCCGTCGCGGCTCTGAAAGCGGTTCCCAGGCGGGAGCCGGCGCGGAAGCCTCCCCCGCCCCTTGGGCGGCCGGAAAAGGTCTGCTCCCTGCGGGCGGCGCTGCTCTCCCCCACCGAGGAGCTGTCCCTGGAAGCCTGCCTCGGGCGGGTGCTGGGCCAGCTGGCGGTGGCCTGTCCGCCGGCGGTGCTGCCCGCCGTGCCTGGGGAGCGGCTGGACCGGGAGACCCTCCGCTGCTTCCGCTACTATGGGATCGAAACCTGTCACGTTATAAAGGAAAAGTTATGTTAACCTATGAAATTTACCGCCTTTCCGATCATCCCGCCGAAAAGGAAGGGATGGCCCGGTGGTTCCACGAAAAATGGGGCATCCCTTTGGACGCCTACTTAGAGAGCATGGAGAAATGCCTTCACGGCCCCGGCCCCGTGCCGGAGTGGTACGTCGCCCGGGAGGGGCAGCGGATCATCGGCGGCCTAGGCGTTATTGAAAACGACTTCCACCCCCGCCGCGATCTGACGCCCAACGTCTGCGCCGTGTATGTGGAGCCGGACCGGCGACGCCAGGGGGTGGCCGGGGCGCTGCTGAAATTTACCTGCGCCGACATGGCCCGCCGGGGAATAAACACGCTGTACCTGCTCACGGACCACGATTCGTTTTACGAGCGGTACGGCTGGCGCTACCTCTGCCCCGTCCGGGGCGACGGGGAGGAAACGGACAGCTGGATGTATGTGCGCACGACGGATACGGAATCCAATTAAACGGCAAACGGCCCGGGCTTGCGCCCGGGCCAATATTATTCCATTTATTCGGCGTCCACAATGACGCCGTAGCCGCCGTCGTTCCGGCGGTAGACCACGGCGAAGGCGCCGTCGTTATCCTGATCCCGGAAGGCAAAGAAGCTATGCTCCAAAAGGTTCATTTGCAGCACCGCCTCCTCCTGGGTCATGGGGCGGAAATAGAACCGCTTCTGCCGGACGATGTGCAGCTCCTCCTCCGGCTCCTCGGCGGCAAAGGAGGTTTCGTTCTCGTCCACGCTCCGGACAAAGGCGTCCTGCCGCAGACGGCGGGCCAGGCGGGTCTTGTTCTTCCGGATCTGCCCTTCGATGGTGCCCACAGCGGCATCGATGGAGGCGAACATATCCGAAGTACTCTCATGGGCACGGAACCAGGTGCCGGCCCCGTGGACCGTCAGCTCCACGTTGTTCTGATTTTTCTCAACGGAAAAGACCACCAGCGCCTCCGCATTGTCCTCAAAGTACCGGCCCAATTTCATGACCTTCTTCTCGGCGTAGGCGTGTACCTTGGCAGGCAGCTTGACCTTCTTCTCACTATATTGGAATTTCATATTCGGCAGCTCCTTTCTTTCGCCTTTGGCGTATCATAACTATACCACAATTTTTCCAAACCGGCAAGGGGGAAATTTGTGAATTATTCCTCCTCGTCGTCCAGCAGCTCCGTCATGACCAGGCTGTAGACTGCCTCCGCCTTTTTCCCAAACAGCTTTTCCAGCCGGACGGCCTGGCGGCTGTCCGGCGCCAGCAGCTCCAGGGTCATCAGATTCCCCTTCTCATCGTCCAGGGACATGATCACCGAATAATCGCCATTCTCCCGGGGAATCGACTGGGTCTTGACAAAGCTGCTCCGCCGCACCTGCCGGTTGAACCGGGCCACGGCGGCTTCCGCCCGCTGGCGCACGGGAAAGGCGATGCCATCCTCCGTCAGCGCCCCGTCCGAGCGGCCCTTCTCCGTGATCTGGTAAGCATCCTCCCCCACCAGGGACAAGTGACCGGATTTGACCATCTCCGGCAGGGCGGTACAGACGTCAAAATAACTCAGGCAGTCGTCCTGATAGCACACCTCGTAGACCTGCTGACAGGTCATGGGATAGTTGGACCGGGCCGTGACGAACAGGATCAGCAGCTTCACATCCAGCATATCGTGAATAAATCCAACCCGCTGCATCGATCTCCCTCCTTTTTTTCATTATAATCCCACGGGAGCAAAAAATCAAGTATTACGGGCTTGACATTGCCGGTCTAATATGTTAGACTATTTTTAATGGTCTAACACATTAGAATGGAGGTATGCGGGATGGCAACACCCAAGATTTTTGAAAGCGAGTACCGCTTCTGCCGCATTCTCTGGCGGGTAGAGCCAGTTGAGAGCCGGGAGCTGGCCCGGCTGTGCCAGGAGGAGCTGGGCTGGCGGAAAAGCACCACCTACACGGTTCTCAAGCGCCTGTCCGACCGGGGCGTGCTGAAAAATGACCACGCCGTGGTCACTTCCCTGGTCAGCCAGGAGGAGGTCCAGGTGGCCCAGATGGACGAAATGCTGGAAAAGACCTTCGGCGGGTCCCTCCCCGCCTTCCTGGCGGCCTTCGCCCGGCGGCAGGAGCTGACCCAGGAGCAGATCGACGAGATCCAGAAAATCATCGAGGGGTAGCGCCATGGAAGCGGTATTTTTGAAATTGGTGGATCTCAGCCTGGACGCCGGATGGCTGGTTTTGGCGGTGCTTGCCCTGCGGCTGGTGTTCCGGAAGGCCCCCAAGTGGGTCCACTGCCTGCTCTGGGGGCTGGTGGGGTTGCGGCTGGCGTGCCCGGCATCCATTGAAAGCCCCCTGAGCCTGATGCCCCCGGCCCCGGGCTGGATGGCGGTCCCCGTCGCCCCGCCGGTGATCCAAAACGGCGGAGCGGCCCCGGGCACCTGGGCCAACCCTCAGTTGGAGGAAACGCTTTCTCAAACAACCGGCGGGGGCCTGTCCTGGCTCCAGGTCCTGGCCTGGGTCTGGGCAATAGGGGCCACGGGGATGCTGCTCTATGCCCTGATGAGCTTTCTGCTGCTCAAGCGCCGGTTGGCCACCGCCACCAGGCTTCGGGGGAATATCTTTCAGAGTGAGAAGGTGGACTCCCCCTTCGTGCTGGGGCTGTTCCGGCCAGTGATCTACCTGCCCTACGACCTGGACGCCCCGGAGCGGGATTACGTCCTGGCCCATGAGGAGGCCCACATCCGCCGCCGGGACCACTGGTGGAAGCCCCTGGGGTTTATTCTGCTGTCCGTCTACTGGTTCCATCCCCTGCTGTGGATCGCCTACTGCTTTCTCTGCCGGGATATCGAGGCCGCCTGCGACGAAAAGGTGGTCCAGGCCCTTTCCCCGGAGGACCGGCGGGGATATTCCCGGGCGCTGCTGCGCTGTACAGTCCGGCGGTTCCGGGTGGCGGCCTGCCCCCTGGCCTTTGGGGAGGTGGGGGTAAAACAACGGGTGAAAAATGTGATGAACTACAAAAAGCCCGCCTTCTGGGTCCTGCTCCTGGCCCTGCTCGGGGCGGGGATCGCCGCTGTGTGCCTGCTCACAGATCCGCCGGCGGAAAAGCAAGACCCCGGCGCCGCGGCCCTGGGCCAAGTTCCCGGCGGGGCCTATGTGTCCTGGCAGTGCCTGTATATGTCCCCTCTTAGCAGCGAGGCGCCCTTCGCCGACTCCGGTTTCCGGTATCTGGTGGAGCAGGACGCCTTTACCATGGTCTATCGAGGCAGCGGCAGCGTAATAGGGAACAGCGGCGAAAGCCTGGATGGCCGGGACGGCCGGACCTCCATTCCGGTGGAGCGCTGGGAATATACGGACTTTCCCTACTCTGAGGAAGAATGGGCCGGGCTGTTTCTCCTTCAGGAGTCCGTGATCCCCATCCGGGCGCTCTACCGGCAAATTGGATACCTGCCGCTGGATGAAAGCCGCTTCCTCCTGAGCCCGGATGGGGCGCTGTGGTTGGGCACTCTGGGCCGGAATCCCGATGGCAGCCGCTTCTTGTGGAGCATTTACTCTTTGGTTCCCGAGGAGCAGATGGGCACGGCCCAGTGGTACAGCACCCCCATGCTGTCCTCAGTTCTGCCCGGGTTCCCCTTCTCCTTCGACATGGACTACACCCAGATCACCGCCGACTGTTTCTCCGGCCATCTGGTGGATTTTGACGGGGAGGGCCAGCCCGGTGGCGCCACCCTGCGGCTCCCGGCCGGCCACCGGCTCTATTGGTGTCCCTTGCGGGACGAGACGGTGGCAGCGGAGGATATGATCCGTTTTGAAGTGAAAAACGGGGACAAGATCGTGGCAAGCGGTACGCTCTACATCACCGGCGGCTCCGCCGACGCCGCGGACCCGCTGCGGGCCTACGCCTACCCCTACACCTGTACCCTGGTTGGGACGGGGCTTCAACTGGAGCAGGACGACTCCCCACAAAGCGGGAAAAGCGGCGGAATCATCCGGCTGTGGGAAGACCGGCTCTACGACCTGCGGGGCGGCAGCGAGGACTGCGCCATCACCGTTGGAAGTTGAACGATGTCTATTTTGATCCCGGCGCTTCGCGAAGCGCCGGGATTTTCCTTTCACCTTCGGGGAAGCCCCATCATAATCTGGCAGGAAAGGAGGATTCTTATGGGTGAATCCGTGTTTTTTCCCGCCGGCGCTTCCCCCGCCCTGGCCGCCGCGGCCCGGGCGCTGGAGGAACGGGGCTGCCGGGTGGCGCCCGGCCCTGGGCCGGAAGTGACCCATCTGCTGCTGGAGGTCCCCAGCTTTCAGGCGGACGGAAATTTGAAAGGCGGCGGCGCCTTGGAGCCGCTTCTCATGGAGCTGCCGGAAAATGTTACCGTTCTGGGGGGAAATCTGGACCATCCGGCCCTGGCGGGCCGGAAAACTATCGATTTTTTGAAGGACGAGGCTTACTTAGCGGAAAACGCCGCCATTACCGCCCACTGCGCCGTCAAGCTGGCCCTTGCAAAGCTGCCTGTCATTGTCACCGGCTGCCCGGTGCTGGTGATCGGCTGGGGGCGGATCGGGAAATGCCTGGCGTCCCTGCTGAAATCCATGGGGGCCCGGGTGGACGTGGCCGCCCGGAAGCCCGCGGACCGGGCCATGCTCTACGCCCTGGGTTACGGCGCGGTGGAGACCGGGGCGCTGGGCGGGAATTTGCTGCGCTACCGGGCGGTTTTCAACACCGTCCCCGCCCCCGTGATCTCCCAGGAACAGCGGGCCTGCTGCCGAAGGGACTGCCTTTTGATCGATCTGGCCTCCGTCAAGGGCATCGACGGGCCGGAGGTACTCTGGGCTCGAGGTCTGCCGGGGAAGGACGCCCCGGAGAGTTCCGGGCGGCTGATCGCCCGCACGGCCATCCGGCTTGCCGGAAGGGGGTGATCGGATGGAAGTGGGATTTGCCATGTGCGGCTCCTTCTGCACCTTCGCCTCGGCCTTCTCCGCGCTGGAAAAGGTGGCGCGAGTCCACAACGTCGTCCCCATTTTCTCCCAGACGTCCTACACCATGGACAGCCGCTTCGGCACCGCCCAGGAACACATTCTCCGGGTGACGGAGATCTGCGGGCGGGAGCCCCTGCACACCGTTCCCCAGGTGGAGCCCATCGGCCCGAAGAAGCTGCTGGACGCCCTGATCATCGCCCCCTGCACCGGCAACACCCTGGCAAAATTGGCCCACGGCATTGCCGACGGGCCAGTGACCATGGCCGCCAAGAGCCATTTGCGCAATGGCCGGCCGGTGATCATCGCGGTCTCTACCAATGACGGACTGGCCGCCGCCGCGGAAAATCTGGGCCGGCTGCTATCAAGGAAAAACTACTACTTTGTCCCCTTCGGCCAGGACGACCCGCTGAAAAAGCCCACCAGCCTGGTGGCGGACTTCTCCAAGGTGCTGCCCACCCTGGAAGCCGCCCTGGAGGGGCGGCAATATCAGCCCATTCTGCTGCGATAAAGAACGCCGCCAGACGGATCACCGTCTGGCGGCGAGGGTTTAGTTCTGGCTCAGCACCTGCTGGCCCTGGATCAGCGGGAAGCTGATCAGCCCATCGCTGTCCAGGTTCTCATGATGGAGGTGGACACAGCTCAGCTGGCTGTTTTCATAGGTGTTGTAGTAATAGATCCCCTGGTCGGTATTGCAGCAGGAGGTGTAAATGGTGTACTCATACTTGTCGCCCACCAGGACGCAGCCCTTCTGCTGGGCCACGCTGCCCAGGATCTGGAAAAACTGGCTGATGCTGGCGCTTTCCGAGTCGCCGCAGACCGAGTTGAGTCGGGTAAAGGCCGCCTTTACAAACCGGGACGCCGAGGAGAGGTCGCCGGGAAGGCCCATGGAGCCCATGCCCCGGCTATAGGGCGTCAGTTCCAGGCCGGGACCGAAGGAATTTTCCGGCTGCTTGGGGGACAGACCCATATAATTGATCAAATTGGTCATGTGATAGTCAAAGGTGGGGTTGTTGGTCAGCACCTTGGCCGGGTCGTCGTAGACCTTCAGCCCCTCCTTGACGGATTCCACAACGATGGACTCCTCCTTATCGGCGATCATCCAGTGCAGCGGAGAGGCGGGAAGCTGGGCGCTGAAATCCATTTTCATCAAATTCATCTTGGACAGCAGGGTTCTCGCCTGCGCCACCGTCTCGCACTGGCAGAGAATCCAAGGGATCAACTCAAAGGGGGCCACATTGTCCTTCCCCTCCGCTTCGGGGAAATAGCAGGCGTTGCCGGGGAAGTTCAGTCCCGCCATGCTGAGGCCCTTTTCATTGGTGGCGTCGTAGTACAACGGGTAGTCCTGGGCCACAAAGGCCATGCCGATCATGGCATAGTGGTGGGCGATCAGGCCCATTTTACGGAAATGGAAAGGAAAATCCCGGGGCGTGATGGTGACGGTCTCATGGTAGGAGTACTCCAGATCCAGATTCCGTCCAAAATAGTGATCACGGGTTTTAAAGGAAGCGGCAGTACACATAGAAGGGCTCCTTTCAATTTTCGTCGTTCCGGCGGCTGCACAGGAACAGCACCACCAGGTCAAAAACGGCCTCCACCAGCAGCGAAGCGCCGGTGAACATCCACATGATCACCATGGTCTCAAAGGGATTGGCCAAAATCACCACGCCGCAGAGAATGGAGAGAGCGGCGCTCAGCGCCGGCAGCACCCAGCCGCCCACGCCGAGCCGCAGCCGATCCACCGACCACTGCACCTTCGCCACGCCGGAGACCAGGATCGCCAGGCCGTAGAAGAAGGAGAACACAGGGAAGGCGTTGATCAACCACTCGGAATGGAACACCAGGACATAGCCGGCCACCAGGGAAAGCAGACCCCAGAGCAGCTTCCCGCTCCCCGCGGCCTCGACCGCCTCCATGCGGATATATCCGATGATGGAGAACACCGCGACGAAAAGCAGCACGATCCCCAGGGCCATGAGAATCCCGGCGGTAAAACCCACGGGGTTTACCAGCAAAAGGACCCCGACCACCGCCTCGAACAGGCACAGCAGCAGGCTATTGGCGTTTTGTTTCAAAAAAGTCATTGCGTGGAACCTCCTTTGTAAATAAGAAATACTGTCATTATAGATAAAAGACCGGTGCCTGTCAAGATGGAATTTTGGGATAATTCAATATGAAAATCAATAGATAAAAAAGCGGCACGCAATGCGTACCGCTTTTTTGTGTTGGCGTTACCTATTTTCCCGTGCAGTTACCCGCAAAGTATCGTCGGCGCGTGTGAGCTTAACTTCTGTGT
>CANQQU010000011.1 GCA_947626085.1 uncultured Oscillospiraceae bacterium
TTCCTCCATGCTCAACCCTAAATTTACATTCGGGGCCAGGTGATCTTCACCTGACCCCAACTTTTATTATAGAACCTGAAATAAAAAGAGCCAACCGTTTGCATGAAACGATTAGCTCTGAAAATACCACTCTGAAAACGAATTCAGAACGGCAGTAGACACATATATGATTTTCTACAACGAACAGCGTCCCCACGCCAAGAATGGATACAAGACGCCATTAAAAAAAGAAATGGATTATCTCAATAGATAAGCCGCTTTTGACGCGAAATTCATTTAGACACAGGGATTCGGATTGTAAGATTTTTTCGTTTTCAATTCCTGTTTTAGGCTTTTTTAATTATCATGTCCAATTTGAAATCCGGAATCAAACGTAAAAAACCCGCGTGAAATCAAGAAAAATAAAGAAGCATCCTTTGCTGTCCAACCCCAGGGGGTTCAGATCGCAAAGGATGTTTCAGATGGAAAACCACAATAAAAAAGATTTTTTCGGCTTTTTGGTGAAGAGACTTGAACCCTCACCGACAATGTCTTGTGTTTTCGGATTCAGTGGCGACTGCGGTTAGTCGCCTTTTTAGTGGAGCGTTTGTTCCACTTCGAGCCCGCCGGTAAAGACAACCTTGATCTTCTCTTTGGACTCTATTATAACACATTCGAGGATTTGGCGCAAGAGGGAATTGTCAAATTTTATTGGGTGATTTTTCAGCCCGTCGAGGACGTCATAGATTTCGTCGAGGCGGGATTTAGCGTTCTGGCGTTTTTGCATGGCGTCGGTGATCTGCGAAAGTTGCTGTTCCAGACCGGCCTTCTCATTCATCAGCTCGGTTGCTCTGCGTTCGTCGAATTGTTCGGCGTTTTCAGCGGATATGGCGCTCATCATGGCTCCAAATTCAGCGTCGATCGCCGCGATCCGAATTTGGATGTCGAGGCTTTTGTCCTCGGTTTCTTCGCCTGCCAATCCCATTCCGATGTGCGTCTTCAGCGTTTTCAGCACATCGGCGTTTTGCCTTGCGGTTTTTTGAATCGCTTCCATAATGGCTTCGTGAAGGACGCTTTCTTCGACAGTCGGTGAGTTATGGCAGTATTTCTTTCCGTAATCCAGTCGGCTGACACACCGCCACACGATTTTCTTCTGTCCGCCAGCCGTCCATGTGCAGCGGCGGTAGGGTTTTCCGCATTCCCCGCAGAGCAGCAGCTCGGTCAGCGCGTATTTCCCGCAGTATTTGCCTTGCTCGGTTTTTGTGCCGACTTGCTTGACCTTCCGCTTGGCTTTGCGACGGGCGATTTCCTCCTGCACTCTGCCAAAGGTCGCGGCGTCGATGATGGCGGGATGATTGTTCTCCACATAGTATTTCGGGCGTTCACCGTTGTTGACGCATATCTTTTTGGACAGGCAATCCTTGATATAGGTCTTATTGATGATGGCGTCGCCTTTATACCGTTCGTTGGAGAGGATGGAGCGGATTGTGGTTTCGCTCCATTTGGATTTTCCGCCCGGCGAAAGAATGCCGTTGCTTTCCAGCATCCGGGCAATCACCGTGTAACTGTCGCCTGCGAGGAAGCGGCTGTAGATCAGCCGCACGGTTTCCGCTTCTTCAGGAACGATTTCCGGCCCGCCGTCCGCGCCTTTGCGATAGCCAAGAAAAGTTTCATAGTGGAACGCCACACGCCCTTCCTTGGCGCTCTGTGCCTTGCCCCAGCGGACGTTGGCGCTGATGTTCTCCGATTCGCTCTGGGCCACGCTCCCATAGATGGTGATGTAAAATTCCGCGCCCGGCTGGATACTGTGGATGCCTTGTTCCTCGAAGAAGACGTCCACGCCCAAGTCTTTGAGCAGGCGGGTGTGCTGTAAGCAGTCTACGGTATTTCTGGAAAACCGGGCGATGGACTTGGTGATGATCATATCGATCTTGCCCTGCTTGCATTGGCGGATCATCTTGTTGAATTCGTCCCGTTTTTTGACGCTGGTGCCGGTGATGCCTTTGTCCGCGAAGATGCCCACCAGCGTCCAACCCGGCTCGGCATTGATTTGCTCGGTATAATGCCGAACCTGTACGCCATAACTGTTCAGTTGTTCTTCCTGTTGGGTGGATACCCGGCAATAGGCGGCAACCCGAAGTGGGCGGTAGTTCTTTTTGACCTGACTTGCAGTGTCAACCGTCGCTGGGATTTGCCGTACCGTTCTTTGCGGCCGTGTCGCTGTCGCTGTTTCCATTTTGTCCCTCCTTTCCGATCTCCTGATCGTTTGTCAGTAGGACGCCAATCGTCCCGTCCTCATGGAAGCGAATCGCTTTCACGGCACGGTTGACCAAGTCGGCAGGAAAACTTGAGAGCGGCTCCGCGCTTGCGAAAACCGCTCTCAATCGTTTAGCTGTATAGATTTCGTTGGGGATATCCCGATAGGCGGCGGAGATACGCCGGAGCATGGCTTTCTGCAAGGCGTCTTTATCGGCATTATATCCTTCCAGCATCCTGCCGATTTCATTGTCCAGCTTTCGCACCTCGGCGCATGGTTCCCTATCGGCGGCTTCGGGGATACGGATCATTTCCGGCGCGGAGATTGCTCTGTTCAGAAGCTTCGTGATCTCGCGGAGCAGTTCCTCATCCGATTTGGCGATCCGCTTTTTGCATTCTGGATTTTGGCAAGTCCATCGCTGCTCGACAGACTTCAGCCGACTGTCGCTGTGCCGCCGCATCGAATGACCACAGGCTGGACAGTTCACCGGTACCCCGAGTTGGAAGATGTCTGTGCCGCGGTCGCAATTCTTTTGCGTATTCCGTTCGGTCTTGAGCCGTTGCAGAGCGTCGAATATCTCCTGGTCGAGAATGGCGGGATAGGACTCTCTGCCCAGGTATCGCTCGTCCTCAATGATCCGCTTCAGCCTCGCTTTGTTCCATCCGGTAACGCCGGGAAGATATTCCACACCGTCCGCGTTGAGGCGCTCAGCGATTTGCAGCAGAGACTTACCGTCAAGGTAGGCTTTGCTGATTTCCGTGACGGTGTCCCGTTCCCGCGGATGGACAGTGATGACGCCGTCTGTAAATTGGTAGCCGTAAGGAAGCGTCCTCAATTTCATTTTCGCTTGCACCTGCCTTTCTCGTCGATTTCTTCGGTCAGTTCGATTCCGCCGGTCAGATGGAAGGTGATTCGCGTATTGTCGTTGACCGTTATGCTGTCAACGATTTGCCCGAACAGTTCTTCATCGAAAGTTCCTGTGGGAAAATAATCCTCCATGACGCTGTTCAATTCCCTGATTTGCTCCAGCCACTCGTCATCTTCGTCTTCCGCCAGCTTCCTGCGCCGCTGGATGCGCAGTTCGTTGATTTTATTCCCGATCTCCGCCGTCTGCGCCGAAAAGGCGGCGGCATTCAACACACCGTTTGTGTGGAGCCGGGTGATGACGAGGTTTCTGGCGTTGAGGTCGGCAATTTCCTTGTCGATCCGCTTGACCGCTTCCTGCGCGTCACTCATCCGGCTCTGCATAGTTTCGATCTGACGAATCAGCGTCCCCAAAAGGCTTTTCCGATTGTTCCGCAATTTTTCGGTCATACGGGTAAAGGCTTCATATACCATGTCCTCCCGCACACGGCGGGATTCGCAGTCGGTTGTACCGGAGGCTTTTCCGGCACAAAGCCAGTAAACTTTTCCGCTGGTGACCTGTCTGCGAAATGTCCGTCCACATTCGGGGCAGCGTATTTTACAGGAAAGTGGGAAGCGCGTTTGTCGCCAGTTGTTGCTCTTTTTTCTCGCTTTCAGTAATTGCTGCGCCGTACTGTAGGTTTCTCGGCTGACGATAGAGGAGTTGCTGTTCTCCACATAGTACTGCGGCTTCTGCCCGGCATTTATTTTCCTTCTGAATGGCAATGTTTCGGTGGTAAAGGTTTTTTGCAGAAGCGCGTCGCCCATATACCGCTCGTTATTCAAAATATACTGAACCGTCAAGGCACTCCATTTGGCTTTTTTACTTCTTCGAGGGATCTCTTCTTCATTCAAAATGTTCGCGATACGCTGCGTTCCCCAGCCTTGAAGATAGAGCTTGAAAATGCGCCGCACGACTTCCATTTCGTTTTCCTTTGGAACAAGCTGCCCGTCACACATTTGAAAACCGTATGCCGGGTAACAACAGTTAAACTCGCCGGACTGCATTCGCTTTTGGTAGCTCCAACGCATATTCCCCGATATAGAAACGCTTTCCTGCTGCGCGGCCATACCGGGGAATGTGACAATCATCTCCATATTCAATTTGTCGGTGTCAATCCCCTGCTCTTCAAAGTAGACGCTGACGCCGATCTCTTTGAGTAGCCGCAGGGTGACGAGCAGTTCCTCAGTGTTTCGAGCGAACCGGGAAACCGATTTGACGATGATCCGGTCGATTTTCCCTTTCTTGCAGTCACGAATCAGTCGGTTCTGCTCGTCTCGCTTCTTCATGTCCGTGCCACTTAAGCCTTCGTCCGCGTAGATGTCTACCAGCCGGTACTCGGGATGCTTTTTCGTATATTCGCTGTAGTACCGAATTTGCGCGGCAAAGGAATGCAGCTGATCCTCCGAATCGCTGGACACCCGGCAGTATGCCGCCAACCGGATGGGTTCGCCCGTCTTTGACTTTGGGGCGGTAATTTCCGTAATGTTCATTCCCCTTATCTCCTTTCCGCGGGGGTTCCCGCTGATTTGCCTTCTGGCAACCGCAACAATACCACAGGAGTTCGAGTCAGTCCAGAGAGAATCGGAAGAATTATCAGTTCAGACACAAATTATTTCGGCTCCGTAGTAGGCCGCGCTGATCTTCACGATTGTTCTGTATTCATCCTCCGTGATGAGGTTCATTCCGAGAAGCCGACGAAGCAGGTTTACGCTGTAAGCGAAGGAAGCGTTTTTCTGATCTTGACTCATAACAGCGCCTCCAGATATTTGATACCGAAGCTCACCACAATAGCGTGGTCAACTTTGCCCATGGTCTCTTTGTCCACCTTTCCGATATATTCGATAAGGCGTTTTTTATCAATCGTCCGGATCTGTTCCAACAGGACGGTGGACTTTTTCCTAAGTCCTTCCGCTTTGATCGGTACATGGGTGGGAAGCGCCGCTTTTTTCTCTCTGCCGGAGATAGCCGCCACGATGGTGGTGGAGCTGTGTTTGTTTCCCGTATCGTTCTGTAAAATGAGAACGGGACGGACGCCCTTCTGCTCGCTGCCAATGACCGGCGATAGGTCCGTGTAATAGATTTCGCCGCGTTTGATCTTGTTCATATTGGCCTCCATATCGTAAGTAAAAAGCGGCCGTAAATTCAAACGAATATACGGCCGCCGTTGTCGTATCAATCGTTTACTCTTAACGGGATCGCAGCCACCGGCCATGCATTTGGCCTCATGGGAATCTCACCCCTCCGAGGATCTCTCCGAGGCGCCCTCCTTTGTTGCGACGGCTCACGGTCACCCTTGACCGCTTCAACGCTCGACTTTAGGACTGGACGCAAGTATCTTTGATGCCCCTGCCTGTCATCGCCTTCGTTACGGGTTGCGCCGTACCGTCGGAGTCGTAAAAGCAACAGACGATCATATTGGTGGCCGTCTGTGTGCGATTGCTCCTGTGGCTTGCCGGTTTCCCGGCAGCAGAGGGAATGTAATGGCTGCGCGCTGTACTATTCTGTTGTCAAAGTGCATGGGAGACCGTTGAAAAAGCCCCCTCACTTTCCATGCCGAAAAAGTGAGGGGGCTATGCGCGAAATTTTAATCGTCCAGAAGTTTTTTGAGCTTCAAGAGGATTTTGTTAATGCGTCTGCTTACACTTGACTGATTCATGCCATACAGACGGCTAATTTCCGTCTGCGGTATGTTATCATAAAAATGCAGTTGAATTAGCCTTCTTTCTTCCTCTGATAGCAGAAGAAGGCAGATGCGGAGCTTGTCCAGCATCATCTTCCGTGCGACCTGCTCGGAAATGTCTTCCCTGCCGTCAATCAGGATGTCCTCGCCGTTGAAGTCCTTGGTGGTGAGCATATCGTAGGAGATGTCTCCATTCCCCGCGGACCGCTCGTCTATGTATTTCTGCCGCCGCTCCTGACGGTAAAAATCCTCATAGTCCGCTTTCGACACCTCCATGATCATCCCGTAGAGAGGAAGGAACAGCTTGCCCGCATAGGACGGGTCCGTTTCTTTCCGGCGGCAGAATTCCTCGTAGGAAAGCTCCGTATAGCCGTCGCTTTCCAAAATAAATACCTTTCTTGGTACGTACACCTTTTTTACCTCCATGCTAAATTTTTTGGAAATTCAGCACGGAAGGTGGGCCTCGTATTCTAATATTCGGAATGATTTGACATATTATGACATAAAAAGAGCGCACCCAGTTTTTATTGGGTGCGCTCTTCGTCGAATGGAGTATGAAAACAGGCGACGAAAAGTTTTTTCTGTTGTTTTGTGTCGAGCAAAAAAATACCGCAATCCCCTTGAGGACTGCGGTATGTAGATCGCGATTCGAATGATTCTTGGGCGGCCTTATGCGCCAGTCTGTCTTTCTATGCGGCATAATATCCCCTTTTGGGGACAGTATGACAGATTTATATAACTCTCCCCATTAAAATTAGTCGATAGGGAAAGTATACTGTATAAAACAGTAGAAAAACCGTTGAAACGCAGTAGAAACGCCGCAATTGTTCGTCAAATTCCTACAAGAAATAGCACTGTACTTTCGGATTTCGTCGCTTTTGGAGGAAATCTGTTGAAGCTGCTTGATAAATATTACTGGAGCCGTGAAGAGGCGGCCTGAAGATCAGGCCGCCTCTTCGCGATCAGAATCATCGAGAAGGCAATTTGCTCGCGTCCACATCTAAGCAATAGCCAACCTCTCGGACACAACGAATAGTGAATACGGAGTCGGGGGATGCCGCATTCAGTTTTTCTCTCAAATTGCGTATATGGCAACCCACAGCATTGCTCTCGTTGCCGAGTCCTTCCACACCCCATACCTTTTCATAGATTTGCTCATAGGTGAGGACTGTCCCCTTATTGGCTACCAGCAGATAGAGAAGATCAAATTCCTTTGCCGTCAAATTGATTTCCTGGCGATCTCGGAATACCTTTCTGCTGTCTGGATAGATTTTTATACCCGGCAATTCTAATACCGCGTCACTTGTGGCATTGCTGCTTACCCGCAGTCGTTCAAAAGCGGGATGGCGCCGCAACACGCTCAAAATTTCATCAAAAGCAGTTTCGTCTTGCTCATCAAATTCAACTACTAATATACGCCCCATATGATCACCTAAATTAGTTTAAAGCTGTAGAGTGAATTTTATTTCATTTCATTAATATTATATCTCTGTCCTACAAATTCGTCAATCGCTCGAAAAGGACCCCTCTATAGCATTATAGAGCGTGCCGCTCCAACAGTACCCTACCTAGGCTGCGCATTATCAGTTTCGCCCATATGTATTGCTCCCTTATAGATGAGGGGAAATCGCGTAATGGTTCTTTAAAGTTAGCCGCCCCGTTCCAAAGACGGAGCTCCGGAGCGGGGCGGCTTGCGAGGGAAGAAACCAGGAGGTGATTTGGAAAGGTTATTCGGTCATCCCAGGTCTTTGGGATCGATGGTAAAGTCCCCGGTGAGCTGGTCACTGACCGCGGTGACGTAGTGGAGCTTCAGCGGGTCGCCTTCGGCGGTGGCCTCCGCGCCCTTGGAGTTGGTCAGCGTGAGCACGCCGCCTTCAAAGGTGTAAGTGCCGGCGTCCTCTACGCTGTAGGACTCAAATTTGAATACATAGGTTCCGTCGGAATTGAAGGTTAGAGTAGTGGCGCCGTCGTCACTGGTCACGGTGAACCCCTCGGCAGGGGTGGACTCCCCACCAGCGGCGGGAAGATCCTTGGGATCGATGGTGAAGTCCCCGGTGAGCTGGTCGCTGACTGCGGTGACATAGTGGAGCTTCAGCGGGTCGCCCTCGGCAGTGGCCTCCACGCCATTGGAATTGGTCAGCGTGAGCACGCCGCCTTCAAAGGTGTAAGTGCCGGTGTCCTCTACGCTGTAGGACTCAAATTTGAATACATAGGTTCCGTCGGAATTGAAGGTTAGAGTAGTGGCGCCGTCGTCACTGGTCACGGTGAACCCCTCGGCAGGGGTGGACTCCCCACCAGCGGCGGGAAGATCCTTGGGATCGATGGTGAAGTCCCCGGTGAGCTGGTCGCTGACTGCGGTGACATAGTGGAGCTTCAGCGGATCGCCCTCGGCGGTAGCCTCCGCGCCATTGGAATTGGTCAGCGTAAGTACGCCGCCTTCAAAGGTGTAAGTGCCGGCATCCTCTACCCCGTAGGACTCAAATTTGAATACATAGGTCCCGTCGGAGTTAAAGGTCAGAGTAGTGGCGCCATCGTCACTGGTCACGGTAGCCCCCTCGGTCGGGGCTGTTTGGGCAGGCTGGGTCTCGTCCTGAGCAGGCTGGGTAGTGGCGTCTGTGGGCTCGTCGCTCTGGTCACCCTTGCCGCCGATGGGATTGGGAGCCGCCGCGCCGGTAGTGAGCATCATCCGGCTGGCCGCGGTATCGTCCAGGCTGACAGTACGGGCGGTGCCGAACTGCGCCCAGAAATCCACCTGCTCGGTCATGACTCCGCCAGGCAGCTCGACAGGCCAGGAAGCGATCGTGTCGGTATCATAGGACATATTGTAACCGCCCACATCGGAATAGCCATTATAGACGATCCGGGTCGCCTCGCTGAGCTGGCAGGGCGTATAGCCGTCGGCGGAGGTGCCCTTAGTGTAAGTGCCGTAGGCATTGACAACAGTATTGGACAGGAGCATACTGTAGCCGCAGCTGGCGGTAGAGGTCGTCAACTTATAGGTGCCGTCCTCATACAGCGTTAACTCATACTCCACAAAGTCGTTGTCACCCATGCTGTTTCCGGCAGCCTCGCCGTAGACATAGACGCCGATGACGTTGGCCCCGCCGGCACTGGAGGAACCACCCTTCACCAGGAACATGACCAAGGCACCGGCGGCCAGGCCGATCACCAGGGCGGCAACCGTCAGGATTGCTACGATTTTCTTTTTCACAATGCCATCTCCTTCTTCCTGTTTTGCAGTTTTCGGTTTCGATTTCAGAGTTATCACCAGGCGCAGCGTCGTCCAGGCCAAGAGGATCGCGGCGCCGCCAAATACAAGAATATTCAGAATGATCAGAGCGACCTGCCATGCGGGCATGGATGCGTGCCCAGCCTTTTCCATGGCGTTGGTGGTGGACACCGCGTAAATAATATTTTTCGCGGCCCGCTGGACATTGGCCATCACGGCGGCATTGCCGGTCCAGTCGGTGACGGTGCCGTCAATTTCCGCATAGGCATTGAGCTGCCAATAGTTTTTGTTGGTGTTGAGCCACAAGTCTGCGCCGGCGGCCAGACCGGAAACCATATCCTGATAGAACATGGCGGGAACGGAGGCCTGGTCTGTGATGACGCAGCCCTCAAAGCCCCATTCCTCCCGCAGCACATTGGTCATCAGACCCTTGTGGGAGCCGGACCAGGTGGCGCCCAGCCGGTTCATGGCGGCCATCGCGCCGTTGGAGTCGCCCTCGGTGACGGTGTACTCAAAGCCCTTCAGGAAGATTTCTCGGATCGCCTGCTCATTGGCAAAGAAGGCGGCGCCGTAGCGGTTGCTCTCCTGGTCATTCAGGGCGAAGTGCTTCATATAGGTAAGCACGCCCTTGCTCCGGGTGCCGCGCACCTCGGCGGCGCTGATCTTGCCGGAAAGGAAGCCGTCCTCGGAAAAATACTCGAAATTCCGCCCGCTGTAGGGAGAACGGTGAATGTTCACGCCGGGGGCATACCAGCCAGCCACGCCAGTGGCTACGGAGTCGTCGCCCACGCTTTCGCCCAGCCGCTGGATCAGCTCGGTATTCCAAGTGCTGGCCATCACTACTTCGACAGGATAGGCCGTGGCGCTTTGGCCACCCACCAGAGTCCCGGAAATACCAGAGGGGCCGTCCTTGTCCTGGGTGGCAGGTAGGCCGATGGCATCCATCTGAATGGTAGCATAGCCGCCCAGACGGACAAGCCGCATTGCCTGGTCCGGAGTCAGGCGCTCCACCAGCTCCTGCCAGTCTTCATCACTGTAGTCGGTTCCGGCCAGGTCGGAGACTGTTTGATCGCTGTCCTGCTCAAACGCGGGCATGGAATCCCCACCGGAACCGACCACCGACGCGTCCCGCTTCCATAGCAGGTCCTTCAGCAGCGTTCCAGGCGCCTGCCAGGAGCCGTTTTGATAAGTTGTGGGCCAAGTGCCGGTCCAATCGCTTCTGGATAGATAAGTAAAGTTTCCGTCATAGTAACGGATATCCACATCGTCAAACTGGTTGACGATGGCCGTACCGGTGGCAAGGGAGACCGAATAAACGGCGTTGTCCTGACTGCTGACAGTGGTTTTCCAGGTCATGGCTGGGTCGCCCTCGGCAGTCATCCCTTGGGAGACCGTATAGCCCTTGGCGGATAGAATGTTATTCACCGCGTCATGCGCATCGTGCCCGGCAGTGAGATAGTAGTCCCCAGCATCCAGGATGTATGTCCCCGCGCCCTTGGCGTCATAGGACTTCATCAGCTCCTTGGGCACGGTGATGGTAACGTCTTCGCTGTCGCCTGGCTCCAGCACCTTCGTTTTGGCAAAGCCTGCCAGGGTCACAGCGGCCTTCTCGATCCCGTTTTCCCGGTCATAGTCGGTATAGGGAGACTGGAGGTAGATCTCTACCACATCCTTGCCCGCCTGGCTTCCGGTGTTGGTGACGGTGACGGACACCTCAAAAGCGTCCTCCTTTTCCTCCACCTGGAAATCGGACCAACTGAACGTGGTATAGGACAGGCCGTAACCGAAGGGGAATTGGACCGTGGCGGCATAGTCATAGTCCCCGGCGTTGCCTTGACCCATGACCGTGTCCTCGTACCTGGTCTCATAGTACCGGTATCCCACATAGATGCCCTCGGCATAGACCAGATACTTGTTCCCGTTTCCGACAGTGCTGTTGGTAATGGTGTAATCGCCCAGATTCGCCGCCGACGGAGCGCTGAGCGAGTCGTAGGCATAGGTGTCCACCAGCTTGCCGGAGGGATTCACCGTACCGGCAAGCGCCTCGCCGATCGCGTAGATGCCCGTCTGGCCCACGCCGCCGCACCAGAGGACAGCCTTGACGTTGACATAGGCAGGATCATCCAGGAAGCCCAGCTCCACGGGGTTGTTGCTGTTGAGCAGCAGGACCACATTGTCAAAGCTGCCGCAGGCCATGGAGAGCATCGCCAGCTCTTCCGGGTCCAGCTCCAAATACAGCGCGCCGGTCTCCAGCGGTGTGGTGGGGATGTCCGCGCTTTCGCCGCCGCTGCGGCCAATACAGACTACCGCCGCGTCGCCAAAGGAAGAGAAGCTGCTCTTGACGTCATCGGTGTACACCGATACTGGCACTTCGTTCACGGCAAAGACGCCCGCGCCAGTCTCGTCGGGGGTCGTCTTCCGGTAGCCCTTGCCCGGACCGGTGGCGTAAAAGTCCCACAAGGTGGGATTTACGGAAAAGCCGGCGGTTTCCAGTGCCTGCTTCAGATTCGCGGCCTTGGAAGTATCCACCGCGCCGGAACCGGCGCCGCCATAGACAAAATCGACGCTGTCCTGGCCGAAGACGGACACCTTTGCCCCGGAGGCGAGGGGCAAACCGCCCTCATTTTTCAACAGCACCATGCCCTCCTGCTCGATTTCCTGGCACAGTGCCTCCGATTCCTTGCTGGAAACCGTTCCGGAACCGCTCAAATAGACGGTAATGAGCTCCCGGTATGCATCGGCGAAATAATTGCCCACCAGCATGGCGGCAATCAGCACCAGGCATACAACGTAGATCACCACCGCTTTGGCGGTACGAATCGGTTTCAGCATCCCGTTTTTCTTCTTATCCATTTGCATCTGCCCCTTTCTCGGATGGCCCGCAGCTGCGATCCATCAAAAATATATCGGTAAGCGGTCTGGGCGGACTTGCCTTTACCGCCTCCCTGCTCATTCCTCGCTGGAAAGCTCCTGGAGCCTCCAGCACGCCGACCAGCGGATTTCCGGCATATCAGCGTGGATAGTCACTGGCAGCCACACATAGCCGGCTACGGAGGTGTCGGCCGTTTCCAGCACATTCGCTTCCAGCATTTCCTGCCGTTCCGCCGGTGTGGCATGATACCGGTCCGGAGCGTCCTTTTCGGCAATGACCCGGGTAAACAGATCCGCGATCCGGGCATCCACCGGATAGCCGGGAAGCCAGCGATCCGCCATGGCGATCAGCAGGCCGCTGCCCTCCACCCGGAATACCTTACAGATCTGACTGTTGAAGGAGGCGTTGGTCTCGTCCTCCAGGTGTGGATTCCCGATGTGTTCAAAGGGCGTATCCCAGGCATCCGAAACGGCGGCGGCGCTTTGGTTCGGCACATAGCCGGTCATGCCGCTGGTGAGCATATATTTTCTTCCGCCCCGCTCAAAGAGCGCCGGGGCCTCCCGGGTAAAGGGCGGGTGCAAATTCGGATAGCTTTTTGCGACCTCCCTGCCGGCATGGAGATAATCCTCCGTCAGCTCCATGCAGAGCATGGAACGGTGGTCCGCATCGAAGTAGAGATACCCCTTCCCGGTTTTCTCATCGGAGACCAGGTCAAAATCCCCTGCCTTGTGGCCGCCGGGATTATAGAGGTTCTCCACCATCCGATAGGGACCTAAAAGCCGGTCCGCCTGCCACACGGTGAAAGCCGCCTCCGGCCCGGAAAGCTTGATCCAGCAGACATACTTCCCGGTGGCGGGACACTTGAGAATGTGAGGCCGGTCTACCCGCTTTGCCGGGAAAAGTGCGGCATTGGGATCGTCCAGCACTGGGGGGATGAGAAATCCCCGGTCCTCCCAATTATATAGATCTGTGGAAGCGTAGACCTTGATCCCCCAGGTCCAGACGCCGTTCTTTCCGTCGGTATGCTCCTTGTTTTCCCCATACCAATAGTAGACGCCATCCTCGAAATATACCGCGCCGCCATGGGCTTGGATCGGTTCGCCCTTGGTATCCAGCCAGGGCTGACCGGGGTAAAACGCGTCTTGCGTATGGGATACCGTTTTTGCCTTGGGTTTGCTCTGATCCTGACGGTCCAGTTCCTGAAAGCGCTGGATCAGTGCCCGCTCTGCCGGACTGATCCGGTTTTCCGGGGTGTTGAGCTTCTCCAACTCCCTGCCCAGAGATTCCAGGAGCTGCTCTCCCTGCGGGACCCTGGCATATCGCACCAGCTGCTCCAAGGATAAGGAACCGGCCTGGGGGTTGGCCGCTACCATTTTCCTCATACCGGGAAGAAACCGGTCAAACAGCGCGGCTCCGGCGGGGTCTTCCAGAAGAGCGGAGAGCTTCATGTTGACGCTATAAACCATCGCTTAGTCTCACTTTCTGATCTGCTGCAAGGCAGCGTTGAGCGATTTTACCATCTCCGCCGGTACCGCGCCGCCGGCCTGCTTGATCAGGCTCTCCAGGGGCAGCCCCGCCATCATACGCTGAAGGTTGGCATTCCCGGAGGCGCTTTTGGCTACATCGCCCCGGCTGGCGGTCATGCGCTCCATCATCTTTCCCAAGATCGCGGCGGAGCGGGGATTCTGCATCAGCTCACCCATGGTATCCTTGACCGAATAGCAGTTGGGGTCATAGTCCGCTTTATCGAACCAGTTGACGACCTCCGCTTTCCGGAAAAGATACGCCCTGTTGGGCTCCGCCGTGCGGCGCAGGATGATCTGATCCCGGCACTCTCCGGCGACGGCCTCAATTTGATGTTCGCCAGTAATGGGAACGGTAAAGGTGAACACGGTTTGCCCCGCCATGGAGCCGATCTCATTCCCGTCCACAAAGAGCGCCACGGAGGGCTGGTTGGAATAGACCTTGACCTGGGTAACCGCTTCCGCCCGGTCCGCGTATCGCCGCCCGCAGATATGTACGAACGGCTCTTGGCTCCATGCCGCCTTGTACAGGTAAAACGTGTCCTTTCGCAGCTTTCGGTCAAAGGTCACCAGGCCCTTCTGGTTGATGCCTTTTTTTCCGCCCTCATCCCGGCCGTCGGCAGCGAAGTCGAACAGATTCCACACATAGGTAGACCAAAGATAGGGCCGCTCCCGAATCACCTTCAGCAGGTGCTCATGGTAGAGGCACTGGTACTCCTCGGTGTAGTCTCCCCGCTCCGGCGTGGAGGAATGGAATTGGGGATTAGCGTCGGCGCCGTACTCGGAGAAGCCGATGACCCGTCCGGAGAATTTGGCATGGAATTCATCGAAGAATCGGTCGTTCTGCTCCAATTCTCCCAGATACCAGCCAAAGTACAGATTGTAGCTTCCGATATCGGGAATATCAATAAGCGGGCTGTCGGTCTCCAGCATGAACACATGGGCCATGGTGGTGGGCCGGGTGGCATCCAGCTGATGGCAGAGATCGTTGAGCAGCCGGTGGTTCTCCATCAAGTCCTCTGTCGCCTCGCCGGAGGCCGTGATCTCATTGGAAAGTCCCCAGCACACAATGGAGGGATGATTATAATTTTGCACGATCAGCTCCCGCATCTGACTGAGGGTGTTCTCCCGGCCGTCCGGCATATGCTCCGTGATATAGGGGATCTCCGCCCAGACGATGATCCCGTATTCGTCGCACAGATCGTAAAACTCCTGGGCGTGCTGGTAATGGGCCAGCCGCACGGTATTAGCGCCGATCTCCCGGATGATTTCCAGGTCTTCCCGGTGCTCGGCCATGGTGAGCGCGTTGCCCATACCCTGCCGATCCTGATGGCGGGACACCCCGCGGAGGGGATAGGGCCGACCGTTAAGGAAAAAGCCCTTCTCCCGGTCAAAGCGGATTTCCCGGCAGCCGAACCGGGTGCTGATCTCGTCGCCGCTTTCCAGCCTCGCGCTGGCGGTGTATAGGTAAGGGTCCGCCACGCCATCCCAGAGGCGGACATTTTCCAGCACAAATTCGGCCTCCGCGTGGCCGCCGGCAGAGGGAACAGTCCTGTGCTTCCCATCTACCGTAATCTCCACATCGCCGCCGTTTTGCCAGGTCTCCACCATGACGGTGGCGGAGCGACGCGCCAGGTCTACGACGGACGTGGCCTTGATGCCCGGCGTGCCGTCCTTTTCCAGTTCAAAGTGCCGTTCCGGGACAACGATCAGCTTCACATCCCGGTACAACCCGCCATAGAAGGTAAAGTCCGCCTTCTGGGGGTATACCCGGCGATTTTCTCCATTGTCTACCGTCACTTCCAGCAGATTTTCCTGTCGCAACGCATCGGTCATCTCCGCCCGGAAGGTGGAGTAGCCGCCCTCATGATGGGCAAGAGGGACACCGTTGAGCGTCACATCCGCGGTCATAGCCGCGCCGCTGAATTCAATATAGACCCGCTCTCCATCCTTCAGCAGAGGCTTGGGGAAGGATTTGGTATACACCGCGGCGCCGCGCCAGTAGTCATTGCCCCCATCCTGACCATCCACGGCATTCCAGGTGTGGGGCAGAGTGACGGAAACAGGCGCCTCCCCAGGCTTGGCAAAGGACCAGTTTCCGTTAAAATCAATGCTTTTTCGCATAGGCTCCTCCTTACTTACTTGTCAGGACCGTATTCCCCCGCACCAAGCGCAGGACTCGGGCAGCGCTGCACCGCAGGTCCTCCATGCGGACTGCGCCGGAGTCGACGCCCTTTTTCAGCGCCTCCACCTGATCCGGCCGGCCGGGGCAGATGAGGTCGCATTGCGCGGCGGGCGCTTTCTGCGCGTCGCCGCTGAGCGCTTTGCAGTAGTCGGTCCGGTCTGCCTTCATGGCATCCCAGTCGCTCATAACCAGGCCACGGAAGCCCCATTCGTTTCGCAGCACTTTCACCAGCAGATCGTAATTATTGGGGCAGTATATACCATTGACCTTGTTATAGGCAGCCATCACCGTCATGGGTGCGCTTTCCTTCACTGCAATCTCAAAGCCCCGCAGATACAGTTCCCGCAACGTCCGCTCCGTCATATTGGAGGAGGAGAAATTGCGCTGCAGCTCACAGCTGTTGGCGGCAAAGTGCTTCACGCTCATGCCCTTGCCGGGATGGGACTGAACGCCCCGGACGATGGCAGCGGCCATCTTGCCAGACACCAGCGGGTCCTCAGAGTAATACTCGAAGGTTCGCCCGCACAAGGGGTTGCGGTGGATGTTCATGCCGGGGGCCAGCCAGACCGTAACGCCAAAAGCTTCCATTTCCGCGCCAACGGCGTCTCCCACCGCTTCCAGAAGCGCGGGATCGAAGCTCTGGGCCAAAAGCTGGCTGCAGGGCCATGCGGTGGCGTACTGATAGTGAACGGTTCCATCCTCCGGTCGGGCCATCTGGCTCTTCAGCGCCATGCCGGCAAAGCCAAACAGATACCGGCGGTATGCCTCCAGTGTCTCCGGCACCCGGGCAGCTTTTACGGAGCCATCCGGGAGCTCTACCACCTGGCTCGTCAGATTCAGCCCCGCGGGGCCGTCGGATAGAATGGCGTTGGGAATGCCCAGGGTTTCATACAGCTCCGGCGTGGTGGTGCCGGAGGCGCCCATGGCTGTAACCTGGAGTTGCTTGTTGCCGGTGCCGCCGCCCACCACCAGAGTGGCCAACTGCTCGACAGTCATGGCCTCCACCAGCGGGTCGGACGGTTCCTCTGGGGTTTCATAGGTGTGCCGGATCGGCTCGGGAAGGTATTCGTCCAGAGCCCATACCGGCAGGCCGGACACATCCTCGGCAGGCCGGGCAGGAGGAACGATTTCTTTTATCTCATGCAAAGGCGGGCAGACGGAAACGCATTGCTCCAGCACCGCCTCCGCGCCAAGGGTCAGCGCGGCCACAGGCACAGCCGCATCGGAGGCGTTGCCCAAACGCAGAATGTATTTTCCGGACCAAAGGACCCAGACGGCCTTCTCCTCGTCATAGCAGGCCAGGTTCTTCATGGGTACGGTCAGTAGGACCTCCTTGCACGCACCGGGAGCCAAATCTTCCGTTTTGGAAAAGGCTACCAGTCGCTGACGCTCGGCCCCAGTCTGGCCAAAGGGAACGGAGGCGTAGAGCTGAACCACCTCCCGGCCGGGTACCTTCCCTACATTCTTAACCGACGCGTGGACCTTCAGCGCCCCTGTTTCAACAGATATATCACACAGAGCGATCTGAAATGCGGTATAGCTCAGCCCGTATCCAAACGCATATCGAGGCTTCACGCCGAAGGTATCGAAAAAGCGGTAACCTACATAGATCCCCTCGTTATACTCCTGGTTATATTCATCGCCGCCCAGATAGGAATAGGTCTCGTTAGAGGGCAGGTCCTCGAACCTGTAGGCCCAGGAGGTGGCCAGTTTTCCGGAGAAATTCACCTTCCCGGACAGCACATCCGCCAGGGCGTTGCCTCCCTCCTCTCCCCCTTGGACAAAGTAGACCAAGGCGCTGACATGAAGGGTATCCAGAAAGCTCACGTCGATCACGCCGCCGGCATTGATCACAACGATCAAATTCTTGTACACACCGGAAACAAATTCCAGGTTTTCCCTTTCCACGTCGTCTAGACGGTAGTCGCCCTGCACGTCTTTTCGGTCATTTCCTTCACCGGCCTGCCGGGCCAGGACATAGACCGCCGTATCACAGCCAGAGGCCGACACGTCTTCCGCTGTCACCGGGATGCCGGTGGGATGCCGGAAGGGCGGGATCTCATGCAGAATCCGGTAGAATTCCCGGACCCCCGCCACCTTTTTCTCCATTTCCTGCCGGTACGCCTCGTAGGTATCGGCATAAAACCGGTCGAATCGATCCAGCCAGCCGGTGGTCGTGATCTCAAATCCCGCGTTTTCCAGTCCCTGGGCAATGGTGACGGCGTATCGCTCCCGCACGGCGCCGGAACCGGTCCCGCCTTTAACGGTCATTCTAGCCCCTGAACCATAGAGCGCGATTTTTTGATCCTTCAGCGGCAGGACACCGTCATTTTCCAGCAGCACAAAGCCCTCCGCCGCAGCTCTGCGGGCCAGCGCACGGTTTCTCAGCTCCATCGGGGACGGCTCTCGGTTTGTACCGCCCATAATGATCGTTTTCATGGCAGCTCCTCCATTTATAATCATGCCGTTGTGGGCGACAGCTGTCTGCCGCCGCCCGCATTTTTGCCTCACAATGTGTGGTTATTTGCTGTTCTTTTTATTTTCCCGGATGGCCTTTTTTGCGGTCTTCATTGCCTTGTGGGCAGCTTTCAGCTCGGCCTTTGCCTTTTTTTCCGCCCGTTTGGCCAGTACCTTCTGGTTTTCGGCCTCAAAGTCCAGGCCCTTCTTTTCACATTTCTCTTTCAGCTCCCGGACGCGGATCTCCTCCGCCATGCGGTCGGCCTCCTCCCGCTCCCGGCGCTCCAGCTCGTCAGCGGGGATATACTCAATACCCAAGGCGGCGCATTCGGCCACCTTCCGGTCTTGAAGCTCTCGAGACACCTGGGGAAGATGCTTTTCAATGTCGAACAGGAAGAAGAAGATCACGAACACCAGGATGCCGATAAGGATGTAGCTGCCCTGATAGGCGAAGTTGATCCAGCCGGTGGCAGCCGCGGGCTGGTCTGCATACAGGGCAATATCGCCGTTCATGCCAATCTGCTGGGGCTGCATATAACCGCTGGCCATCAGGCCTAGGTTGAAGATGCCCTGGGCAATGCCGACGGCAAACATCATGGACGCGCTGGAGAAGCCGCCGGTAAGCCCGTCGCTGCGGACCTTGGTTTTCCACTCCACATGGTCAATGACATCGCCCATGTAGGAGGTAATGACGTAAGAAAACGAGATATTGCCAATGGCGGCCAGTGCCGTGCCGATCATAATCATCATACGGCTGCCGGCGTTCATGTAGGCAAATATGGAGCCGAAGACTGTAATGATTGCGCCGCCCCAGATCACCTTCCGGCGGCCCAGCTTTTTCATCAGCGGCAGGAGCAGCAGAATGCCCGGGCCCATGGGGGACAGCGCGATCATCTGGAAGCTGGCCTGGATCGCGCCAACCTCACCGTAAGCGTTGCCCCGGACGACCCATCCGGAGTAGTAGATCAGGGAGATGTTCCGCATATTGGTCAGAATCTCCGTGACCAGCAGCAGGATGATAAACATCACCCAGTATTTGTCTACAATGCAGGCCTTCAGCTGCTGGAACATGGTTGCCTCGGTGTGAGGGGCAGAAGGCGCGGTAGCATTGGAATCCTCGATCCCCACCTGATTGCGGCGCTCCTCCGTGACCCGCTCTCGGGTGTAGAAATACTGCACGAAGGCCAGAGGCACGCTCAGCAGGGCAAAGGCGGACATGGTCACAAAGTAACCCTGGGCGTTATTGCCGTGCATGGCCGAGCATACAGCGGACAGAATCATGGGGAACAGGATGGACACAAGACCCGTGCCCACATTCGCGGTGATGCGGGCCGCCATGGCGTTGTTCTTCCGCTGGTTCACATTTCGGGTGGACAAGGCGGCGGACAACTCCTTGGACATATTCCACATGGTGTAGGCCACGCAGTAATAGAGGTTGTAGCTGACGATCACCCAAATGGCTTGGGCCATGGTTCCTTGGAATGGCATCCAGAACATCAGAATAATGCTGATGGCCACCAGCGGAGCGGAGATGATCATCCATGGCCGGACCTTGCCCTGGCGGCAGGTGGTCATGTCGATGAGCTTGCTCATGATGAGGTTCGTCACTGCGTCCAGCAGTTTGGACACCACGGGGAACAGGACCATAAACGTGGCGATCCAGGCCGCCCGGTCCACCGTAAATCCCAGGATGTCGGTGAGGTACTGGTTGAAGTAGCTGTTGACGATGGACTGGCCAATGAGCATTCCGTAGGGACCTAAAACGTAGCCCAACCACATCTCTTTGGCAGTGGTGTTGGCGGAAGTGATGCGCGAGTCCCATTTGTGGCTGGCAAAGGCCCCGGACAGCAATCCGCGTTTTTCTTTTGCCGCGTTCATTTTGGTTCCTCCCTTTGTTGTTATTCAATTCGCTTTATGGAATCGGTATTATGTTTCTACTGCGCTGGAGCGGAATGAATGAATTGCTCCGGCGCACAGATCCATGATCAGCCCGGTCACAGCCTCCGGCTCGTCAGTCATCCCGTCCCGCACCCATCTGCTGAGAATCGCTCCGCTGCCAAACGACAGATAATCATAGACCAGCCGCTCCCGACCCTGCGGGTGGATCGTAAGGAGCCTTTGAAAGAGTGGATAGCACTGCTGAAAGCAGGCGGAGAATATTTTGGCGGAGAACGCCGGATCTGCATTGTCCGAGGCCAACACCATGAACCGCCGGCCATCGTTACGCAGATAGACCAACAGCTCCATCAAAAGCGGCTTGACCTGGGCGGTACCGCCAAAGGCCCCGCAGACTTTTGTGATGAACTGCCGCTCCAGCTTCTCCAGCAAGTCCGGAATATCCAGATAGTGCTTGTAAAAGGTGGAACGGTTGATGCCGGCACCCGCGCACAACTGCGTAACCGTAATGGCGGAGACCGGCTTCTCACGCAAGAGGGACAGAAAGGTTTCCTCCACCATATGCTTCGTGTAGTTCACGCGGGCATCGTTGGAATTCATGATTATCTCCTTCTTTGGCAACAAAGCCGCCCATTGTGTCGATTATGTAACAAATGTCGGACCATTGACGGTTGCGTTCTTCAGGGGGCAACGGTATAATAGTTGCCAAGAAATAGTCGGCACAGGCGGTTTGGGGGAGAGAAAAATGAAAAAGGAGTTTCCTTTCGGGTCTGTTCTGGATTCCCGGACGGACCCTGAGCAGGTCACACGGCGGGAGCAGATCTTTGGCTATTTCGTCGGGCCCTGCCTCGTTTACAGCGTCTACAACGCCGTGGCGGGTCACTATCTGACCCAGTTTTATACAGACGTGCTGGGGCTTGCCGGGGCGTTTTTGACCATGATGCCGCTGCTATCCAAACTTTTCAGCGGCGCTGTAAGCATTTTGATCGGTCGGCTTATTGACCGCACGCGGACCCGCCATGGCAAGGCGCGGCCGTGGATACTCCTGTCCGGGTTTCTCATCGCCCTGTGCGGCATACTGCTGTACACGGTGCCGGCCCAGTCTTTTCAGGCAAAACTCATTTGGGTGGTGGTCAGCTACAATCTCTTTTTTTCCCTGGCCTTTTCCACCTATTCTCTGGGGCATTCGCTGATGGTGCCCTTGTCCACCAGGGACGCTAAAAAGCGGGACAGCCTCGCCATGCTGACCTCCACCGGCACCTCCATGCTGCCCGGCATGATCTCTACCATCGTCATGCCCGTGCTGGTGAGGACTATCGGCGTCGGCCCTGCGGCTCAAAGCCGGTGGCTGACCGTGATGGGCTGCATTTCAATCGTTGCCATTCCCGCGGCGCTGGTCGAATTTTGGTTCACTCGGGAACGTGTAGCCGCCCAGGAAAGCACCGGGCAGCCCCAGGCCGTTTCCTTCCGAAAACAGGTTGGTGCCTGCTTTCATGACAAATATTGGATCATGGTAGTCGTTTTTACGGCTGTGCTGCATCTGTGCAACGGCCTGACCACAAGCTCCATGCTGTATTACTGCAACTGGGTCCTGGGAAACAGCGTGGATTCCGGCGCGGCAAAGCAGCTTTTGGTTAATGTGGTCGGCCAAGGCCCTATGGGATTTGGCATAGCGTTGCTGTGGCCGCTGGTGCGAAAGTACGGCAAGCGGCGGGTGACCATTGCCGGATTTTCGGTTGCCTCCCTGGGCAGCCTGGGCGTGCTGCTGGCAGGAGACCGGCTGCCTCTGGTGCTGGCGGCGCTTTTTGTAAAGTCTGTGGGCTCTCTGCCGACTTATGTAATGGCGGCTCTGCTGGCAGAGGCGCTGGACCACATCGAGCTGAAAAACGGTTTCCGGGCCGACGGTTTTTCCGCCTCCGTGGCCTCGATCACCCAGACCACCATAATGGGGCTGAGCCAAACCGTTCTGCTTTTAGGGATTACCCTTTTCGGCTATATTTCCCCGGTCGCCACAGAGCAGAGCATTGTCCAGCCGGAGGCCGTGCGGGCCTTTTTCTCAACCTGCTTCGCAGGGTTTCCCCTTGTGGGCTATGCCGTCTGCGCCGGGATCATGGTGTTTTACGACATCGGTGAAAAAGTGTCGGAGACGGCTCCATGAGCCCTGACGGGCGGCGGTCCTATTTCCCGGCGGATTCCCGCCGGGAAATAGGACATCGATTCCTTTATTTTACTTTCTTTGCCTTTTTGGCGGCCTTCTTGGCTTCCTTAGCTGCCCGCTTGGCCAGCACTTTCTGGTTTTCAGCCTCAAAGTCCAGGCCCTTCTTGGCGCATTTTTCCTTCAGTTCTTTAATCCGGTTTTCCTCGGCCTCCTGCGCCTGCAGCGCCCGCTCCTGCTTTTCCAGCACGGACTGGGGGATGTACTCGATTCCCTGGGCTTCGCATTCCTTGCGCTTCTTTTCCTCCAAGGACCGCTGTACAGTGGGCATATCCCGCTCGATCTTAAAGAAGAACGCGAAAAGGATGAAGAACAGCACACCGGTGAGCATATTGGCGCCCTGATAAGAGAAGTTGATCCAGTTGGTGGCTGCCTGGGTCTGATCCGCATACAGAAGGATCTGATCCCCGTCATTGTTGATGAAGGAGCCAACCACTTCCGGCTGGACGTACTTTGTAACGACCAGACCCAGATTGAACAGCGCCTGGCCTATGCCCTTGGAGAACATCTCCGCGAAGCCGACCACAGCCGCCGTCAGGCCCTCTACCCGCACGCCCCGGGAGTACTCCACATGGTCGATGGCATCGCCCACGAAAGTGAGCATGGAGTAGATCAGCGCCATAGCGCCGATGGAGTAAATGGCAGTGCCGCCATAGATCGCGCCAGTCTGCCCTACGCTCAGAAATGCGGCAAACGCGCCTACCGCCGCAAAAACCGACCCGACAACGATGACCTTGGTGCGGCCGAACTTTTTGAACAGCGGCAGCAGCAGGAGCAATCCGGGGCCCATGGGCGCCATGGAGATCATGGTGAATTTTGCCTGAATGGATGCGTATTCGCCGTAGGCGTTGCCATTGACCACCCAGCCGCTGTAATAGACCTGGGCGACGCTTCGCATGGCGTTGAGTACCTGATAGATCAGGATCATCAGGATCAGCATGATCCAGTATTTATCCCGAATGCACGCCTTGAACTGCTCGACAAAGGAGGCTTCCTTCACCAGTGTCTGGCCCTGGGGCTGGCCGGTCACACCGTACTGATTGCGGCGCTCCTCGGTGATCCGCTCCCGGGTGAAGAAGTACTGCACGAAGGTCAGCGGTACGGCGATGCAGCACATCACCGCCATGCAGACCAGATATCCATCCCGGGTGTTGCCTACCATGCCGCTGATGGCGGTAAGAATGGTGGGGAACAGGATAGAAATAATGCCGGTGCCGATATTTTTCGTGATCTGGCCGGCCATGGAGTTGTTTTTCCGCTGCTGGAAATTCCGGGTAGACAGCGCAGCGGTCAACTCATAAGACATATACCACATGGTATAGCCCACGGAGTAGAACAGATTGTAGGCCACAATGATCCAAATCGCCATGACCACCGGGTTGGAAAACGGAATCCAGAACAGCATCATCAGGCTGACGACCATGATGGGCAAGCTCAGGATCAGCCAGGGGCGGAGCTTACCCTGGCGGCAGGTGGTGTTATCCAGGACCTTGGCCATCAAAACATTGGTGATGGCATCCAGGATCTTGGAGAACAGGGGGAACAGGACCATAAAAGTGCCGATCCAGAGCCCCATACTGGAGGTGAAGCCCAGAACGTCGGTCAGATACTGGTTGAAGTAACTGTTGACGATGGATTGCAGCAGCATGGCGCCGAAGGGACCGGCCACATAGCCCAGCCACAGCTCTTTTTTGCCTACGTTGGCGGACGTAATGCGGGTGTTCCAGAAGCTGCCCCGAAAGGCATTTTCAAGAAGCCCATTTTTGGTTTTCGTCGGTTCTGACATAATGCTCTCCTTCCTTTTTCTTTTCTTATTGTAAGATCCGGTTAGATTTTGGAGCTTACAAGCTTATGATACCGCGCCGCGATTCTTTTGAAAATTCAAAATTTAGTTATTCTATTCATTAATTAGATAAATTAAAAAACAGAACAATTTTACAAATAATTAAGCAAATATGTGGATATCATGCTTTTTCGTATCCCTTACAGCTGATTTGTTCACCTACCCGCCCGCCAAAGACAGTCGAGATTCATTCCAACTCTTAACCAAGACAGACGTCTATCCTTCTTTACAATTCTGGAAAGGCATTGGAGGTTGTTGCCATGATTGAGCAGTATTTTATCACCGGAGCAACAGGCTTTTTGGGCAGTACATTGACCAAAGCGCTCGTTGACAGAGGAAAAAAGGTAGTTGGCCTGCGGCTGCCACAGGACCAAAGCAAACTGCTTTCTGGGGTGGAGTATCGGACCGGAGATATCACGGAGCCCGATACGCTTGAAGATTTCCTGGCGGGTGCCGATGGCCAGTCGGCGGTCCTCATCCATTGCGCGGGGCTGGTCTCCATTGGGTCGGGGCAAGAGGAGCGGGTCCGGAAGGTCAATGTGGAAGGAACAAAAAACCTTGTTGACCTGGCAATGCGGAACAATATCGGCAGGTTCATCTATGTTAGTTCCGTTCACGCCATTCGTGAGCAGCCGGACGGCATGGTAATCCGGGAGACCTTGCATTTTTCCCCGGATGAGATCATCGGATCTTACGGAAAAAGCAAAGCAGAGGCGACCGCCTATGTGCTGAATGCCTCGATGCACGGTCTAAACGCGACGGTCGTGCATCCTTCCGGAATGATCGGTCCCGGAGATCTGACCGGCGGCTATATGACGGAAACGATCCGGGCGTTTTTGAAAGGCGGCTTTCCGGTCGCGATCGAGGGGGGATATGACTTTGCGGATGTACGGGATGTAGCGGAGGGGATTATTCAATGCGTAGAACACGGAAAATCGGGAGAGACTTACATTCTGTCCAACCGGTATATTACCGTGAAAGAGATTTTTGAATGCCTCAGCGCATTCAAAGGGACCCCCCGGGCATACAAAACCATTCCTTTGAAACCTTTGATCCTATTTGCGCCGCTACTTGAGTGGGCCGCAGAAAAGCTGGGGCTTCCAAAGCTGCTTACGCCGTATTCCCTTTATACCTTGGGTAGCAACGGGCACTTCAGCCATGAAAAGGCGGACAGAGAGCTTGGGTATTCAGTGCGTCCCCTGGAGCAGACCTTGATCGATACGGCAAAATGGCTGGTAAACGGTACTCCGTAAAATTCTAAACATTCGCATGTTGCACATTACTTGGAGATATTTGAAATGAAAGGCAAAAAAGAAAAAACCGGAATGAGGTTCAGATGGTGGCAGATCATAATGATCATTTTGGCTGCGGTCATCACATTTATGGTTGTCGCTGGTGTCATTGGTTACAGCATCTCTCGTGCCCGGCGGGGAAATATCTATGTCTATACCCAGGAGGTGCGGCAGATCAAGGACCCGGAGGGATTCGGTACCGTGGAGGTCTTTACAATGCCCTTAGACCCTGCGGTCCCGGTGGATCGTGCCTGCTACACGCCTTCCGGCAGAGTCCTTTTAAGTTATGACGAAGGCCAAGACACCGTGATCTGTACCATGAACGATGACGGCACCGCCTGTTTAGAGCTGTTCCGCGGAAAGGTGCCAGGAAAATACCGGCTGATGCTTTGCCAGGACAATGCTAGGGTGCTTCTGGGCGATGCCATGCTGGAGTGCCCTGAAGGACAAACGCTGGATACCTGCGCCCCAGGCGCCGCCATATTGATTCCCGTGGAGTTTCCCGCTGCATTTGCTGACGATCCCGCTGTGACCAGCAAATGGACGGAGATCATTTTTTCACCTGACGGCCAATATATCGCTTGGACCATCCGACGCAGTGACTGCGGAGCTGCTAACGCCATTGGACGGCTGGTGCGCTATGATGACCGCTATGTAATCGAGGACGCCAAATACATCAGCGCCATGAATGCATATTCCCCGGACCCGGAGCATGATGGCCAGCTTCTTTACAGTCCTGTTATCGGCGGCGAGGTCAAGCAATTTGTCCACGGTGGGGCAGCAATTTCCTTAGTGGGCGCTGATCCCTGCGGTATGGGAGATTCTGTCATACAAGATATTGCCACCGGCGAGGTCCTTCAGGTGACCCACTGCCCAGGTTATGACGAAACGACCCTGCTGTCCCCTGACGAGAAGCTGGGTATTGTCATGACCAGCCGCTTTTCTAAGTCTTCCGATCTGGCCGTGCTGGGCCTGGTTCCCAGGCCCTACGGTGACCCACTTCACAACATCATGGCTCAGATCTATATGTATAGCATCACAGGTGTTCGCAACTCGCGCCAGGGCAATATCGGTCCGGCGCTCATCGATATGGCACGTTCCATGGAGGAGCCCGGCTATGTCGGAGTGGATCTTAGCGACCCGGAGGGGAACTGGGTGTACCACTCTCCCATGTCCTGGAAGAATGACAGTACGCGCGCAATGTGGATGGAGCGGCAGCGAAATGGAAACGGCATCCGCATCCAGATCGTCTCGCTGCCGGAATACCAGCCCGGTCCTCCGGTGGCGACGGTGGAAACGCCCCAGGCTGGTGATTACGGCGATACCTCGATCGGAGATCCCACTGTTCACGGCAGGATTCCGGGTAAGGTTTCCGGGTATGCGGAGATCACCAAGGAGAGCGGGTTTCTGGGCGTAACGACTGTGACGGTCACCTATGAGAATTACAGCGACGACGGCAGGTATTATTTCAACGGCACGGAGCGCTCCAGCGGTTCCGTCATAACGGCTACCAGCTACACTTCCCATATCCGCGTGACCAATGCGGACGGAAAGGAGCTTGGCGGCATGGATGTGGAGCTTCGTTTTAGTGCGGCATACCGGCTTTCTTCCATATTTAAGGGTGCCACGCCAGAGCTGGATCTGAGCCAAAGCTCCGGTACCGCCACATGGGACACGGTCACGGAAGATATTTCCGTTCTTGCCCCGTGACAGGTAAATAGAACGAACCCCGGTAAAAGCGGCACATTTCCTGCTTTTACCGGGGCTTTCTATAACAGATTCTTTCTCCACCAAAATCGGTGCTTCCGCAGACGCCAGGGGTGATAGACTGGACCGTTACCTGCTTTTAATGGTTCTTCCTCTTGGCCTTCTGTGCTTCTTTCTTTGCGCGTTTGCTCAAAACCTTATTGTTCTCCGTCTCAAAGTCCAGGCCTTTCCGGGCACAACGCTCTTTTAACTCCCGGATACGGGTCTCCTCCGCCAGGCGCTCCTGCTCTGCAATTTCCAGACGTTCCTGTTCGTCAGCCGGAATGTACTCGATACCCAAGGCGGCGCACTCCGCGACCTTTCGTTCCTGAAGCTCTTTTGAAACTTTTGGAAGATACTTTTCCAAATCGAATATGAAGAAAAACACGACAAACATCATCACACCAATGATGATATAGCTCCCTTGATATGCAAAATTGATCCATGTCGTAGCGGCGGCCGTTTGATCTGCATACAGCGGGATGTTATCTGTGGAAATCCCGATCTGCTGAGGCTGTGTATAGCCTGACAACATCAGTCCCAAATTGAATAGGCCCTGCGCGATTCCGACACCGATCATCATGCCCGCACTGGTAAATCCACCTGTCAGGCCGTCACAACGGACACCTGTTTTCCATTCCACATGGTCAATGACGTCTCCCATATAAGAGGTGATCACATACGCGACACCGATGTTGCCGATGCCGCCCAATGCGGTGCCTATGTAAATCATCATTCTGCTTCCTGCATTCATAAACGCGAACACGGAGCCCAGCGCAACAAGGATCGATCCGCCCCAAATACAGGTGCGCCGTCCAAATTTCTTCATAAGCGGCAGCAGCAGCAAGATGCCGGGTCCCATAGGCGACAGTGCGATCATTTGAAAGCTCGCCTGAATGGTAGCAAACTGACCATAGGCATTGCCCTGCACGACCCATCCGGAATAATAGACCAGGGAAATGTTTCTCATATTTGCCAAGATCTGCTGGACGATCATGACCAGAACAAAACTGATCCAGTACTTGTCCTGGACACATGCCTTGAGCTGTTCAAGCAGAGACGCTTCCCGTTGCGATTCGGTAAGCAGTGACTTTCCAGTTGAATCTTTGATACCGGTCATATTCCGGCGTTCTTCCGTCACCCGCTCACGGGTATAGAAATACTGAACAAAAGCCAACGGAATCGCCAGGAGCGCAATTGCCGACATACATACGAAGTAGCCCTTTGCGTTATCGCCGTTTAGAGCCGCCGTTGCAGCGGAAAGTACCATTGGGAACAGGATCGATGCCAAACCGGTCCCAACATTCAGCGTAATCCGGTCCGCCATGGCATTGTTTTTCCGCTGATTCACATTTCTTGTAGACAGTGCGGAGGACAGCTCCTTGGACATATTCCACATGGTGTAGGCGACACAGTAGTATAGGTTATAGGAAATAACGACCCATACCGCCTGCGCAACTGGATTACTTACCGGAATCCAGAACATGAGAATAATACTGATCGCAACAACCGGCGCGGAAATAATCATCCATGGCCGGACCTTGCCCTGTCGGCAGGTGGTATGGTCGATGACCCAGCACATGACCATGTTTGTTACGGCATCTAATATTTTGGAAATTACCGGGAAAAGCACCATGAATGTGGCGATCCATGCCGCCCTGTCAACTGTAAACCCGATAATGTCTGTAAGATACTGGTTAAAATAACTGTTTACAACAGATTGGCCCAGCAGCATTCCGTATGGTCCGATGACATAGCCCAACCACATTTCTTTTTTAGTCGTGTTGGCGGATGTGATCCGAGAGTTCCATTTCGGACTGCTGAAGGCATTCGCAAGCAGTCCACGTCTTTCTTTTACAGCATTCATGGTTCTCCTCCTTACTTTGAAATTATCCGATTAAGCAAGCCGGATTATCGTGGGTCATGATGTACACCTGCCTATGATTGAATCCCCGGTCTAGCATCGCATCCATAAACATCATCAGGCTCTCCACAGGATATTCAGCCCGAATCTGCCCACGGTCTGTGGAGAGAAATACATTCTCAGCACCCAACTCCCGAATTGTAAGGGCCATATAATCCGCTGAAACAAGATTGTGCCCAATATCCAGCCAGAGTTTTTCGACCATCGCGCCTTTTTTGACAAAGGCCTTTTGGACTTCTATGGGCAGACTCGTACAATTCCAATCTGGGTGGGTCAAGACGCACTTCACTCCCATGTCGCAGGCTGCATAGATCACTGCCGCGGATTCCCCAAGACTGATATGACCCGTGGCCACCACAGCGCCGTACTGCTTAATTAACTCCAGGATCTCATATACTTCGGGCTTTAGAGTCCCATCTTCATTCAACACTCTGATTCCGGAGGCAGCCTGCTTGCCCCCGACGGCAGCTACATACTCGATATGGTTGTGTGCCTGGATCGTTGGCATCCAAACCATTTTCGCCCCAAGCCGCAGGCTGGTCTCAACGGCCTGTGGGTTTAAGCCGCCCACAGAGCTGTTTAGGACGATAGAGCCATATGCTTTGGTATTGAACTTACCGCAGCTGTTTACCAACGCCGCTCTTGCGGCAGTGGAACCACTGTGATTTTTAAGCATGACGCCTGCCATCCCGTAATCATTCGCCATGGCTGTTAATTCAAAGTCATTGACAATTCGCGGTAAAGTGTCCGGCGCTGTGTGGGTATGCAGGTCATACGCGCCTGCCATCAATTCCAAGACGGCTTCATGCTGGGGTTGGTACATATCCGTTTCTCCTCCCTATGAACAATAATAGACCTTATTTTATTTCATACGTCCTTCGGGCAATGCCCAGCTCCTCATCGGTGGGGATCACCCGCACGCAGACTGCGGAATCCGGCGTGGAGATCACCGCCATTCCTTGGCAGCCTTCGTTTTTTGCTTTGTCCAACCGGACACCCAGGGGGGCCAATTTTTCGCAGACCATTTTCCGGATCAGCGGGGCGTGTTCCCCGATCCCGGCGGTGAACACCAGATCGTCCAGCCGCCCCAGGTCCAGATAAAAAGCACCGATATAGTGAACGATGCCGGATACGAACACGTCGATGGCCAATTTGGCCCGGGCATTTCCGGCGGCGGCAGCCTCCTGAATATAGCGCAGGTCGCCGCTGACCCCGGAGAGCCCTAAAAGACCGCCCTTTTTCTGGAAGCCATCCATAATTTCTTCTTCGGTGAGACCTTGACTGCGCAGGAAAGACACCATGCTGGCGTCCATGTCGCCTACCCGGTTGGCGTGGATCAGGCCAGACTCCAGAGACATCCCGAAGCTGGTATCCACGCTTTTCCCATTCAGGATCGCGCAGACGGAGCAGCTTCCGCCCAAGTGGCAGGAAATGGCGGCATATTCCCGCTTTTCTCCGTTGAGGACATCGGCGATATAACTGTGAGACGCGCTGTGATAGCCAAGACGCTGCACGCCGTACTTTTCGTACCATTCGTAGGGAACGCCGAAAAGCCGCCGCTCCAAGGGGATGTCCCGGTGAAAAGCGGTTTCGAAGGCGCCGACGAACCGAGCGTGGGGCAGCGCCTCCCGCATCACTTCGATAGCCTTGATATAGGCGGCGTTGTGTACCGGCGCCAGGGGCAGCCAGTCCCGCATTCCCCGCAAAACCGGCTCGTCGATCTCATGGACACCGAAAAAGCCCTTTGACAAGGTCGCTTTGAAGCCCACCCGTTCGATCTCCTCTACACGGGAAAGAACTGCTCCTTCGCCCTCTGTCAAGCATCCCAGGAACCGCCGGATTCCGGTCTGATAGTCAGGGATATCCTGACCGGTAAGGGTATAATCGATACCGGACGCGTAGCTTTGAAAGCCAAAGATGGCGTCATTCCGGCTGCCGACCCGCTCTGTCCAGCCCCGGGCCAGCACCCGGGCCTCCGGCATCTCATAGAGCTTGAATTTCAGGGAGGTGCTGCCCACGTTGCAAACCAGAATTTTCATCTCAGTCCAGCCCTCCCAGTACCGCCAAAATCTCCTGCATTTCCCGGTCTCCGCCGGCAACGGGCTTCCAGTCCACCTGCACGGTTTGATAGCCCTGCTTTTCCAGCGCCTCGGCAAAGAGTTTCGGCCCCACATTCACCGTTATCAATTCCGAACGGAACAGGCTCAAAATTTTATCACAATTCATGTTGATCCCTCTCTTGCTTCTGACGGATGATCTCACCGGCCAGCATGGCCGCCCGGCGGTTGGTTTTGCATACCAGCACCCCAGCATCCTCCAGCTTTTTCCTCTGATCATTTACATTTTGAAAATCTGCGTCAGTACCTAAAACGGACGCGACAAACACGATTTGCCGTCCCGCGGCTGCCGTCTGAGCCTGGGCTTTTCGGATATCGTCCAGCACGAATCCCACCGGGTCCATGTGCCCCGGGGGCGTCAGAATAAAGTCCAGCAGGATGACCGCCGTCTCCGGATCGGCCGCCTCCCGCAGAATCGCAGGCCGGCGGACGCCGGGATCGATGGCTGGATGGGGCCGCCCCCGGGTAAACTCCTCCTCGCCATAGTCTACGCAGGCGTTGCAAACGCTTCTGTGGGAATCTGGCAACCGCCACTGCTCTTTCAGAGGGCAGTTGGAATAAACCGGACCGATTCCCTCCACCAGGGTGTGCATGGCCTCGTCCATGAAGGTGCCTCCGCTGAAGGCGCCCCGGACATACTTCTGCTCCCTTGCCAAGCATGGCACGACCTGTGCCGCCCGCTCCCGGATCTGAGCCTCCGTTTCTAAAGGATAGTCTTTTCCAATCAGCCGGAGGCATTTTTGCGCACAGTCATCCAGGTCTGCCGCCCAGATAGCGCCGGTCCGTTCCACAGCCGCCCGGTCGCTGCTCATAAACATGGCTACCACCGGCTTTTTGCACCGGGAAACCCGGTCCAGAATGGCCGGTTCCACCTGATCGCCGATGCGGCGGGCAATGAGGGCAATATAGGACGTCTCCGGGTCTGCCTCCAGAGCGTCGATGCCCATGAGCATCATGATGCCGCCTACCTCATTTTTCAGATCGTTGCCGCCGGTGCCGATGGTCTGCGAAACGCCGCTGCCGGCCTCGTGCAAAATGGCTGCCACATGCTGGATGCCCACGCCGGAGGCTCCACAAATTCCAAAGGGGCCCCGATTGTTCACGCTTGCCAGCACCAGCGCCGCGCCATTGATATTGGCAACGCCGCAGTCCGGTCCCATGCACAGCAGGCCCTTTTCCCGGGCCAGCTCCTTCATCTCCCGCTCCTGGGAAAGCGGAACATTATTGCTGAATACCACGCAGTGCAGTCCGGCGTTCAGTGCCTTTTTGACCTCCGCCAAGGCATACTCCCCGGGCACGGCAACGGAACACAGGTTTGCTCTGGGGCAGGCTTCCACCGCCGCCTTGATGGAGGGGTAGGCTTTCGGTAGGTCCTCCCCTTCCCCGTTTTCCTCCTGCTTTGGCGCCAGATTGGCCTCCACCGCCGCCACGGCGGCGTCAAAAGCCGCCTGGGATTCCGCTCGGGCCGCCACCACATAGCAGCTACCGTCGCAGCCCTTGATTTCCTCGGTCAACAGGCAGATGTCCGCAAGGATGTCCTTAAACGGCTCTGTTGCCATGCCGGCATAGCCGATTTCCAAGCCTGGCTGCTCGTTGAGAATGCTGGCGGCCAGCAGCGTTTCCAGAGAATCGATATATCTGCCTCGCTCTACTTTCGTATAGATGTTCATATCCTATCCTCCTCACATCTGCGCCGGTGTAAGCCGGAGCGCCTCCCGGTAGATTCCACGCAACGCATCCTTGAAGCATTCCATAGGCAGCTCCGCCGCTCCGGCGCCACCCTGCCCGCCGCGCTTCAGAGCGGAACCTCCGTGGCTGATAGGCAGAATGTTATAGCCCACCACCTTGCGGGCATCCAGACCCACCGGAAAGCCTCGGAAGTCATCCCAGGGAATGGGGGCAAAGGTATGCTCCCCCAGGGATACCGCCCGGGCCTTTTCCGTCCGGTCCCGCGCCTCGGCGATATTGGAGCCGGTCATCCGCATATAGGCCGGACCAGCGATGGCGGACATCCCACCCAAGCCGTAGACCTCCGTGACGCAGCTGTCCCCCAGGTAGCCCAGCAGATCCGCCTCTGTATAGGACGGATTCAGGAATGTGCCCTTGATTACAGGCGCCGGGGCGGTGTACCACCGATTTCCGGTCCCCGCAAGCTGAATGCCAAATTCCACGCCGTTGCCGCCCATGCCTGCCAGAACCGTGGACAGGGGCACCTGCTTCATGGTTGCGGTCAGGCTCTCCACGCCTGCCATCATGGGATGCAGGAAGAATCGGTCGTTGGCGGCGAAATGCCGAATCATGGCGTCCCGCTCCGAATCCTCCTGGTCCAGCATCCAGGGAATGACCTGTAGCGCCAGATACATGGATGCCGCCGGTTGGCGATTGTGATTTTCGTCGCCCATGCCGGCGGTCTTTGCCAGCACAGTCACCAAATCGATTCCACCGGCAGCCCGAACCGCCCTGCCCAGAGCGGGACCGTAGTGATCCCGGAACCAGCATAGGTCTCGCTCCACATCTTCGTCATAAAAGCCCCAGCGCAGGCATTTGGGATTGGGGCCGGGGTGAATGGGGGCGTAGCCCCTTCCGCCGAAAACCCGGTCCTGGGCGATCATCACCGGCATACTGGCGGACACCACCATGCTGGCGGCGCAGCCGCACTGATGGTCCTGGGCAGGTTCCACGGTGATTTCTCCCCGCAGGACCATCTGCCAGGCCTCTTCCGAGGTCGTGGCCAGTTTTTCATGAACGGCCGCGCCGCAAACCGCGGTACGGATGGGCGTGGTGAGCCGCTCCACAGGAAGGGGTGGGCCGGGCACGAGAATCCTGGTCCGGGTCATCCCGGGGATGACCTCCAACGCCGGCCGGACATCGATCCATACCGGCCGGCCCTTGAGGAGGATCTCCATCACTCGGTCATTGGCAGCGTTGACTTGTTGCTCGATGGTCATCATTTTCCGTCCTTTCTATCGGTTCTCAGCATCGTGCGCATGGCGTTCAAACGTCTTTCCAGAACAGCGGGCGCAGGCGGAGCGCCGGTCTCCACGTCAAAGCCATGATAGGAACCGGGGATCAGATTCACTTCCACCGGCACACCCGCCTGGCCCAGCCTTTGCCCGTAGGCAACCGCCTCATCCCGCAAAATATCCAATTCCTGGGGCTCCACATAGGCCGGGGGCAGTCCCGTCAAATTCTTGCGGCGCATTGGAACCGCGTAGGTTCCCTCCCCCGGGTCCTTCCTGAGGTATTCCTTCCACATAAATCTGTTGGAGCTGGCGGACCAGGCAGCGTTAGGATATGCCGCCGCGGAGGGATAACGCTCAAAGTGGTCGTCCAGCGCCGGATAGATCAACACCTGTCCGGCAAGCTCCCCTTCACCACGATCCGTCAGGCACTGGGCCAGCCCAGCGGCAAGGGTTCCTCCGGCGCTCTCCCCGTAGAGAAGGCTTCTCCCGGGCATGGCCTGCCAAACCTCCAGGCAGTCCTGAAAGGGCGCGGGATAGGGATCTTGCGGCAGCAGCCGGTATTCCGGCAGAAACACCCGTATCCGGAGCCGCTGGGCATATAGAGCAGCAAGGGCCAGAGAGCCGGTCTGTACCGGCAGCAGGAACCCGCCGCCGTGGCAGTAGAGCATTTCCGGAAGCGCCTCCTCGCCTACCGGTGCCAGAACAAAGCATTCCGTCGATCCGATTTTCGTGCGGTCCAGCGTGACTCCGGCAGGCGGCGTCCAGGCCCGGGCGCCGGCCCGGAGATTTCCCGCCAGTGCCCGGATCACCGGCGTCAGCTTGGGATTCCCAAAATCGATGGCCGGGAGCCGCCCCGGGGGATGTGTCCAGCCTTCCATGGGACATTTCCTCCTGATCTGATGTTTTTCTTATTGTATCGGTAAAACGGAAACCGTGATAGCTAATAATTTGTGTTTTTATTTTTGAATTTGCTTATTTTGTTTTTTTCGCTATTTTTTAGTTATAATATTGAATTTAAGAATAGAAAGAAACGGGGAATCCTGGTATGATAGGCGTGAAAAAGAGCCCATAAGGAGGAACTGCAAATGAAAATCGGAATGATCGGCCTGGGCATTATGGGAAAGCCCATGGCGATGAATCTGCTCCGGGCAGGCTATGACCTGACCGTTTCCAGCGCCAACCGGGCCGCTTCGGAGCTGGCGGCGGCGGGGGCCAAGACCGCCGACAATCAGCAGATCGGGCGGACCTGCGATCTGGTTCTGACCATGCTTCCCAACTCTCCCCAGGTCCGGCAGGTCATGCTGGGCGAGGACGGCGTGGGAGCCCAGATGAAGCCCGGTTCGACCTATATCGACATGAGTTCCATCGACCCCATGACCTCCAAGCAGGTCGCCGCCGCCCTGGCGGAACGGGGGGTGGAAATGTTGGACGCCCCCGTCTCCGGCGGGGAGCCCAAGGCCATCGAGGGCACGCTGGCCTTCATGGTCGGCGGCAAGCAGGAGGTCTTCGACCGGTGCAAGCCGGTGCTTCTGGCCATGGGTGCCTCCGTGGTGCGCTGCGGCGAGGTGGGCGCCGGAAATACCGCCAAGCTGGCCAACCAGATCATCGTGGCCTGCAACATCCAGGCGGTGGCGGAGGCCCTGACTCTGGCCCAGAAGGCGGGGGTAGATCCGGCGGTGGTCTTTGACGCCATCAAGGGCGGTCTGGCCGGTTCCACGGTACTCAGCGCCAAAGCGCCCATGATGCTCTCCGGTAACGACCGGCCGGGCTTCAAGATCGACCTGCATATCAAAGACCTGAATAACGCCCTGGACTGCGCCCACGCGGTGGGTGCGCCAGTGCCCATGACCGCCCAGGTGCAGGAGGTGCTGCAATGGCTGCACCACCATGAGGGCGGCCAGAAGGACCACAGCGCCATCGCCCAGTACTATGAAGCCCTTGCCGGCATTCAACTGGGAAGATAGTATTTTCCGCCCGGCTCACGCCGGGCGGCAGCCCTACAGCTAAAATTGGAGGCGCGGAACATGCCAAAAATCCAAAAGGTCGTGACAACGGTCTGGTACAACCGGGAGAATATGTCCGCTTTGCGCCGGGTCTTTCCTCAGGCATCGTTTTGCTATGTGGATTTTTATGACAAGGAAAAACTGGCCCGGGAAGCCAAGAATGCGGACGTCGCTATTTTGATGGGGGATGTGGACCCCTGTCTGCTGGGGGAAAATACACTAAAATGGATTCACTGCGACCACGCCGGGCTAAACGGCTCTGCCCGCCCGGAGGTCTTTGAGAAAGGAATCCCGGTCACCGGGTCCGCGGGCCGCAGCGCCCCGGTGTTGGCGGAACACTGCATTTATTTCATGCTGCAAAGCTGCTACCACACACGGGCACTTTTGGAGGCCCAGGACGCGCGGCATTGGGGCGTGGCCGGGTCAGAGCAGTGGCGGGGACTCTACGGTCGAACGGCAGGGATCATCGGCATGGGGCACAATGGCCAGGCGCTGGCCCAACGGCTCCACGCCCTGGGCATGAAGCTGATTACCTACAATCGATCGCCGGTCCTAGGCTTTGATTATGTGTATAAAAAGCTGACCGCCGCCAATGGAGATCCCTTAGAACCGCTTTTGGCGGAGTCGGATTTTGTGATTCTTTGCGTCGCCCTGAATGACGAGACCTTCCACCTCATGAACGCGAAAACCTTTGCCCAGATGAAGCCGGGAGCGTTCCTGGTCAATATGGCCCGGGGCGGCGTGGTCTGCACGGAGGATTTGATCCAGGCTCTGAAAGATGGCAGGCTCGGCGGCGCGGGATTAGACGTTTTTGAAACCCAGCCTCTGGAGCCGGACAGCCCGCTCTGGTCCATGCCGGAGATCTATATCACGCCCCACTGCACCCCTCAGGTGCAGGACCGGGCAGCCAGAAGCATCGAGATCATCCGGGAAAACGCCCGCCGCTTTGAGGCGGGGCAGCCGCTACTGAATCAGCTTCGGCCATCGGACGCCATGACGGAAGGAAAGGCGGAGGGCGGCTGGGCCCGGATGATGAATACCAAGCTAACCAAGGAACAGATCGAAAAAATGGACCTGGAAAAATATCTTGGGAAGCGGGGATGGAAGGACCCCTCCGAGTGGATGTAACCTCCTAAAAATAGAAGCACACCGCATCTTCGACCGGATCTCCGGCGAAGATGCGGTGCGCTTTTTTCACAAACGGGGTCACTGGATCACGATTGCTTCATAAGAATTTAAAACATCCAGCCGAATCTCCAGATCGCCATCGTCATCCCGGCAGGAGATTTGGCCCCCGGACAGGGTGCGGACACTGTGCCCCGCCAGTCCGGGCAGGCGCAGATGAAGATCGCCGATAGGGACCGGCGGGAAATAGTGGCCGTCAAAGCAGCCGCTCTCGTTGACAAGCTGAACGACGGCGCAGCCTTCCTTCTTGGCCAGGGTCAGCTCCACCATGGCAGATACGCCGGGCGCCAATTCCGGGAGCCCGCACAGTCCGAACAGGAGATCCTGCATGAAATTGAGGGTGTTCTGCCAGCCCTCCCGGTAATAGAGGCTGCCCAGCAGCGCCGGAACGTAGATTCCCCTGCCCGCGCCGTAAGGATGGACAGCAACTCCAGGCTGGTCGCAGGAGGGCACCGGATAGCACCGTTCCGGCGGGCCGTAGGGATGCTCCGGAATCAGACGCAGATAGGTTTTTGCCTCCGGCGCAAACGCTACCATTCGGAAGTCTCCGCCGATCGCGATGACCGGCGCATCCGCACAGCGGGCAAATACTGCCCGGTCTGCCTCGGAAACCTCCAGTGCGGTGGACATCAGTCCCTTTTGACGCGCGCCGACCGCCGTTATTCCCAGGCATTTCAGCGCAATGGCATTGCCCGCAATGCCGGTGTCGCCGGTGGCCAGCACCGTTCCGCCGTTTTCCGCGAAAGCATCCAGCAACTCAGCCTGACCGGCGCTGAGGGGCCGGACATCCCCCAGCAGCACCACCGATTTGCCGTCCAGCGCTTGGGCAGTCAGCTCCTGTAGCTTGCAGGTATCGAAGGGGACGTGGCTCTGGGTCAGGCTGTGGACCCAGCCGTATACCTCCGGGTCCTCCCGGCTCATACCGCCCTTCTCCACCACCAGCACCGAAGCCGCCGAGCGCAGTCCAGCGTATACCTCTTCATTCCGCTTATGAAAGGCAAAAACCTTTTGGACCCGTTCATAGCCTGAGACATCCCGATGGTTGTCCAGTCTGCCCATGATGTAATAGCTCAGTCCGCCGCCGTTCGCCAGGCTCTGCCATAGCCGCAGCTCCGTGAGCGCCGGTGAAACGGAAGTGTCCCGATAGCGGAAGCCGACGAAATCCACACAGGCATTGTCCACGATCTGCCGCCGGCCGCCGGAGCGGGCGTTTGCCGAGGAACCGTACACCCATGCGCCCCGACCGATGTCCGTATTGCATTCCGTCCGCAGGTAATCAAAGCCGTTGACGGCCACCTCCGGATTGATGTCTCTGATGAAGCGCATCTGTCGGGCTTTATTGATGGCAATCTGCTTGGACTGGAAGCCCACATAGCGCATAAATCCCGGGTCCCGGAGCCCTGCCGCCGGAGGTTCCAGCCCAGTCTGCTCCAGATACAGCCTTTTGCAGGTATCGCACATACATGGGCCGTATAAGGTCCCGTCATAGCCGGTCACAAATGCCCCGCTCATATTAAAGAAAATGCCGTCAAAAGGCAGGGCGGTCAATAATTCTTTTACAATGTCGTACAGGACCTGACGCTGGTAGGCGCTGTTGGGGCACACCTGAATATCACCGTTACAGTCAAACACCTTGCCTTCCGCGCTGCGGTAGAGCCAGTCGGGATGTCGGTCCGCAATGGGGTGGCGGATCTTTGAAAAATCCGTCCGGGCGATGACCCGAATCCCGGCTTTGTGGCACGCGTCCAGCAGACTTTTCAGACTGTCGCCGTGTAAATGCGCACTTTGGGTATGGTCAGGAATCGCCGTAAAATAGCTGGCAACGATTCCGGCGGCATTCACCATCACTACGGTTGCGTCGAACTTCTGTAGATCCCGAACAAAGCGTTCCGCATCCAGGTCCTCCATATCCTGTTCCCGCAAATTGGTCTGGATCATGCGCCAAGGATGATTTTCCCACCAATGGCTCATAGAAAAGCCCCCTTTCACTACTTGTATCATATCACGCAATTCCGTATTGGTATATATTGATATTAGCGAAATATTTCTTAAATTAGCGCTCAATTACGGTTGTGTAAAAAGATGATATACAAGAGCGAAAAAACATGATATATTATTTATAATAAGCAGAGATATGGAGGTGCCGGTAAAATGTCCATCCTGTCCCAACCCATCGACGAGCGGATCGCGTGCCTGCGAGAACTGCTGGAGTGTAACGGGAATCTGTTCAGCTGGACCTACGATCCAGAGGGGACCCTCCTGGATGCCAGCAGCGAGGAGCTGGTCCTTAACACGCTGTTTTCCTCCACCGGGAGTATGCAATATATGCTGGAATACAGCCGGAGCAATCATGCGCCGCTGATTCTCAGTATTCCTTACAACCTGGTATGGAGCGCGGTATTTGAAACAAAGGACGATGAAGTCACCCGCATCCATGTATTCGGGCCCTTCTCCACCAGGGAGACGCTGTCAACGGAGATTCGGCGCGCCATCGCCCGGGCACAAGTGCCCCGGGCCTGGCTGCCAAAGCTGATGCGGAATTTGGAACGCATTCCCACGATCATGGTTAATCAGCTCTTTCAGTACACCCTGATGCTGCACTACTGCGTGGCAGGCGAACGGCTCAGTACCGGCGACATCCACTTTCAGCGTGCGGAGCTTGCCAGCCAAAAGACAGCCGACCATCCAAAGGGCGACCGGATGCAGACCTATATGGCGGAACGAGCGCTGCTGAAAATGGTGCGGGAGGGAGATCCAAACTATAAAGCGGCGCTGTCTCAGGCATCTTCCATCAGCGGCGGCGTGGGGATTCAAAGCAGCGATTCTCTGACCCAGGCAAAAATCTCTGCCTCGGTATTCACCTCCCTCTGCACCCGGGCGGCTATTGAAGGCGGTATTTCACCCGAAGCGGCCTACTCCCGTGGGGATGCCTATATTCAAGATCTCATTGAATGCCATACCATGACTGATGTGGTGTTCGTCAATCACAAAATGTATGAAGACTTCATCATGCTGGTTCGCAAAAGCCGCATCAATCCCCACTGGTCCAAGCAGATTCAAAGTTGCTGCGATTATATCGAGCTTCATTCCGAAGAAAAACTCACCCTTTCCTTCTTGGCAGGGCGGATCGGTTACGCGAATTACTACCTGTCCAGAAAATTCAAGGAGGAAACCGGCGTCAGCATCAACACCTATATCAAGATCGTGCGGGTGGAACGCGCCAAAATGCTCTTGACCACCACCCAGCTGAGTATTCAGGAGATCAGTGAGCGTCTTTGCTTTGGCACCCGCAGCTTTTTCGATGATACCTTCAAAAAAATAACAGGCGTAGCCCCTGCTGCTTACCGGGCGCAGAATCAGAAGCTATAAGGGACGATAAATCTTGGTTTGTCCACAAAAACACAGCCACCTGCAACCGGTGGCTGTGTTTGTCTAGAATTCCCTCTTTAAACTAGTAAAAGCAGGGTTTTCTTAGTAAATTTTGGAAAAACAAGGTGTTTTGACAAAACGGGGTATGGCGTGGGGGGATCGCTTTTTATGAATCCCACGTTCTTCACCTGTGTGGGTTTATGCCCAGGGATTCTCCGTGGGGTATGGCAGGCTCTTGGGCTGGTTATAGGCAATGTCCGCCACCCCTAGGAATTTAAACACCTCAAACAGGGTCTTGCCGTAGTGGCCGAAGGCAACGGCCCCGTGGTGGGGATAGCGCTTCTGGATGAGGACGTGGCGGTAAAACCGGCCCATTTCGGGAATGGCGAAGACGCCGATTCCACCGAAGCTGCCTGTTGCCACGTTCAGCACCTCGCCCTGGGCGATGTAGGCCCGGAGATTGCCTTCACTGTCGCACTGGAGGCGGTAGAAGGTGATGGCTCCGGGGGTGATGTCCCCCTCCAGGGTGCCCCGGGTGAAGTCGGGCTCGCTGTCTTTCGACTCCAAAAGCCGGTGCTGGATCAGCTGGTACTTCACCGCCCGGTCGGCGCAGAGCTTGCAGGAAGGGGTGTTGCCGCAGTGGAAGCCCATGAAGGTGTCGGTAAGCTGGTAATCGAATTTTCCGGCAATTTCAGAATCATACAGGGATTTGGGCACGGAGTTGTTGATATCCAGCAGGGTCACGGCGTCGGCAGAGACGCAGGCGCCGATATACTCGCTGAGGGCGCCGTAAATATCCACCTCGCAGGCCACGGGAATGCCCCGGGCGGCCAGACGGGAGTTGACATAACATGGTTCAAAGCCAAAGGTCTCAGGGAAGGCCGGCCAGCACTTGTCGGCGAAGGCCACAAACTTCCGGGCGCCCTTGTGGTTCTCCGCCCAGTCCAGCAGCGTCAGTTCAAACTGGGCCATCCGCTCCAGCAGGTCGGGATAGTACCTTCCCGCGCCCATTTCGGCGGCCATATCGGCGCAGACCTGGGGGATTCGAGGGTCCCCGGCGTGGGCCTTGTAGCTCACCAGAAGGTCCAGCTCGGAGTTCTCTTCGATCTCCACCCCCAGCTCGTAGAGCCCCTGGATGGGGGCGTTGCAGGCGAAAAAGTCCTGAGGCCGGGGGCCGAAGGTGATGATTTTCAGATTCTTCAGGCCGATCAGCGCCCGGGCCACGGGCACGAAGTCCAGAATCATCTCCGCCACATCCTCCGCCGTGCCCACGGGGTACTCCGGGATGTAGGCCTTGATTTTCCGCAGGCCCAGATTATAAGAGCAGTTCAGCATCCCGCAGTAGGCGTCCCCCCGGCCGTTGATCAGGTCCCCGTCCCCTTCCGCGGCGGCGGCGTACATCACCGGGCCGTCAAATTTTTGGGCGATCAGGGTCTCCGGCGTCTCGGGGCCGAAGTTGCCCAGAAACACCACCAGAGCGTTGCACCCGGCGGAGCGGACCTCCGCCACGGCCTTTTCCATATCCTTCTCGTTTTCCACGGTGGTCTGGGCCTCGTAGAGGGACAGCCCCTTTTCGGCGCAGGCGGCCGCGACGGCGCTCCGCCGGCGCTGGGACAGAGAGATCACGAAGCAGTCCCGGCTGACCGCAATGATGCCCAGCTTTACCTGGGGAATGTTTTGAAACATATATAATTCCTCCTATTTTGTTTTTATTCACTGGCGCAGCGCGGAAAACAGCGCCTTGCAGGCAGGGTAGATCTTCCGGAACTGCCGGTAGCGGTCCTCATACAGCGCGGTGAGCGCCTCATCCGGCTCCACCGTACCGGCGATCTCCACCAGGGTCTCCGCGGCGGAACGCACCGTGGGAAACGCTCCGCAGCCCACCATGGCCAGCATGGCGCCGCCGTAGCCCGGGCCCTGCTCCGTCTTGGGCAGGTCCAGCGGAATGCCCAGCACATTGGCGAAGATCTTCCGCCACAGGGGCGACTTGCTGCCGCCGCCGCAGAGCATAGAGCGGGGAATGTCGATGCTCAGCCCCCT
>CANQQU010000012.1 GCA_947626085.1 uncultured Oscillospiraceae bacterium
CGTCCCGTCCTGGACGAAGAACAGGGGAGTCTTGCCCTCGCCGGCCAGCTGGTCGGCGGTGGCGGCGTGTCCGCCCAGGTCCACCCCGGCGTCGGACAGCATGGCGGCGTTGCCCGCCAGATAGCCGGCACCCTGGATGGCGCCCCGGACACCCTTGCCGTGGACGGCGGCGAAGCCCTCCACCGGGCACAGGGGGATGTTCCGGCGCCGGGCCTCCTCCACCACCGCGGCGCCCAGGGGGTGCTCGGAGGGCGCCTCCAGGGAGGCGGCCACGCAGAGGAGCTCGTTCACCGTCACGCCGTTCAGACCGTAGATATCCGTCACCATGGGCTTGCCCTGGGTGACGGTGCCGGTCTTGTCCAGCACCACCGTGTCGATGCTGTGGAGGGTCTCCAGGGCCTCGGCGGACTTCACCAGGATGCCGTTCTCCGCGCCCTTGCCGGTGCCCACCATGATGGCCACCGGCGTGGCCAGCCCCAGGGCGCAGGGGCAGGAGATGACCAGCACGGAGATGGCGCTGGTGAGGGCAAATTCCAAGGTCTGCCCCGCCAGCATCCAGACCAGGAAGGTCCCGGCGGCGATGGTCATGACCACCGGCACAAAGACCCCGGCGATTTTGTCCGCCAGCCGGGCGATGGGCGCCTTGGAGCCACCCGCCTCCTCCACCATGCGGATGACCTGGGCCAGGGTGGTGTCCTGTCCCACCTTTTCCGCCCGAAATTCCAGATACCCCTCGGTGTTGATGGTGGCGGCGGACACCGGGTCCCCCGGCTCCTTCTCCACCGGTACGCTCTCGCCGGTGAGGGCGCTCTGATCCACAGAGGCCCGGCCGGACAGCACCGTGCCGTCCACGGGAATGCTGCCTCCGGAGCGGACCACCACGGTGTCCCCCACCCGGACCTCCTCCACCGGGACCTCCACCACGGCGTCCCCCCGGCGGACCGAGGCGGTCATGGGCCGCAGGTCCATCAGCTGCCGGATGGCGTCGCCGGTCTTGCCCTTGGCCCGGGTCTCCAGGAACTTGCCCAGGGTGATCAGGGTCAAAATGGTGGCGGCGGACTCAAAGTAGAGATTTTCCGAATACCGGGTCACGGTGTCCCAGTCCCTGTGGCCCATGGCCCAGGCCATGACGAACAGGGCGGCGATACCGTAGATCAGGGCCGCCAGGGAGCCCACGGCGATCAGAGAGTCCATGTTGGGGGCCCGCTTCCACAGGGCCTTCAGCCCCCGGGTATAGTAGACCCGGTTGAGGTAGACGATGGGAAGCGTCAGGAAGAACTGTAGCAGCGCCGCCACCAGGGCATTTTCCGTCCCATGGTACCAGTGTGGCGCCGGCAGGCCAATCATATGGCCCATGGTGAAATACATCAGGATCACCAGCAGGATCGCCGAGCCGATGATCCGAATCTTCATCTCCTTCAGCGCCTGATCCGCCGGGGCCTGGGCCGGGGCGGCCTGCTTCTCCCCCTCCGGGATGGCGCCGTAGCCGGCGTCCTGAATGGCCTTCACAATGGCGGGGATCACGGAGCGGTCCTTTGCCTCCACCGCCATGGTCCCGGCCAGGAGGTTGACCTCCGCCTTCTCCACCCCCGGCACCTGGCCGGAGACCTTTTCCACCCGGGCGGAGCAGGCGGCGCAGCTCATGCCGGTGACTTGGAATCGCAGCTTCATGGGTTTTCTCCCTTCTGCGGCATTGACGCCACGGCTGTTTTGTGATACTATTGTAGCATACGATTCTAAATTTGCAAGTACGCACTATTTTGTGCAATACTATCCTTTTTGATACCGAGGTGTTTGTAATGGAACTGACGGACAACTGCCCCGTGGAGGCCACGTTGGACCTGATCGGTGGGAAGTACAAGGCCCTGATCCTCTGGCACCTGTCGGACGGAACCCTGCGGTTCTCCCAGCTTCGCCGGCTGATCCACGGCGCCACGGCCAAGATGCTCACCCAGCAGCTCCGGGAGCTGGAGGCCAGCAGCCTGGTGCGCCGGGAGGTGTACCCGGTGATCCCGCCCAAGGTGGAATACTCCCTGACGGAGCTGGGCAGAAGCTTGATGCCCATTCTTGTGGCCATGCGGGACTGGGGCGCGGAGTACCTAAAGGGCCAAAACCTGCAAACCTGCTGCTTTATGATGGAGGAAAACCCCCTTTCCAAGGCGCTATGATGCAATTATGATGCAATCGGGTGCTATTCTTTGGAAAAAGAAAGGGGGGACGGCGCCATGGTCAAAATTCTGATCGTGGAGGATGAATTGCCGATCTCGGAACTGCTCCGAATCAGTCTACGGAAGGCGGGGTATGTGTGTACCTGCGTCTTTGACGGCATGGCGGCGGCGGACGCCGTGGAGCGGGACAGCTACGATCTGATCCTGTTGGATGTGATGCTGCCGGGGATCAGCGGCTTTGAGCTGATGGACTACATCAAGGAGCATGGCACGCCCGTGATCTTCATCACTGCCCGGAACAACGTCAACGACCGGGTGAAGGGGCTGAAAATGGGGGCGGAGGACTACATCATCAAGCCCTTTGAAATATTGGAGCTGCTGGCCCGGGTGGAGGGGGTCCTCCGCCGCCACGGGAAGCTGGCGACGGTACTCCATGTGGGCGGGCTGGATATCAACACCGAGGCCATGCAGGTGACCCGGGGCGGCGTGCCCATCACCCTGACCCGGAAGGAGTACGAGATTTTGCTGCTCTTCGCCCAAAATCCCGGGATCGTGCTGAATAAAAGTACCATCTACGAGCGGGTCTGGGGCGGCGAGTACCCGGACAGCACCCGCACCGTGGAGCTGCACATCCAGCGCCTGAAAAAGAAGGTGGGCTGGAACGACTGCCTCCGGGCGGTCATCAACATGGGTTACCGTTTGGAGGTGTAGAGCTTGAGCGTTCGCCTGAAGCTGATCGTCACCGTCTCCCTGCTTCTTGCCCTGAGCTTTGGCGTCGGCGGCACGGCGCTGATCTCCAGCTCTTTTCAGCAGGCGCTGGCGGCGGAAAAATCCGCAGCCATGGAGTCCTATCGCAGCCTGCGGGACACCGTTTCCCTGCTGAACAACACCGGGTCCCATTCATATTATGTAAACTTAACCGATGTTTTGGAGGAGCTGGATCCCGGGCAGGAGTCCGGCTGGATGGGTCTGCTCCTCCGCCAGGACCAGACCGTCCTCTATTCCAACGGGGACGTGGCCCTTCTGGGGACCGGCACGGCCCCGGCGACAGGGCAGTGCGTCTGCGTCACAGTGCACGGCGGCAGCGGCTGGGCCTACCTGGCCTCCAGCAGCCTCCAGTCCGGGGGGCAGGTTCTGATCCTGGAGGCGGCCTTCGACCTCACCCCCGCCTTTTCCGCCCGGGATAACCAGCTCCGGCTGTTTTGGATCCTCTACGCCGCCGCGGCGGCGCTGGGGCTTTTGGCGGCACTGCTGATCGGGGCCCTGCTGACAAGGGATCTGCGCAAGCTCACCACCGCCGTGCGGCGGATCTCCAGCGGAAACCTGGCCTGGCGCTCCGATATCCACAGCCAGGACGAATTTGGCCAGCTGTCCCGGGATTTTGACGCCATGGCAGGAAAGCTCCAGGAAAATTTTGCTCGGATGGAGTCGGAAATGCAGCGGCAAGACGCCTTTATGGGGGCCTTTGCCCATGAGCTGAAAACCCCCATGACCTCCATCATCGGCTACGCCGATCTGCTCCGCCAGGACTCTCTGGAGGAGGAGGACCGGATGGGCGCCGCCAACTATATCTTTTCCGAGGGCCAGCGGCTGGAAAAGCTGTCCTTTAAGCTGCTGGAGCTGCTGCTATTGGAGCAGGACACCCCCGTGATGCGAGACGTGAGCCTGAACGCCTTTTTAGCCGACGTGGAGCAGACCCTGGCCCCCATGACCAAGGAGCGGGGCGTGCGGCTGATGTGCCGGGGGGAGCCCGGCCGGGCGGTATTTGACCCGGATCTGGTCAAATCCCTGCTCTACAACCTGATCGACAACGCCACCAAGGCCCTGGGCGAGGGGGGCACGGTGGCGGTGGAGGGCAAGCGGATCTCCGGCGGCTGCCAGTTCCAGGTGGTGGACAACGGCCGGGGCATGGAGGAAAAGGAGCTGAGCAAGATCACCGAGGCCTTTTACCGGGTGGACAAGGCCCGGTCCCGGAGCCAGGGCGGCGCGGGCCTGGGCCTGGCCCTGTGCAAGCGGATCGTGGAGCTCCACAGCGGCAATCTGAGCTTCCAGAGCCAGGTGGGCAAGGGCACCTGCGTGACGGTGACCCTCTACGGCAAGCGGAAAAGGAGGAAGCGCGGTGAAAAGCGTTAAAGCGGTCCTGGCGGTGCTGCTGGCCCTGGTACTCCTGGGGCTGGGGGCGGCGCTTCCCTATCTGGTGGGGCTTTTGCAGGAAACCTCCCTGGAAAATGCCGTGGAGACTGAAAGCGTGCCCCAGATCCAGCTGACTTCCCCGGCCTCCACCCTCATGGAGCGCATTTATATCGGCATGCTGGGCTCCGCCCAGTCCGACGTGGATCCAAGTCTTGCTCGAATGACGGAAGATGAAGTCCGGGAAGCGGCGGAGGAGGTCCTCAAAGCCTTTGCGGGTCTCGAGGAGCTGGATTTTTTGCTTCAGGACCACGTGATCATGGACCTGTCGCCCAGTATCAGCTTTAATCTAAATGGCTCCGCCTTCTTTTGGTATGTGAATATTCAGGCCCAGGACTCCGACCTCTGGGATTTTACCATGGTGATCGACGACGCCGCCGGAAAAGCGGTGGGCTTGACCATAAGCATTTATGATACACTGCTTCTCTTCCAGAGCCATGGCTATGATTACAACGACGAGACGATCCTGGACCTTCTGTACCGGCTCAGCGCCGAGTTCTTTGGGCAGCTGGGTATTGGCCCCACCTACACCCTGCGTACCAGCGGCACGCCGGAGGACGGGATCGAGGTGATCACGACGCCGATGGAGGATCTCGGCGAGGGCGGATTGGTCTACCGGTTCTACGTTTACAGGACCGCCATTATCATTTCCCCGGACACCTATTTTGTCCCCGCGCCCAAGGAAACCGATCCGGTGGCCGGCGAGGCGGGCGTCCCCGGCCAGACGGAGAGCGGCTAAGATCTTCTGAAATTCATGAAAAAGATGCGCCCCGGATGCCGGTCTGATGCACACCCCTGTTACAATGGCTTTGCCATGAAAAGGGGTGTGTTTCTTTATGGATCGTAAGGAGCTGTGCTATCTGGAGGTGTCCCGGCAGGCCCTCCGGCACAACGCCGCCCAGGTGGCGGATTTTGTCAAGGCGCCGGTGATTGCCGTGGTCAAATGCGACGGCTACGGCGTGGGCCTGGAGGAGGCCGCCCGGGCCTGGGAATACGGCGGAGCGACAATGTTCGCTGTGGCGGAGCCGGAGGAAGCCCTGCGCCTCCGGGAGCTGGGCTTCGGGGAGGACATTTTGCTGCTGAGCCCGGTGGCGGACGGGGCGGTTTTGGAATTGCTCGTAAAGCAGGGTGTCATTCTGACGGTAACGGGCCTGTCCTGCGCCCAGTTTTATCTGCGCTGCGCCCGGGGGCGGCCGGTCAGGGTCCATGTGGCGGTGGACACGGGGATGGGCCGCTTCGGCTTCCGCTGGACGGACCGGGAGGGGCTGCTGGCCCTCTACCAGCGGTTCCCCTTCCAATTCGAGGGCATCTTCTCCCACTTCGCCGCCGCCTTTGAAAAGCGGTATCGCCGCACCCGGCGGCAGCTGGAGCGGTTTTTAGAGATCACCGATTTTCTCGGAGCCCAGGGCTGCCCCATTGGGACGCGGCACATTGCCAACAGCTGTGCCGCCCTCCGCTTCCCGGACACCTGGCTGGACGCAGTGCGGATCGGCTCCGCCCTGGTGGGGCCGCTGTGCCGGGCCACCCCGGTTCCCCTCCTGCCGGCAGCGGCGGTTCAGGCCCAGGTGGTAGACCGGAAGCTGCTGCGCCGGGGAGACTGCACCGGCTACGCCTCCGTCTGCCGGGTCCGCCGGGACACCTGCGCCGCCGTGGTCGCCCTGGGCCATGTGGACGGCTTTGGAATGCTTTCCGGGCCGGACCGGTTCGGTCCCTTCCAATTCGGCGCGTACCTATTTCGCCTGCTCCGCCGCCGGTTTCGGGGCGAATATGTGGAATTTCAGGGCCGGCGGCTGCCCCTGGTGGGCCGGGTGGGCAGTCAGTACACCCTTTTTGCCGCCGGGGAGGTCTGCCCGCTGCCTGGGGAATATGTCACGGCCCAGGTCAATTTGCTCCAATGCCGCCTTCCGCGGCGCTATGTGTGACAGCTTTCGACGGGAAAACACTTGCCATTTCCCAAAAGTGTGCTATACTCAATGGGGAAATTCAAAAAAGGCGGCGTTGGTATGGACTATGATGCGTTGATCGAGCTGGCGGTGGAGCTGGGCTACCGGCTTGCCATCAGCGGAGCGGAGACCTTCCGGGTGGAGGAGAGCGTCAACCGGCTCCTGGGGGCCTACGGCATCCAGGCGGAGGCGTTTTCCATCCCCAACTGCCTCATCGTCAGCATTGAAACGGAAAACAGCCGCCCCATTACCCGGATGCGCCGGATCGGCCACCACGGCAACGATTTGGACGCGGTAGAGCGGTATAGCAACCTCTCCCGCAAGCTCTGCGCGGAGCATCCCGAGCCCCAGGTCGCCTGGAAATGGCTGGAGGAGACGGAGCAGGCCCGAGTCCACTACAGGCTCCCCTTCATTGTGCTGGGCAGCTTCCTGGGGGCGGCGGGCTTTGCCGTTTTGTTCCGGGGAGACTGGACGGACTGCCTCTGCGCCGGGGTCTGCGGCGTGATCGCGGGCATTCTGGGCGCGGGCATGGACCGGATGAAAACCAACCCCTTTTTCAAGACCATTCTCTCCGCCTTTGTGCTGGCGCTGGCGGTCTACGGTCTGAATAAGCTGGGCCTCTGCCACGATCCCGACGCGGCGGTTATCGGCGGGCTGATGCTGCTGGTGCCGGGGCTGCTGTTCACCAACGCCATGCGGGACATCATCTACGGAGACATCAACTCCGGCGTCAACCGGATCGTCCAGGTGCTGCTGGTGGCGGTGGCCATTGCCCTGGGCACCGCCGTGGCCTGGAACACGGCGGTATGGCTGTGGGGCATTCCCGCGGGCCGCTCCTTCCAGGGCTATGGGCTCGGGCTGCAGCTGCTGGGATCCTTTGCCGGGTGCGCCGGGTTCTCCCTGCTGTTCAACATCCACGGCCACGGCGGGCTGCTGTGCGTCCTGGGCGGGGTGCTGGGATGGCTGGTATTCTCCCTGGTCCTGCCAATGGGAGATCTGGCCGCCACCTTTTATGCCACCCTGGTCTGCGCCGCCTACTCGGAGATCATGGCCCGGGTGCGGAAATACCCCGCCATTTCCTATCTGGTGGTGTCTCTGTTTCCCATGCTCCCCGGGACGGGGGTGTACTACACCATGACCCACATGATGCAGGGGGATGTGGAGGCCTTTGCCCAGGAGGGAGCTCACACCGCCGCCGTGGCGGGGCTGATGGCGGTGGCCATCCTGCTGGTGTCCACCCTGGTGCGTCTCTGGGGCGTCTGGCAGATGGAGCACAACAAGAAAAAGGCAGCGAAGCATTAAACGACCGCCCCGCGCCGGGATCTCGGCGCGGGGCGGTGAATTTTTTGCCTTACAATTCTTTTTTCATATATCTTGGTTCGTATTCAGTGTACCCATGCTTGGGATAAAAGGCGTAGGATTCAAACCACTGCTCCTTTGGGCTGCCGAGATGGATCTTGGCGACGGTGATGCCCTGATCGCGCATGTGTTCCTCCGCCGTTTGCAGGAGCGCGGTTCCGATCCCCTTCCGCTTTTCGGTGGGCTTTACATAAAGCCTGTGGAGAAACGCTTCGGTGGTTCCGGCGATCCTGGAATACCCCACGCACCCGATCACCCGGCCGTTTTCATCCACCGCGACCCAAAATTGGTCGCCCCGGTCCATGTAATGCCCCCGGATGTCCAGCAGGTCCTCGTTGATCTTCGGTTTTCTTCCCAGTGCGTCCTTGGCCTGCAGGACCATAAAGATCAAATCGTCCCGATCGTCTTCTTCAAAGGCCCGGATCTTCATGGATTTCCTCCTGATTTTTTGACGGGATGGAGACCTGGGACAGGTCCCCGATAAACATGGCGTCCCCAAAGGAGAAGAACCGGTAGCGCTGCCGCACCGCCTCCCGGTAGGCCGCCAGGATCCTCTCCCGGCCGGCAAAGGCCGACACCAGCATCACCAGGGTACTCTCCGGCAGGTGGAAATTGGTGATCAGGGCGTCCATGGCCTTGAACCGGTAGCCCGGATAGATGAAAATATCTGTCCAGCGGCTGCCCGGGGAAAACCGCCCGTCCTCCCCTACCATGCTTTCCAGGGTGCGGCAGGAGGTGGTGCCCACGCAGACGATCCGCCCGCCCTGCTCCCGGGTCCGGTTGAGGAGGCTCGCGGTCTCCTCGTTGATCCGGCACAGCTCAGAGTGCATATGGTGCTGGGAAATATCCTCCGCCTTCACCGGGCGGAAGGTTCCCAGGCCCACATGGAGGGTGATGAACGCCTCGGAAACCCCCATTTCCCGAATTTTTTCCAGCAGCTCCTTGGTAAAGTGAAGCCCGGCGGTGGGGGCAGCGGCGGAACCGGTCTCCCGGCTGTACACAGTCTGATACCGCTCCCGGTCTCCCAGCTCCTCCTTGATGTAGGGCGGCAGGGGCATCTTTCCCAGCCGGTCCAGCACCTCCAGGAAAATGCCCTGGTAGGAAAATTCCACGATCCTGCCGCCCTCCGGCAGCTCCTGGACCACTTTGCCCACCAATTCACCCTGGCCGAAGAGCACCTCCTGGCCCAGAGTCAGCTTCCGGGCGGGCTTGGCGAGGCACTCCCAGCGATTGCACCCCAGGTCCCGGAGCAGCAGCAGCTCCGCCGCCCCGCCGGTGGGCCGATTGCCTAGGAGCCTGGCGGGCAGCACCCGGGAGTCGTTCATCACCAGGCAGTCCCCGGGTCGCAGACAATGCACGATATCCGTAAAATGGCCGTGGATCATTTCCCCCGTTTCCCGGTCCAGCATCAGAAGCCTAGAGGCGTCCCGCCGGGGCAGCGGCGTCTGGGCGATCAGCTCCGGGGGCAGGTCATACCAAAAATCCTGTGTCTTCAAGGGAAAATCCCTCCTTTTCCGGAAAATTATACCCCATTATTTCTCATTTTGCAACAGGCAAAAAACCTTTCCGGGGCATAGATTGGTGCGGAGGTATCATTCTATGAAAAAGCCCTTATTCACCGGGGTCTGCACGGCCCTCTGTACGCCCTTCCTGGACGGGAAGATCAACTATCCCATGGTGGAACAGCTGCTCCGCCGTCAGCTGGAAGCCGGCATCCGGGCGGTGGTGCTGGCGGGCACCACCGGGGAAGGCGCCACCCTCTCCAACGAGGAAAAGCTCACCCTCATTCGAGTGGGGAAGTCCTGCCTGCGGGACCGGGCGCTGCTCATCGCCGGCACCGGCTCCAACGACACCGCCCACGCCGTGGCCCTGGCCCAATCGGCGGAGGCGGCGGGGGCGGACGCCCTGCTGGTGGTCAGTCCCTATTACAACAAGGCAACGGAGGAGGGCCTCTGCGCCCACTATAGAGCCATTGCCGGCAGCGTGTCTATCCCGGTGATCCTGTACAACGTCCCCAGCCGCACCGGCGTGGATATCCCCGTCTCCGTCTACCGGAAGCTGAGCCGGGTGCCCAACATCGCCGGCGTCAAGGAGGCAAGTCCGGACCTTCAGAAGGTGGGCAGGATTCTGGCCACCTGCGGCCCGGATCTGCCAGTATGGGCCGGGGAGGATTCCCTGGCGGTGCCGGTGATGTCCCTAGGGGGACAGGGCGTGGTGTCCGTGGTATCCAACGTCTGCCCCGCTGAGACCAGCGCCATGGCCCAGGCGGCGCTGGCGGGGGATTTCGACACCGCCGCCGCCATCCAGCTTCGGCTGCTGGGGCTCATTGACCTGCTCTTTGCCCAGGTCAATCCGGTGCCTGTCAAGGCCGCCATGGCCCTGATCGGCTATGACTGCGGCGGCTGCCGCCTGCCGCTGACCCAGCTGGACCCGGAGAACCGGGAAAAGCTGGCGGCCATGCTCCGGGACATGAACGCTGTGAGCTAGCTTTCGCGCAATTTGCGCCCCGGCAAAAGCCGGGGCGCGAATTTTATCTTCTGCGGAAGCACAAGGCTGCCACCAGGCCCATTCCCAGGACCAGCGCCGACACGCCCACCAGCAGGGCTGCGGTCCAGTTTATTTCCATGGAAACAGGGGCCTTCCCCTCGGTCTGGAGCTGTCTGCCCGGAAGCTGTCCGTCCCCCTCCGGCAGCTGTCCTTGAATATCCCCCCGACCGCCGCCGAAGGCGGGCCACCGGCCTTCCATGCCGCCGTTCGGGTTCTGAATACCCGAATCCTCCCCCTCTACGCCGGGGCCGCGCTGGGGCCTCTGGCCACCGCCATCCTGGGGAACCGTCCCTTCCGGCAGGCCGGGGGCCTCACCCAGGCCGCCGGAAGGGGGCTCCACGCCGGAGGGGGCCTCACCCTCCGGCAGCTGCATGCCTCCGCCGAATCCGCCAAATCTGCCGCCCATTTGTCCAAAGGCGGAGACCGCGTCGCTGCTATTTTCCACGGTGTAGGTTTGCTGGCTCTCTCCCACGGTCAGGGTGCAGCTGTCCCCCACCCGCAGTCCCGGGGCGCTGACGATCAGGCAGGTAAATTCATAGGGCACCTCCTCGGCCAGCAGCGTTTGACCCCCGGCCTCCAGTGTCACCTGGCAGCCCGCCTGACCGGTCACGCCCTCCATCAAAAAGCCCTGGGAGGAGTCGGCGGAAATCGCCTCCGCCATGGTATTGCTCCCGCAGGCCAGGATGGTCCCGCCGTCGATCCGGCAGGCCCCGCCGTACTCGCTGCCGTAGTCAATGGCCAGGTTGCCCCCTTGGCCGTTGAGGCTGATGAAGACGCTGCCGCCCTCCAGATAGATGCTGCCGTTGGAATCCAAGCCGTCGGCGTCCCGGCCCGCGGCGTTGCGAATACGGATATCCCCGCCGCTGATCCGGATGTACCCTGCCTCCCCTGTGCCGGTGGCGTTGATGCCGTCGTCAGTGGGCGCAAGGTCCAAGGTCCCTCCGGCGATGGTGACGCAGACGGCCTCGATCCCCTCGTAACACTCGGAAACGGTCAGGCTGCCGGATTCCATATAGAAAAAGCTGGTCCCCTCGTCATTTTGGGCGGTCACGCCGTCGTCTCCGTCACGGATGGTGATGTCCGCCTCCCGGACCCGGACGCTGTCGTTGGCGTGGAGGCCGTCCTGGGCCGCCTGGATATCCAGACTTCCCCCGGTGATCACCAGATCGTCGTTGCACACGATACCGTGGCAGTAGGTTCCCTCCACGGTGAGCTGCCCGGCGCCCTGAATGGTTAAATCGTCCCGGGAGTAGACCGTTCCGTCAATTCCGGCGGAAACCGCCTCCTGAGAATAGCTCTCCCCGGAGGACAGCTGGTTCACCGTTCCGTCGCCCAGGGTAATGAACACCTTCCCCGCCTGTTCAATGTCCAAGGCCGCCCCGTCCTGACAGAAAAGATCCACCCCATCCAGGTATAGCCAGATCTTGTCGTCCCCTTCCGCCTGGACGATCACACTGCCGTCGTCCAAGGCGCCGGAGAGGACATATTTTCCGGGGCTGACGATATACACGTCTCCCTGGTAAAAATAGGCGCCGTTGCCCTGGACCCTGGCGCTCTCTCCGCTGAGAATGATCCGGGTAGCGGCGGATCGGTCGTAGTCCGCCGTCAGGTCGTTGGCGGTGAAGATCTCGTCCTCCCCCTCCGGAGCAACGGCGGTCAGCCCCAGGGCCTTCCCATTCATGAACAGCAGCGTCGCCGCCAGGGTCAGCGCCACGATCCCCCAGCAGATCCCGTCAATATATTTGTGCCTGGCCACCGCTTGCCTCCTTATCCCATGTAGTCCCCATGGTAGCTCACAAGCACGGCGCTGTAAACCCCCTCCATCTGGGACAGGATGTTGACAAAGTCGGTATTGCCGTCCTTCAAACTGACCTCCAGGTTCAGCTCCACAGAACCGGCCTGGGCGGTCTTGCTCTTAACGGCGCAGCGGCGGGTCATTTTGTCCAGATAGGCCCGGGCGGCGGTCTCGCTGTCGTAGCCATCGCAGCGGAGTACCAGGATATAGGGCTGGCTCTGGGGCTTCCGGTTGACGAATACCAGCAGGATGATCCCAATGACCACACTGCCGATCACCGCCAGAGGGATCAGCCCCGCCGCCAGCACGATGCCCACGGCGATGGACCAGAACAGAAACGCGATGTCCAAGGGCTCCTTGATGGCGGTGCGGAACCGGACGATGGACAGCGCGCCCACCATGCCCAGGGACAGCACCACGTTGCTGGTGACAGCCAGAATGACCAGGGTGGTGATCATGGTCAGTGCGATCAGGGTCACGCCGAAGCTGGAGGAATACTGCACGCCGGTGTAGGTCTTCTTGTACACCAGGAAAATGAAGACGCCCATTCCAAAAGCCAGCGCCAGGGCCAAAACCATGTCCAGCAGGCTCACCGAGGTGACGTTTTCCAGAAAACTGGATTTAAAAATGTCGCTGAATGTCATAAAATTACCTCCTGTATATTAGCCGTAGATCCGGCATTGGGCACATTTGGAAAAGGCCGACGCCCTTCGGCCCGTCAGCGCCGCCGCGTCCCGAATGATATCCGGCAGAAAGGCGTCAAATTTGATCTCCATCAGTGCCGGAGCATCTCCGGCGGGCAGCGTGACCGCCGCCGGGTCCAGAAACCGGTCCGTCTCATAGCACGCCCGGATCCCGGTGTCCAAAGTGACCCGGACATTCCCAGCAGGATACAGGAAGGCTTCCCGGGTATAGTCCACCCGCACCTTGGGTCGGAGCAGAGACGCCGCCATTTTGCTGTACAGCTCCGCCGAAAGTTCCCCCGCGGACAGCATCCAGTCCCACTTCCCCGAGAGCAGGCACTGTACCTGCCGCGCCGTCACCGGCTCCTGGGTCTTGCGGCAAAGGCCCCCGATCTTCTCCTTCTTTTCCAGATGGAGAAAGGACAAGTCCTGGCCATAGTACCGCAGGCGGAATTTTTCCCGGCGGTTGACCCCGTCCAGCTTTTCCCACAGGGCGGCGTCCTCCGGCGTGTCAAAATAAAGACTGCGGACCTGGTAGGCGCCGTTTTTCCCGTGGGGATCGGGCCGGCAGATTTGGCTCAGCCGCTGCCGCAGCTCCCACAGGTCCCCCGGATCGATCTCGATCTTCCATTCCTGACGATACATCCGCTTCCCTCCGTTTCTGGAATACAAGTATAGCGCCGCTGCCTTAATTTTGGCTTAGAAAAGAATGACCCGTTTGTAAACAAAATGGGAGGCGCCGTTTGGGCGCCTCCCGGGCTTCGTTTATTCCAATGGAAGCGTGACGGTGAAGGAAATTCCGTCTTCCCCCCAATAAGCCGCCTCTATTTTTCCCCGGAACCCGGTCACAATGGCCTGGGCGGCGGCCAGGCCGATGCCGTGGCCCCCGGCGGACTGGGTCCGGGCGCTGTCCGGCCGGTAAAACCGCCGGAACAGGGCTTCCGGCGGGCATTCTGGCCGCTTTTCGCAACGGTTTTTTACCGTCAGCACCGCCGCCCGGCCGGTTTTCTCCAGGGTCAGGGTCCCCTCCGTGCCGGGAAGGGCGTATTTCGCGCCGTTGTCCAGCAGGATCTCCGCCAGGCTGCGGATCTGCTCCCGGTTGGCCCGGACGGCGACGCCTGGGGGGATCTGGGCCCTCAGCGTCAGCGCCCGCCGCTCATAGACCTGGGAAAATTGCTCTACCTCCGATCGGAGGACCTCCGACAACTCCACCGCCTCCAGTGGCGGGCCCTCCGGGGCCTCCGCCCGGGCCAGGGTCAGCAGATGATTGGTCAGCATCGTCATCCGCCCAACCTGCTCCAGCACCGTGCGGCTCCACGGACTCTGGCCCTGGTGGAGCTCCAGCACCTCGGTGTTGGCCTGAATAATGGCCAGGGGCGTTTTCAGCTCATGTCCGGCGTCGGTGACAAACTGCCGCTGCCGCTCCAGGTTTTCCGCGATGGGTCGGATCGCCCGCTTGGACAGCAGCACCACCAGCAGCAGCATGGCGGCCCAGCAGACCGCCCCCGCGAGGAAGGACAATAGCCCCACCCGCAGCAGCGCGGCACGCTGGGACGTCACATCCAGAAATAAAAAGCAGTATTCCCCCGGCCCGGCGGAAACCGCCAAAAACCGGTAATTTTCCACATAGCCCTCGGCTTTCCCGGCGTCCGCCGCCTTCTGGGCCAGGGCGATGGCCTCCCGCTCCGTCAGGTCCCCGATCCGGCTGAGGTCCAGCCGCAGAATAACGCCGTCCCCACTGACTCGGAGGGAAAAATAGGCCGCGCCCCGCCGCTCATTGTCCGTGGGTGGCGCGGCGAAAAAGGGCGGAAGCCGGCCCTGCCCGGACATGGGCAGCGCCTCCTCCCGGGCCAGGGATTCCAGGAGCTGCCCGGACTGGCTGACGGTGGCGGCAATGTTCAGAGAGTTGAGTACCCCCAGCAGCACGATCAGCAGCACCGACACCGCCAGCATGGCCGTGGCGATAAATTTCCGTTTCAGCTGTCGGATCATTTCTTCGCCTCCAGGGTATAGCCCACATTCCGCCGGGCCCGAATCTCCGCCCCGCCGCCCAGGGCCGCCAGGCGTTTGCGCAGATAGGAGATGTACACCCACACCACGCCCACCTCCGCGTCGGAGTCATAGCCCCAGACCTTGGTTCGGATCTCCTCCGTGGAAAGATACCGGCCCTGATTCAGCATCAAAAGCTCCATCAACTGAAATTCCAGCTTGGAGAGCTGAAACTTCTGCCCGCCCCCGGAGAGGGTACAGCTGTTCCGGTCCAGAGCGATCCCTCCGCAGCGCAGACAGCTGGGAGAAAAGCTCTCCTTCCGGCGGAGCATGGCCCGCACCCGGGCCAGCAGCTCCGCCATGGCGAAGGGTTTGGGCAGATAGTCGTCGGCTCCCAGATCCAGGCCCTGGATCCGGTCCTCCACCTGAGAGCGGGCGGTGAGCAGCAGCACCGGCACGGCGGAGCCGGCGGCCCGCAGCGCCCGCAGCACCTCCAAACCGTCCTTTCCCGGCATCATGATATCCAGAATGATTCCGTCATAGCCCCCAAGGAGGGCATAATCCAGGGCGTCATTGCCGTTGTAGACCGGGTCCACCGTAAAATTGTAGTAGCGCAGGGCCTCCGTCACAGCCTGGGAGAGGGCAGGTTCATCCTCGGCATAGAGCAGTTTCATCGAATCACCGCAGTCATCATATCACAGTGTCCCAAAAATGTAAAGAAAAACCCGTTTTGTCCCCGCCGGGATTAAAATGCCGCCCCCAAAATGGGGGCGGCAAAGGAGAATCGCCTCAGTTCTTCTTCCGGCGTCTGGCGGCGCCAGGCAGGAGGCACACAGCCGCGCCGCCGGAGAGGACGCACAGCGCCAGCAGGGCCGGCAGTGGCGCGCTGTCACCGGTCTTGGGCACGTCGGAAGCCTCGCTTCCGGGCTTCGTGGTGGTGGGGGCAGTGGTCGCCTGCTGTCCCTGTCCCGAGCCGGGCAGATCCGGCAGGACTTGGGAGCGGCTCGCCACCTGGAAGGAGACGGTGGCCGCACCGTCCACATATTCGATCTCCAGCTCATAGCTGCCGGGCTCCAAGGTGTTCAGATAGTCGTCCGTCAGCACCAGCGCGCCGGTGGCCCGGTCAAAGGTGTAGTCCGTTCCTTCCTGGAGCGGGAACCCGTTGACCCGGACCATATTGTACCCGGCAAAATTGCCGGAGTCGGTGGCCATACGGAAGCCCATTCCGCCGGAGGAGGCATGCAGGTTCCAGGTCCCGCCACCGCTGAGGGTGTACTCAACTTCGCCGCACACGCATTTTCCATTTTCATAGGTGTGGGCGGTCTTGGGGATCTCCTCGGTCGTCTTGCGGCCGCACACGATGCAGGTCCGCTCCCGCTGGCCCACGGCGGTGCATCTCGGCTCCACCGTCACGGTCCCCTCGTTAAATTTGTGGGGCTCCTCCTGGAACCAGGCGCCGCAGTCCCCGCAGACCTTCCAGTGCTTTTCCGCGTCTTCGTACACCGTATGGGCGTTTTCATGGGCGCAGGCGGCTTTGCTTTCGTCCAGCCTCGCCAGGATCATGCCCTTCACGATCACCGCGCCGCAGTCCTGGCAGACCTGGTCGCCGGAGTAGCCCTCCGCTTCGGCGGTGGGATTCACATGGCCCACCAGCTTGGTGGCACCGTGACTTTTAGGATCCAGTTCGCCGTAGGGCGTTCCGCAAATTTCACATTCCGCCGGATGGGAGCAGGTGGCTTTCCCGCCCGTATGGGGCACCTCCGGCTCCGCGGCGGTGCAGCCGGAATTGGAGCAGACGTGCCAGTGACCGGCCTCGTTGCAAAAGACCTTGTTGCTCCAATGATGTTCTTTTTCTCCCTCTTTCAGCACCTTCTGACACACGGCACAGACCTCAGGCGTGGTGCAAAGATAGTCGTTTTCCGCCGGGGTATGGGCTTCCGCCAGCAAATGGGCCTTGCAGCCCTCGTTCAGGCAGGACTGATAGTGCTGTTCCCCGTCCCACTCCCAGACGGAGGAGGGAACATGTTCCAATGCCGGCGCCGCGGTATAGCCGCAGACCTGGCAAATTTCCGCCGTGGTGCAGTCCCCGTCGTCCACGCAGTCGTGGCGGACTTCATCTTCCTTATGTTCGCAGTCGGGGTTGGTGCAGACGTGCCAGTGGCCGTCTTTGTCATAAGCGTATTGGTCCCCGTACTGATGGCTGCTCTGTGCCGCCTCCAGCTCATAGCCGCACACGCCGCATTTCAGCGCCGTGGTGCAGTCGTGGTCGTCCGCATTCGGCGTATGGGGCACCTTGGTCGTCTCATACTTGCAAACCGCGCATTGCTCCCAGTGGTGCTGATCGTCCGACCGCCGCTCCAAGGTGTGCGCGATCTTATCCTTCACAAATCCGCAGACCGTACACTGATCCCAGCAGGCGGCGTCGTCATATACCTTCTGGAATTTGTGGCTGCAGGTCTCCGTCAACGTGGGGATCTCCTTCCCCTTTTCAACGATCGTATGGCAATCGGCGCACTGGCGGTCGCCGGTGTAGCCTTTTTCCGTAAAGGTCGCCGCTTTTTCATTCACCACCACAATGCGGGTATGCTTCGTCATATCCATCGACCCATATTGCTGGTGGCACACGGTGCAGGTCGCCGGCGTCTGGCAGGTGGCCTCGCCGCCGGTGTGATGGGCGTCAGGCCCGGTGAGCCGCTGGATACCGGTGCATCTGCTGTTCAGACACTTTTGATAATGCCCTTCCGCGTCGCCCAGGATTGCCGCGCCGTAGACATTGTGGCTGCCCGCCGCCGCCGTGATCACATCGCTGCAAACCTGGCAGTGGATGCCCTTGGTACAGTCGTAGCTCACACCATAGGCGCTGTCCGGCGTGTGGGCCTCTCTGTCGGAGATTTGGTTGCATCCGTCGTTCTGGCAGGCCCTATAATGAACCCCGCCGCTGGAAATGTAGGGCCCCCACTGGTGTTCCTCGGCGGCCTTCAGCACATAGCCGCAGCTGGCGCACTTCCACTCCGTGGCGCAATTCCCGTCATCCTTGGAGTGGGCGCTCTCGATGCCGACGCTGCAGCCGGGATGGGCGCATTTTTTCACATGGTAGGTTTCGTCCACATATTCATATAAATTCTTGCTATAGTCATGGGTTTTATATTGTGAGTCCACATACAGCCCGCAGATCGTGCAGGTGAAGGCCTTGGTGCAGTCGTAGTCCGCCGGGGGTGTATGTTCTTCTTTTTCAACTGTATAGGTGCAGCCATTGCGGGTGCATTTGGCCTCGTGCGTTTTCGGGTCTTTGCCGTTATCGCCGTAGCTCCACTTTAGATCGTGGTTTTCAAAAGCCTCCACTTTTTCGCCGCAGCGCTTGCAGGTCACCTCCTGGGTGCAGTCATGACTCGCCTCATAATCATGGCCCAGGGCCTTGGTGCCGAAGGTGGAGTCGTTGTACCGGATATCCTTGGGATTGATCTCTCCGCATATTTTACAGACATAGCCGGAGGCGGAGGCAGTCGTGCAGGTGGCGTTGTATTGCTCGCCCTTCCCCTGAAGGGACTGGCGGTAGCCGTAAGAATGCTGCACCGGAAGCGCCTTGGTGATCTTCGCTTGGCACCCCGGGTTCATGCACTGAGCTTCCTGTTTACCGGGAGTCGTGCAGTCCGGCTGCACGGTCGTCTTCCAGAAGCCGTACCGGTGCCCGGTGGCTGCCTTTGTCACGTTATAGCTTCCGGGCTTGATCGTATTGCACTTCTGGCAATACTGCCAGGTAGCCTCGTCATTCTCACAGTTCTGAGTAGACGATCCTGGCACCCACACATGCTCGGTGTTTTCCATATTGACCACATCGCCCTGCTCATTTTTTCCGCAGAGCTTGCAAACCTTTTCCGTCTCGCCATTGCATTTGACAGCGACGTCCACATATTGATGCTTGGTATCATCAACGGGGATCTCGGTTCTCCGCTCCCCAAAGGGCTGGTCGCAGCTGGGGCACATGTAATACGAAACGGTGTAGCCCGCCGTTGAACAAGTCGCGGGAACGGTGTAGTCGGACCGGCCACCCAGAACATGTCCGTGGGTGTAGGACACCTCTGTCGTCTCGCCGTTTTTGCCGTGGAGCGTCAGGGAGATACTCCCCAGTTCTCCACCCAGCAGGGCCTCGACCCTGGCGGCAACTTGATCAGGCAAAACGCCACTTTCGCTTTTACTATCGGTGAAGGTAGGCTTCACGGTGATATCCACATTTTCTGTATTGGAAAATTCCAGCCCGGGGAGAGTACAGTACTGCCCCCAGGTGTTGGTCGAGCCTTTAATTTCCACCGAGGGCCCACCTTCCGCCGCCGGCACCGGCTCGTCCATCATTGGTCCGTCCATCATCGGCGCGGCCTGGTTCGGTTCCGCCGGTTCCGTAGAAGGCTCTGTGGCCGGCGCCGTCGTCTGTTCGGCCGCCTGGGTGGACTGAGTGTCCGTTGTTTCCTCGGGAAGCCCCGCCTGGGGCTCTCCGGGTTCCGTCCCGGCAGGAGCCGTCGCCTCCGAGACGGGAGGCTGTTCCTGTTCGTCGTCCGCGTGAACTGCCGGCACCGCCAGGGGCAGCGCCAGAATTAGCGCCAGAAAAAGCGCAAGGATTCGATCGCGCCGGGTATGTCTCATAACTTCCTCCGTTCACTTGCCGCGGGGAGACCCCGCGATTGTCCTAAGGGCCAATGGCCCAACTTACTAAATACAATTATATTACATTACCCCCCCCGCTGTCAAGAGGCACTTATTGTATAAAATTGCATCAAAGCCCAAATCTTTTGCCGCCGTATCTGATTTTCACAAAAAAAGCCGGAATTTTGCTTGTAGGGCCGTATCATTTGCCGAGGTTTTGTAAATAATTCCTTATCCCCCAAAATCAGGCTTGATTTTCCCGGGAAAATCTGTATAATAGGCAAAGACTCGGAAAAGGAGGTCAATCCTATGAAAAAAACCATCTGCAAGCGGGAGTATGACACCGAATCCGCCACCCTGATCGAAAAACATACCCAGGGTTACTTCGGCGACCCTGCCGGTTATGAGGAGTCTCTCTACCAGACCCCTGGCGGTCTCTACTTCCTCTACCTCCGGGGCGGTCCCGCCTCCCCCTATCCTGTGGAGGATATCCAGCGCCTGGCAAAAGCGAAGGTCGGCGCCTGGCTGGAGCAGCCCTGAATGGTCCCCCCATTTTTGGGGGGATTTTTTCTGCCACTTGACACTTATGGTATATTGAATATAGAAATCTCTAGTATTTGGGGGATTCTCATGAAAAAAATCGCCCTAATATTGATTCTTGCCATGCTTTTGTCCGGCTGCCAGGCGGTTCCGGCGGCCCAGGTGGCCGCCACCACCCTGCCGGTATATGCGTTTACATCCCGGCTGTGCCAAGGTGCCGGTATCACCGTGACCCGGCTGGTCACGGAGCCGGTTTCCTGCCTGCACGACTATTCCCTGGGCGTTGCCCAACTGCGGACCCTGGAACAGGCGGAGCTGGTGGTGATCTCCGGGGTGGGACTGGAGGATTTTCTGCCCCTGGAGGCGGCGGATAAAGTGCTGGACGCCTCTCAGGGTATCGAGCTTCTGCTAGGCCCGGATGGGGAACCGGACCCTCATATCTGGCTCTCCCCTGCCTGCGCCCGGCAGATGGCCCAAAATATCTGCGACGGCCTGTGCGCCCGGTATCCCGCCTGGGAGTCTGTCTTCCGGGACAATCTGGCCTCCCTGCTCTCCGATTTGACCGCTCTGGAGGACTATGGCCGGGAGGCCCTGGCGCCGCTGGCGCAAAAAGGACTCCTTCCCTTCCACGACGGCTTTTCCTATTTTGCCCGGGACTTTGGCCTGAACGTGCTGGCCTCCATCGAGGAGGAATCCGGCAGAGAGGCTCCTGCCGCCCTGCTGATCCAGCTGTCCGGCATTGTGGAGGCGGAAAACCTCCCCGCGATCTTCGTGGAAGTGAACGGCAGCACCGCGGCGGCGGGGATCATTTCCCGGGAAACGGGCGTACCTATTTTTTCCCTGGACATGGCCATGGCCGGGGACAGCTACTTTGACGCCCTATACCGCAATATCGACACCATTCGGGAGGCATACACATGATCACCGGACCCCACCACGGCAGCTGCGGCGATTCCTGCTGCCTGAAGCTGCAAAACGTCAGCGTGACCATCGGCACGGACCGTATCTTGGAAGACGTGAATCTCCATGTCCACTGCGGCCAGCTGCTGGCCCTGATCGGTCCCAACGGGGCGGGCAAAAGCACCGTCCTCAAAGCCATTCTGGGCCAGCGGGCATATTCCGGGGCCATTCAGTTCTCCGTCCCCGGCCAGCGGCACCGCCATCCGCCCCGGATCGGCTATGTGCCCCAGAGCCCGGCCTTTGATCCGGGGGACCCGGTCAGCGTGGAGGACCTGTTTGCCTGCTGCATGAGCCGCCGGCCCGCCTTTCTGGGCCTTTCCCGGGAAATGCGGGAGACCGTGGAGCGGAGCCTGGCCCGGGTCCACGGGGAGGAGCTGGTGAAAAAACGGGTGGGGTCCCTCTCCGGCGGGGAGCTGCAGCGGGTGCTGCTGGCTCTGGCGCTGGAGCCGGTGCCCAACATCCTGATCCTGGACGAGCCGTTGTCCGGCGTGGACGTGGAGGGCATGGCCACCCTGATGGATATGCTGGACGAGCTGCGGCGGACCTATGACCTGTCTATTTTGATGACCACCCACGACTTTTCCCTCCTGCCCCGGTATGCCGACCAGGTGGTGCTGATCGACCGCCGGGTGCTGTGCCAAGGGACGGCGGAGGAGGTCTTGAGCAGCCCGGAATTTGCCCGGGTGTTCCACCGGAAGGAGGTGGCGGAATGAGTCTCTGGTATGCCCTGCTGGACGCCCAGCCCTGGGAGATGCTCCACTGGGACTTCATGAAAAACGCCTTTCTGGCGGTGCTGCTCATGGCGCCCCTGTTCGGCCTGACCTCCACCATGATCGTCACCGGTCGGATGAGCTTTTTCTCCGACGCCCTGGGCCACGCCGCCTTTACCGGCATCGCCATCGGGGCCATCTGCGGCCTGGCAAGTCCCACCTGGGCGGCGGTACTCTTCGCCCTGGGGTTTGCGTTGCTGTTTTCCTTTGTGCGAAGCCGGAGCCATCAGACCGCCGACACCCTCATCGGCGTGTTTTCCAGCACCGCCGTGGCCTTGGGCATTTTCATCGCCACCGCCGGCGGCGGGAGCTTTACCAAGTACAATAAGTATCTAATCGGAGACATTCTCTCCGTCACCCCCGGCGAGATCGGGATGCTGGCGCTGGTGCTGCTGGCGGTGGTGGTGACCCTGGCCATCTCCTGGGTGGGATTGCTGATCCTCAATTCTCTACTGGTGCTGCCTGCCGCCGCGGCTAGGAACGTATCCCGGAATCTCAAGCAGTACCACAGCTTTTCCGTTCTCTTTGCCCTTGCGGCGGGGATCGGAGGGCTGACGGCGTCCTATTACTTAGGCGCTTCGGCGGGGGCCTCCATATCGCTGACCCTGGCCGTCATTTTCGCCGTGAGCCTGTGTTTTCGGAAAGCGAGGGCATGATGGAACTGCAAGTGATCGCCCATATGCGCTGCGACTTTTCCGCGAAATTCGGCATTCCCCGGCAGAGCGGGCTGGTGGAGGAGGCGGAGGGACTGGTGGTCTTCACCCCCGAATACCGCAACCCCGACGCCCTGCGGGGCATCGAGGGGTACTCCCATCTGTGGCTCATCTGGCAGTTTTCCCAGGCGGTCCGGCCCGGCTGGTCTCCCACGGTGCGGCCGCCCCGGCTGGGTGGCAACACGAGAATGGGGGTCTTCGCCACCAGGTCCCCCTTCCGGCCCAATTTTTTGGGCCTGTCCAGCGTCCGGCTGCTGGGGGTGGAGAAGCGCCCGGAATTTGGAACAGTCCTCCGGGTCGCGGGAGCCGATCTCATGGACGGAACCCCCATTTTTGATGTCAAGCCCTACCTTCCCTATACCGACAGCCACCCCGACGCCGTGGGGGGCTTCACCGATCAGGCGGCGGGGTATTTACTCCAGGTGGATTTTCCCCCCGCCCTCCTGGAAAAGGTCCCGGAAGAGAAACGCGCGGCGCTGCGCGCGCTTTTGTCCCACGACCCAAGACCAGCCTATCAGGACGCGCCGGAGCGGGTCTACGGTCTGGAATATGCCGGGCAAAACGTGCGCTTCACCGTGCGGGACGGAACGCTCACGGTGCTGTCCGTGGAGGCGGTATAAATGGAGCTGCGGCCTTATCGCTCCGCCGACCAGCTCCGGCCCTGAAATTCAATGGAAAAGTGTAAAACCGGCGCGGGAGATCCCGCGCCGGAATTTTATATGCTTAGATCCTCTCGGAAGATCTCCCGTCCCGCCGCCAGGGGTCGGAAAATGCCGCGACAGGATTCCTCCAGCCCCTCCGCAAAGGCCGGCTCCCGCCACCGGCTTTCCAAATACAGCGCTAGGTTGATCAGCGCCCGGAGGCAACAGCACCGTTCCAGCATGGGCCGGTCGATTTGGCCCCCGCCGGCGGTAAAGCCCGCCGCCAGGGCCTGCCGCAGCTCTGTCTTCGTTGTCAGGCCCATCAGGCCCGCCAGATCCAGCATGGGGTGACCCCAGCCGGACAGGGAAAAATCGATGGCCACCGGGCCCCGCTCCGTCAAAAGCAGGTTCCCCGGGCTTAGGTCGGCGTGAATAGTGGTCCCTTCCCCACCGGTCAGGCCCTCGGCCACGGCCTCGCAGGCCGCTTCCAGCTGGGACAGGCGCGACCGGTCCAGACATCCCGCCCGGTACATCCGGGAAAAGTCCGCTCGGAGCCGGCGGCAGAGGGCCGGGTCATAGCGCAATACCGCTCCGCCCTGAAAATCCGCCGCCGCCCGGTGCAGCTCGGCTGTCAGCGCGCCCAGCCGGAGGCAGAGGGCCTCCGTCAGTTTTTCAGGTTCCAGGGGTTCCCCCGGCAGCCAGGTCAGGACCGTGGCAACGGTCCCGTCGGACAGCAGGGTCACGTCCCGGCCCTCAAGGTCTGGCAGAGGCCGCTGGACCGTCAGGCCCTTTCTGCCCAAATACCGCAGCAGCGCCACCTCTGTTTTTCGCAGGGCCAGGGGGTCGGTTCCAGAGAGCAGCGGCTCCATATGGATCTCGGCGGCGGGGCGGTGGATCCGCAGCAGGTAGTCCTCCCCCACCCGCACCGTCAGGTTTTCATTGTGGCGCAGGATCCGCCAGGGCTGCCGCTCCAGGCCGTAGCGCTCCAGGGCCCGGAGGATCAGCTCCTCCCGGTTCCAGATCACCGGAAGTATTCCACAGCGGCCCGGAACATCTGAATGTCATAGTTTCCGGGGACGTTGCGGTAGAGATTGGAGCCCCACCGCTCGCTGTGGCCCATCTTGCCGAACACCCGGCCGTCGGGGGAGGTGATGCCTTCGATGGCGTAGGCGGAGCCGTTGGGATTGCAGCGGATGTCCATGGTGGCGTCCCCCGCCAGGTCCACATATTGGGTGGCGATCTGGCCGTTTTCCGCCAGCTGCCGGATCAGCTCTTCGCTGGCCAGGAACCGGCCCTCGCCGTGGGAGATGGGCACGTTGTAAACCTGGCCCACCTGGGTCCGGGCCAGCCAGGGGGACTTGTTGGAGGCGATCCGGGTGCGGACGATCCGGCTCTGGTGCCGGGCGATGGTGTTGAAGGTCAGGGTGGGGCAGTTTTCGTCGGTGTCGATGATTTTTCCATAGGGCACCAGGCCCAGCTTGATCAGGGCCTGGAAGCCGTTGCAGACGCCGCACATCAGCCCGTCCCTGTTTTCCAGCAGGTCTGTGACCCCCTCCTTCACAGCGGCGTTGCGGAAGAAGGCGGTGATGAATTTGCCGCTGCCGTCGGGCTCGTCGCCGCCGGAGAAGCCGCCGGGGACAAAGACCATCTGAGCCGATTTCAGCGCCTGAGCAAATTCCTCCACGCTGCGCTGGATCCCGGCGGCGGTGCGGTTGCGAACCACGAAAATCTCCGGCTCCGCCCCGGCGTCCGCCATGGCCTTGGCGGAATCGTACTCGCAGTTGGTGCCGGGGAAGGCGGGGATCAGCACCTTGGGCCGGGCGGATTTCACCGCCGGGGCCTTCCGTACCGATTGCGTATAGGCGAAATTCTCCACCGGGCCGGAGGATGGAATATTGCAGGCGTAGACGCTCTCCAGCTTGCCCTCGTAGTCCCGCTCCAGCGTTTCCAAAGAAAGCGCCTCTCCGCCCCGGGCGATGTGTCCTGTGGCGGTGGTGACGCCCAGCGGCGTCCCCACCGGCTCCTCCCCTGCCAGCTCCAGCACGAAGCCGCCGTAAGCGTAGCCAAAGAGGGTGTCCAGGGACACGCTTTCCTCCAGCTCCACGCCAATGCCGTTGCCCATGGCCATCTTGACCAGGGCCTCGGCACAGCCGCCCATGCCCGGGGTGTAGCAGGCCAGGGCCCGGCCGCTGTGGAGAAGCGCCGTCACCGTCTCAAAGTTTTTCAGCAGGGACGCCGTCACCGGAAGACCGTTTTCGTCATATTCCGGCAGCAGCAGGCAGACCCGGTGTCCCGCCCCCTTGAACTCGGGAGACACCGCCTCCTGGGCTTTGCCGGTGGTCACGGCGAAGGAGACCAGGGTGGGCGGCACATCCAGATTTTCAAAGGTGCCGCTCATGGAGTCCTTGCCGCCGATAGCCGCCACGCCCAGCTCCATCTGGGCCCGGTAGGCCCCCAGAAGAGCCGCCAGCGGCTGGCCCCAGCGGGCGGGATCCTTCCCCAGCCGGGGAAAATACTCCTGGAAGGTCAGGTACACATCCTCAAAGGAGGCGCCGGAGGCGATCAGCTTGCTCACGGACTCGATCACGGCCAGGTACGCCCCGTGGTAGGGGCTTTTTTCGGTGATATAGGGGTTGTAGCCCCAGGACATGAAGGAACTGTCGTCAGTATGACCCTTTTCCACGGAAATTTTCTGGACCATGGCCTGGATGGGGGTCAGCTGCCGCTTGCCGCCGAAGGGCATCAGTACCGTCCCCGCGCCGATGGTGGAGTCGAACCGCTCCGACAATCCCCGCTTGGAGCAGATGTTGAGATCGTTTACGAGGTTAACATAATTTTCCGCAAAGCCGCCGGTCACGGTCTTTTTCCAGGGCTCGGCAGCCTTGGTCGCGGCGGTGATGTGCTTTTCCGCGCCGTTGGAGCTTAGAAACTCCCGGCTCACGTCCACAATGGTCTCCCCGTTCCAGCGCATGACCAGCCGGGGTTCCCGGGTGACTACGGCCACCTGGGTGGCCTGGAGATTTTCCCGCTCCGCCAGGGCCAGGAACGCCGCCGCGTCCTCCGGGGCCACTACCACGGCCATCCGCTCCTGGGATTCGGAAATGGCCAGCTCCGTGCCGTCCAGGCCGTCATATTTCTTGGGCACCGCGTTCAGGTCGATGTCCAGCCCGTCGGCCAGCTCGCCGATGGCCACGGACACGCCGCCGGCACCAAAGTCGTTGCACCGCTTGATCATTCGGCTGGCCGCCGGGTTGCGGAACAGCCGCTGGAGCTTCCGCTCCTCCGGGGCGTTGCCCTTCTGGACCTCCGCGCCGCAGGTGGAGAGGGACTGGGCCGTGTGGGATTTAGAGGAACCGGTGGCGCCGCCACAGCCGTCCCGGCCGGTGCCGCCGCCCAGGAGCAGCACCACGTCCCCCGGCTCCGGCCGCTCCCGGCGGACGTTCTTTTCAGGCGCCGCCGCAATCACCGCGCCGATCTCCAGCCGCTTGGCGGCGTAGCCCGGGTGGTACAGCTCGTCCACAATGCCGGTGGCCAGGCCGATCTGGTTGCCGTAGGAGGAATAGCCGGCGGCGGCGGTGGTGACGATCTTCCGCTGGGGCAGCTTCCCGGGAAGGGTCTGCTCCACGGGGGTCAGGGGGTCCGCCGCGCCGGTGAGGCGCATGGCGCCGTACACATAGGCCCGCCCGGACAGGGGGTCCCGGATGGCACCGCCAATACAGGTGGCCGCGCCGCCGAAGGGCTCGATCTCCGTGGGGTGGTTGTGGGTCTCGTTTTTAAACAGGAGCAGCCAGGGCTCCTTCTTCCCATCCACCTCCACCTCCATTTTCACGGTGCAGGCGTTGATCTCCTCGGACTCGTCCAGCTTTTGGAGCTTTCCCGCCTTGGCCAGGGCCTTTCCGGCGATGGTGCCCAGGTCCATGAGGCAGATGGGCTTTTCTTCCCGGCCCAGGGCCTTCCGGGTGGCCAGGTAGTCTTCATAGGCCTCCTGGAGCAGCCGGTCCTGGAAAGTCACGGAGTCGATCATGGTGTGGAAGGTGGTGTGCCGGCAGTGGTCGGACCAGTAGGTGTCGATCATCCGGATCTCGGTAATGGTGGGGTCCCGGCCCTCTTTTTGGAAATAGGCCTGGCAGAAGGCCACGTCGCCCAAGTCCATGGCCAGGCCGTACTCCTTCAGGAACGCCTCCAGCCCCGCCCGGTCCAGCTTCGTAAAGCCCTCCAGAGTCTTGACCTTGGTGGGGATGGCGTAGTCCTGCCGGAGGGTCTCCGGCTTTTCCAGGCTGGCCTCCCGGGCCTCCACGGGGTTAATGACATATTTTTTGATGGCGGCCAGATTCTCCTTGGAAAGGGAGCCGTACAGAGCGTAGACCTTGGCGGAGTGGACTGTGGGCCGCTCCCCCTGGGACAGGATCTGCACGCACTGGGCGGCGGAGTCTGCCCGCTGGTCAAACTGTCCCGGCAGGTACTCCACCGCGAACACCGTTGCGCCGGGGGCTTCCAACTCCTCTGTTACCAGATCCAGCTGGGGCTCGGAAAAGACGGTCCACACGGCGTAGTCGAACAGTTCCCGGGAGATGCCCTCCACGTCGTAGCGGTTAAAAAGCCGCACCCGTTCTAAGCCGGAAATGCCCAGCAGGCTCCGGGCGTCGGACAGCAGGGCGTTGGCCTCCAGGGCCAGCGCCGGCTTCTTTTCCACAAATACCCGATAGACCATGGCTACCTCCCCGCCTTCAGCGCCCGGGCGCCGATGTCCCGGCGGCAGAAGGCGTTTTCAAAATGGATGGTGTCCGCCAGGGCGTAGGCGCTTTCGATAGCCCCCTCCAGGGTGTCCCCCAGGGCGGTGACGCCCAGGACCCTGCCACCGTTCGTCACCAGGCGGCCATCCTTTTTCCCGGCCCCCGCGATAAACACATGCTTTTCCGCTTCCGCCGGGATCTCCAGGGGGAAGCCCTTTTCATAGTGCTTGGGATAGCCCTTGGACGCCAGGATCACGCAGCAGGCGCACTTGTCGGAGAATTTGACCTCCGTCTCCGCCAGGCGGCCATAGGTGGTGGCAAGCATAACGGTGAGCAGGTCGCTTTCCAGCAGGGGCAGCACCACCTGGGTCTCCGGGTCGCCGAAGCGGCAGTTGTACTCAATGACCTTGGGCCCGTCGGGGGTGATCATCAGCCCAAAGTACAGGCAGCCCCGGAAGGTCCGGCCCTCGGCGTTCATGGCCTGGATAGTGGGCAGGAAGATCTCCTTCATGCACCGCTCCGCCACGGCCGGGGTATAGTAGGGATTGGGAGCCACGGTGCCCATGCCTCCGGTGTTGGGGCCCTGATCGCCGTCCAGGGCCCGCTTGTGGTCCATGGAGGAGATCATGGGCTTGACGGTCTTGCCGTCGGTAAAGGCCAGGACGGACACCTCCGGCCCGGTGAGAAATTCCTCGATGACGATGTGCTCCCCGCTCTTGCCGAAGACCTTGTCCGCCATCATGGAGCGGACGGCCTCCTCCGCCTCCTGCCGGGTCTGGGCGATGATCACGCCCTTGCCCAGGGCCAGGCCGTCGGCCTTCACCACCGTGGGCAGCGGCGCGGTGCGGACATAGGCCAGGGCGGACTCCAGATCGGAGAAGGTCTCATACCGGGCGGTGGGGATGCCGTATTTTTTCATCAGCTCTTTGGCAAAGACCTTGCTGCCCTCGATAATGGCGGCGTTGGCCCGGGGCCCGAAGCAGGGAATCCCCTGGGCCTCCAAAGCGTCCACCGCTCCCAGCACCAGCGGGTCGTCCGGGGCCACCACGGCGTAGTCGATCTTGGTTTTCACGGCAAACTCCACAATGGCGGGGATGTCCTTGGCGCCAATGTTCACGCAGACGGCGTCCTTCTCCATTCCGGCGTTGCCGGGCAGGACGTAAATTTCCTCCACCTGGGGATTTTTCTTCAGGCTCTTGACGATGGCGTGCTCCCGGCCGCCGCCGCCCACAACCAGCAGCTTCATGGCGCCCTCCTTAGTGGTGGAACAGCCGCATGCCGGTAAAGGCCATGACGACCCCGTTCCGGTTGCAGCAGTCGATGACCAGATCATCCCGGATGGAGCCGCCGGGCTGGGCGATGTAGCGCACACCGCTGCGGCAGGCCCGCTGGACGTTGTCCGCGAAGGGGAAGAAGGCGTCGGAGGCCAGGGAAACATCCCGGAAGCCCGCCAGCCACTCCCGTTTCTCCTCGGGCGTCAGGGGCTCGGGACGATGGGTAAAGTATTTGGGCCAGTTCTCCTCGGCGCAGACATCCTCCTCGTTGCCGTTGATATAGCCGTCCACCAAATTGTCCCGCTCCGGGCGGCTGATGGTGGGCAGGTACGGCAGATCCAGGACCTTGGGATGCTGGCGCAGCAGGAAGGTGTCCGCCTTGTTCCCCGCCAGGCGGGTGCAGTGGATCCGGGACTGCTGCCCCGCCCCCACGCCGATGGCCTGTCCGTTGAAGGCGTAGGCCACGGAGTTGGACTGGGTGTATTTCAGAGTGATCAGGGCAATCAGCAGGTCCCGGACGGCGGTAACGGGCATCTCCTTGTTCTCGGTGACGATGTTTTCCAGCAGGCCCTTGTGAATTTTAAAGTTGTTCCGGCCCTGCTGGAAGGTAACGCCGTAGACCTGCTTGCGCTCGATGGGGTCGGGGACGTAGTTCGGGTCGATCTGAACGATGTTGTAATTGCCCTTCCGCTTGGTTTTCAAAATCTCCAGAGCCTCCGGGGTGTAGCCTGGGGCGATAACACCGTCGGAGACCTCCCGCTGGAGGACCTTGGCGGTGGCGGCGTCGCAGACGTCGGACAATGCCGCCCAGTCGCCGAAGGAGCTGAGCCGGTCGGTGCCCCGGGCCATGGCGTAGGCCCGGGCCAGAGGACTGCTGTCCAGCTCCGGCAGATCGTCCACAAAGCAGGCCCGCTTCAGAGGCAGGGGCATTTGCAGCCCCACGGCGGCGGAGGTGGGCGAGACGTGCTTAAAGGAAGCGGCGGCGGGCCGGTCCAGGCCAAGGTCCAGCATGGCCTCCCGCAGTTCCTTCACCAGCTGATAGCTGTTGAAGGCGTCCAGGAAGTTGATATAGCCCGGACGGCCGGAGAGGACCTGGATGGGCAACTCTTCTCCGTTTTCCATATAGATTTTCGCGGGTTTTTGGTTGGGGTTGCATCCATATTTTAGCTCTAATTCTGTCATAACTTTGCATCCTCCTTACCGGTTTTTGTTCACCATGCGGTTTTGGGCCGCCATGGTCTTGGGGTCGAGATACCGAACGTACAGGGAAATGCGGTTGTTTTCATCCAGGGCGTCCCAGATCTGGCGGGTAAATTCGTCGATGTCCTCCGGGACGGCCACCCGCTCCGGCTCTCCCTGGAAGGTGGGGATGGGGTTCCCATCCTGGACGTAGGTGTGGAGAAAATGGCCCAGGCCCGGCAGGGCGGCGTAGGAATAGGTGAACCGGTTGCAGGCGGTGCCCTCCGGGTCGGCGCTCTTGAGAATGCTCATTTCGTAGGTGAAGTCCCCGTTTTCAAAGGTCAGCATCCCGCTGATCCGGGGGGTAAAATTGGGGGGGTCCGGCTCAAACTGCCGGGTGGTCAGCGCCTTGCAAAAGCACTTCCCGGCCTGGAGGGCCTTGTAGATGGTGTCGGTCTGGTTGCCGTTGGTGACGATGAGCTTGTTTTCATACTGCCGGATGGCGGCGTAGATGATGAGACTGGGGTCCTCCACCTTGCTGGGGTCGAAGGGCTCGGTGAACACCGCCCCGTCCCGCTCGGCAAATACCCGGTTCCGGCTGTTGGCGCTGCGGCCCATGATGAAATAGGCGGCGCAGGCCCGCCCGCTGGGCGTCTTTCCAATGAGAATGCCCCGGCCGGGGTAGGTATTTCCCGCCAGCCGCTCTTGAATGGTCTCGATGCCGTAAATGTTCATGCTTCGTTCCTTTCTGTCAGCTTTTGACACACCATTTCCACCGCGGCGGGGAGAATTTTCCACTCCGCCAGCCGCATCACCCGTTTTTGCAGCGTCTCCGGGGTGTCGTTCTCCCGGATGGATACCGCCTTCTGCATGAGAATTTCGCCCCCGTCGGGGATCTCGTTGACATAGTGGACCGTGGCGCCAGTGACCTTGACGCCCCTTTTCAGCGCCTCCTCATGGACCCGCAGCCCGTAGTACCCCGCCCCGCAGAAGGACGGAATCAAAGAGGGATGGATGTTCAGGATTCGCTTGGGATACCGGCTTGTAAAATCCCCGCTCAGGATCGCCAGGAACCCGGCCAGAACCACCAGATCGATCTCCTGCTCCTCCAGCGCCCCGCGGATTGCCGCCTCAAAGGCCGCCTGGCTCCCCAGCTCCTTTTTCACGATAGTCCGGGTAGGGATCCCCGCCTTTTTCGCCCGCTCCAGGGCGTAGGCCCCGGCCTTATTGGAAATGACCAACTGAATTTCGCCGCTGTGGAGCAGCCCCCGGTTCTGGGCGCCGATCAGCGCCTGTAAATTGGTGCCGCCGCCGGAGACCAGCACGGCGATCCGGGCTTTTTTCTCGCTCATGGCCGCCCTCCTACACCAGGATCAGCTTGTCCTGGGAGGGCACGATGACGCCCATCGTATAGGCCTCCACGCCGGCCTGTCGGAGAATGGACAGAGCCCGCTCCTGGTCTTCCTTGGCCACCACGACGCTCATACCCACGCCCATGTTGAAGGTGTTGAACATCTCCCGCTGGGGGATGTTCCCCCGCTTCGCGATCAGGTCAAAAATGGGCGGGGTGCGGACGGCGCTTTTTTCGATCTTGGCCCCCAAACCGTCGGGGATGCTTCTGGGGATGTTCTCATAGAAGCCACCGCCGGTGATGTGGGAAATCCCCTTCACCCGCACCTGCTCCAGCAGGGAAAGCACAGGCTTGACGTAAATTTTGGTGGGGAAAAGCAGCGTTTGTCCCAGGGACTTGCCGCCCAGTTCCGGGACCGGGGCGTTCAGGTCCGCCCGTTCCACGTCCAGGACCTTCCGCACCAGGGAAAAGCCGTTGGAGTGGACCCCGGAGGACGGCAGGGCCAGGACCACGTCCCCGGCCTCCATTTTGGTATTGTCGATGATGTTCTCTTTGTCCACGACGCCCACGGCGAAGCCGGCCAGGTCGTACTCCTCCTCGGGCATCAGGCCCGGATGCTCCGCCGTCTCCCCGCCGATGAGTGCGCAGCCGGACTGGACGCAGCCCTCGGCCACGCCGCCGACGATGGCGGCGATTTTCTCCGGGAAGTTCCGCCCGCAGGCGATGTAGTCCAGGAAGAACAGGGGTTTTGCCCCGCAGCAGATGATGTCGTTGACGCACATGGCCACGCAGTCGATGCCCACGGTGTCGTGCTTGTCCAAAAGGAAGGCCAGCTTCAGCTTGGTACCCACCCCGTCGGTGCCGCTGACCAGCACCGGCTGCTTCATCCCGGCGGGCGGCTCAAACAGGCCCCCAAAGCCCCCCACGTCGGAGCAGACCCCCGGGGTCATGGTCCGGTCGATGTGGGATTTCATCAGCTCCACGGCCTTGTAGCCGGCGGTGATGTCCACCCCGGCGGCGGCGTAGCTCTCCGATCTCGATTGCAGGTTCATAGACTACTCCTTTCCGTCCCAGCAGTAGGTACACAGCTTGCATTTGTCCAGCCCGATGGCCTCCACGATGCCGTCCAGGGTCTGGAATTCCAGAGAAGCGAAGTGGAATTTGTCGCAAATGGCCTGGCGCAGCTTCTTGCCCCGCTCCGTCCGGCCGTCGGCGTACTCCTCGATATGATTTAGGCCCTCCTCCCCTTCCAGCTCCACCATCACCCGGCGGGCGATGAGCTCCATGTCGCTGGTGGCCCGGGAGAAGTTCAGGTATTTGCACCCATACATGATGGGCGGGCAAGCCGAGCGCATATGCACCGCCTTGGCGCCGTTGGCGTAGAGGAAATCCACCGTCTCCTTGAGCTGGGTGCCCCGGACGATGGAATCGTCCACGAACAGCAGCTCCTTGTCCTGGATCAGCTCCCGGACCGGGATCTGCTTCATCTTGGCGATCTCGTTCCGCTCGGACTGATGGGCGGGCATAAAGCTCCGGGACCAGGTGGGGGTGTATTTGATGAAGGCCCGGGCAAAGGGGATCCCGCTTTCCTGGGCGTAGCCGATGGCGTGGGGCGTGCCGGAATCCGGGACGCCGCCCACATAGTCCACCGGGGGCTCCGCTCCCGTCTCCCGGTCGTTTTGGGCCATGATCTCCCCGTTGCGGTAGCGCATGATCTCCACGTTGACCCCTTCGTAGCAGGAGGTGGGATAGCCATAGTAGCTCCACAAAAAGGCACAGATGCGCATCTTGTCCCCCGGGGGCGACAGCTGGGTGATCCCCTCGGGCCGCAGCTCCACGATCTCCCCGGGACCCAGCTCCCGCTCCTTCTCATAGCCCAGCTTCAGGAAGGCGAAGTCCTCCATGCTCACGCTGTAGCCATTCTCGTTCCGGCCGATCTGGACCGGCAGGCGGCCCAGCTTGTCCCGGGCGGCGATCATGCTGCCGTCGTCCCGGAGGATCAAAATGGAGGCGGTGCCCTGAATCTGCTCCTGGGCGAAGAGAATGCCCTCCACAAAGCTGTCCTTCTGATTGATCAGGGCGGCGGCCAGTTCGGTGGTGTTCACCTGGCCGCCGGTCATGGCGTCGAAGTGGCCGCCGCTGGAAAGCAGGTACTTGTCGATCAGCGCATCCGCGTTGTGGATGATCCCCACGGTACAGATGGCGTAGGTCCCCAGCCGGGAGCGGATCATCATGGGCTGGGGATGGGTGTCGCTGATGCAGCCGATGGCCGCCAGGCCCTTCATCCGCTGGCCAATGCGCTCGAATTTGGTGCGGAAGGGGGCGTTTTCAATGTTGTGGATCTCCCGCTGCAAGCCGATCTCCGGGTCCCAGGCGGCCATGCCGCCCCGCCGGGTGCCCAGGTGAGAGTGGTAGTCCACGCCGAAGAACACATCCATCAGGCAGCTATGCCGGGATGTGATGCCAAAAAATCCTCCCATGGCGGCCTCCTTACAGCTTTTCTAAGACGGACGCGTCCTTGGCAAGGACCTTTTCCCCGTCCAGGCGGCGCTTTTCGTTCAGCTTTTCCGCCAGGGCCCCGTCCTCCACCGCCAGGATCTGGGCGGCCAGCAGGGCGGCGTTGGCCCCGCCGTCGATGGCCACGGTGGCCACGGGGATGCCGGTGGGCATCTGGACGGTGGAAAGCAAAGCGTCCAGCCCGTCCAGGTTGGCGCCCCGGCAGGGAATGCCGATAACAGGCAGGGTGGTGTTGGCGGCCAGGGCCCCCGCCAGGTGGGCCGCCATGCCGGCGGCGGCGATGATCGCCCCGAAGCCGTTGTCCCGGGCGCCCTTGGCAAAGGCCGCGGCGGCCTCCGGGGTCCGATGGGCGGAATAGATATGTACCTCAAAGGGAATGTCCAGGCCCTTCAAGGTGTCGGTTGCCTTGCGGATGATGGGCAGGTCGCTGTCGCTGCCCATGACGATGCCGATTTTCTTCATGCGGTTCCTCCAAAATAAGATATGACAAAGAAAAAAGGGCACACTTGACCACGCAATGGTAAATGTGCCCAGACGGTGGCTGCCTCCGCGCCACAGTGGTGCCCCACGATCCCGTCAAAATATGGGACGTTTGCAAATCCACAAGAATTTTAACAGACCAATCCCTCGGTGTCAAGCCAAAACGGGGCATTTTCGCCATTTTTCCCTTTTGACGCCAATTCTCTCCCGGGGCGTATTCAATTTTGTGGATATTTTCACCGAGGAAACTCCTCCACGTCCAGATCCCGGAAGGGATAGACCCGCTGCCAGCCATCGGCAGTCCGCTGAATAGAGCTGCGGTGGCTTGACAGCAGCCGGACCAGGTCATACACATCGATCCAGATCTCGGAGTTGCACTCCTTCTGCTTTTCGTCAAAAATCAGCTGCAAACCAAAATGGAGGTGGACCGTCTCGATATTGTTGGTGTTTTCCTTGTCGGAATAGCCGGTGCGGCCCATGAAGCCGATCAGGTCCCCCGCCTGGACCACGTCCCCCACCTGTAACCCCGGGGCGAAGGGGTGATCCTTCTGCAAATGGGCATAGTAATAGTACCGCTGGGAGTCGCCTGAGCGGATGCCCACCCGCCAGCCGCCGTACCGGTTCCAGCCCATGGCCTCCACGATGCCTCCCTCCACCGCCACGATGGGGGTGCCTAGTGCGCCCATCAAATCGTTGCCCAGGTGCTTCCGGGCAAAGCCGAAGGACCGGCTGACGCCAAAATCGTCGCAATGGCTGTACCCGTACCCGGCGGCCACGGGAGAAAAGGCCTTGAGCCCGTAGGCAGGCTTCCACTCCTCCCCTACCTGGATGGCGAAGCTGCCCAGCAGTCCCCCCAGGGCGGCGTCGTAGGCGGCGTGGTAATAGTCGTAGTATTTATAAAGCGCCCCCAGCAGCTCCTCCGGGGACCGATCCCCTTCCATGTCCTTCGCCGCCTGCTTGACGGAGGCCAGGCCGCATTTTCCCCCGGTCCGGCAGGCCGCCAGGGCCAGAATGTCGATCCAGGACAGGTGCTTTTCCTGGTCAAAGGTCTCGATGTCCCGGTCCATGGCGTATTTCAGCGCCTCGTAGGGCGGCTGAAAGTCCACCCACCGGATGGTCTGGGCCTGGGCCGGCGCCGCCGTTAGCGTCAGCGCCAGCAGCAAAGAAAGAATCCGCCGCGGCATATCCCTCACCTCTCGGTTTAGAATATCCCGCGGCGGATGCCGTTACTCCATGTAAAATTAGGAAAGATCCTGCCAGATTCCCTTGGCGATGCGGTAAATATCCTCCATGGAGGAAATGTCGGAGATCTGGGCCTTGTAATATCCGCTGTGGGCCACGCCCCGGAGATACCAGGCAAAGTGCTTCCGGGCCTCCAGGCAGGCGATCCGCTCCCCCTTGTCCGTCCGGGCCAGTTCAAACTGCCGCACCGCCGTGTCCACCCGCTGTGCCAGGGACGGCCGGGCGGGAACCGGCTCCCCGGCCAAAGCCGCCCGAATTTCCGTGAAGACCCAGGGGTCCCCAAAGGAGGCCCGGCCGATCATCAGCCCGTCGGCCCCGGTGCGGGCCAGGCACCGAAGGGCGCTGTCCCCGTCCACAATGTCGCCGTTGGCGATCACGGGAATGGAGAGCAGGGATTTGACCTTTCCGATCAGGTCATAGTCCGCTCGGCCGGAATAGAGCATGGCCCGGGTCCTACCGTGGACCGTCACCAGATCAGCGCCGCTGTCCTCCATCCGTTTAGCAAAGTCCACCACGTTCAGGCTCCCCCGGTCCCAGCCCAGACGGCATTTCACGGTCACAGGGACCTTTACCGCCCCTTTCACCGCCGCCACGATCCTTCCGGCCAAGACCGGGTCCTTCATCAGGGCGCAGCCGTCGCCATTGTTCGCCACCTTGGGCATGGGGCAGCCCATGTTGAGATCGATAAAGTCGCAGCCGGAAATCTCCAAGGCAAGCTGGGCCCCCCGGGCCATGATCTCCGGGTCGTTCCCGAAGATCTGAACCCCGCAGAGCCCTGCCGGCGTTTTTTTCAGCAGGGCCGCGCTCTTTTTGTCCTGATAGTTGAGGGCTCGGGAGGAGACCATCTCCGTCACCGTCCCGTCGGCCCCCAGCTCCTGGCAGATCTGCCGGAAGGCCCAGTCCGTCACCCCCGCCATGGGGGCCAAAAACAGCGGCTTTTCCAATTTCCATCCGCCCAGGCGCACCGGTCATCCCTCCCAAAATATTTGGGAGTATTCTATCACATCTTGGTGCCTAAGTCAAATCAGAACCGTCAGGAGCCAAATGGCGCCCATCACCAGGGCGCCTCCCACGGCCCACACCGGCCCGGACCAGAGGACCGGCCGCTTTTTCCGCGCCGGGTTGCTAATAAGGCGCTTCGCTTCCTTCAAAAGCGCCTCGTCGGTAACGCCCTCCCGGCCCACGGCCTCGTCCTTGAGAATAAAAATGGCCTGCTCAAACAGCTCCGGCTCCGGCGAATGTACCACGATCACCTGCCGGGACACCCCTTTGACCATACTGACCGCCTCCCTTTGCCCATAGGATTCCCTCTTGGAAATCTTTTCATACCGAAAATTTGCCGGGCTCCCAGGGGAGCCCGGCAAATTTAAGATTTAGTTTACATAACATACCACGCCGCATTAACGCAGTCTGTCTCCGGACGCTCCGACTGGGACTGCTGGGACTGCTGGGACTGCTGGCCGATCTGGGGCACGTCCTCGCACACCGCCGCCACCGCGTCCTCCTGCTCCGGGGCGCACCGGACAACGGCGCAGTCCTCGATCCGCAGCCGCTCCAGGATCAGCTTCTTGTCCACATCCGGGTCGATGACCACCTCCACACAGTCCATGACCCTCAGGCCGTCGGGACAGTTCTCCAGAAGCCACTGGGTGATCCACGCATTGGAAATGTCCTCAATGACCCGGCCCCGCCCCTTCTTGGGGCGAAGCAGCTTCACATTCCCGTCGATCTCCGCCTTTTCCAGCAGCAGCTCCCGCAGCTCCGGCGGCACCTGGACATCTCCCCGGATGTGAAGATAGACCGCGTTTCGCAGGAACGCCTCCCCCTCCGGCTTCACCACCACGTCGCCCAGGATGTAGAGCTTGGTTCCGTACCGCTTTTCCGTCACCTCGTCCAGGTTCAGGTCGTCCAGCGCCACCTTGGTCCCGTCGGGCACCGGTACCAGCTCCGTCCGCTCGTCGATCAGGGGCAGCAGCGCCTCCAGCAGTCCCTCCGCCACCAGCGCCTCCTCCGTCTGGAACCGGGCCCCCTTGGCCGCCAGGACCGCCGGGTCCAGCTTGGGGTCCACAAAGATCATCCGCTTGGCGGACCAATAGAGGGCATTCTTGGCACGAAGGGCAAAGGTCCGGTCGATCACCGCCGACCGCTTCAGGACAATGGCCCCGTCGGGGTAGCAGGTGGTCGAACCGTTGATCTGAAACCGGTCCAGATAGCCCGCCATGCTCTCCGCGCAAAACACGGACCCGTTGATCACGCCCCCCGCATACTGCTCCAGGATTTCCTCCGTCCCCGCCTCGATCTCTAAAGAGCCGTTGACCAGCAGGAACCGCTTTGCCTTGGGAATGGGCCCGTCCCGGCGGATGGTCCCCTTCCCATTGACGATCTGGGTCTCCACATCTTCCGGCACCACAGCCACACTGGCGGTGTTGAGCGCCACCCGGTACTTTGCCAGCAGCGCCTGGCTCCGGGGCGTCACCAAGACGGCCGCGGAATTGACCGTGATTTTCTCATACGCCGCCAGGGTCTCCTCGGAGACGTTCCGGGCGTCACAGCAGGCGCAGTTGATTTTCAGTTGTTTTCCCATTTTTTGTATCCTCCTTTATGATCGGGGGGCAAGCCATTTGCTCAAGCGTTTGGCCGACCGGCTCAGCTTGGCCCGGACGGTCCCGGCGGGGAGGCTGTACAGCTCCGCCAGCTCCCGGGCGGTGTACCCCTCCAGATACCGCAGGCGGAACAGGGTTCGGTCCGGCTCCGGCAGCCGGGCCAGGAGCAGCTCGGTCTCCACCCGCCCGTAGCCCGGCTCCTCCACCGCGGCGTCCTCCTCCGGGGGCAGGCTGGCTTCCTCCAGAACCCGCCGCCGGTGCCGGTCGATGGCCAGATTCTTCACCGTCCGATACAACCAGGCCCGTTTCTGGGCGGGGCCCAGGTCTAAAAAACCTTCCCCGGCCTGCAGGGCCTTCAAAAAGGTCTCCTGGGCCAGGTCCTCTCCTTCCGGACCCCAGGCCCGGCGGCAGTAGGCCGCCAGCTCCGGGTAGAGCCTTTGGTACAGCTCCTCCCACATTGGCTTTCCCTCCCTTCTGCCTGGATAACGAACGGGGCGGGAAAAGTGCTGCAAAAATTTTTACCGGCCGCCCATGTGGGCCGCGCGCCTTCTAATTCCGCTCCTTGGGCCGCTTGTACCGCCCCTGGGGCTCCCAGGCCGGCAAGGGATAGCGCTGCATGGCCCCGAAGATCCGCTCCTTTAACTCCGGGTAGCGCTGGCTCAGCTGGAAGATCAGCTCTTTCGTCTCCTCCCGCTTGGTGTGCTTGTCCACGGGGCAGTGGTTTTTCGCCACCGGCAGCCCCCGCTCCTGGGCGAAGTGGGCGATGGTCTGCTCGTGAATATAAAGCATTGGGCGAATTTGGATGATCCCGGTCCGGTCCAGATGGGTCACAGGCTGGAAGCAGCTGATCCGCCCCTCATAAAGAAGGGACATCAAGAAGGTCTCCACGGCGTCGTCATAGTGGTGGCCCAGGGCCAGCTTGTTGCAGCCGTGGTCCAGCAGCGTCTGGTCCAGGGCCCCCCGGCGCATTTTGGCGCACATGGAGCAGGGGTTCTTTTCCTTTCTATACTGGAAGATTACCGGCCCGATCTGGGTCTCCACTCGGGTGTAGGGCACCTCCAGCTCCCGGCACAGTTCCCGCATGCCCTCGTCCTCCAGGCCCAGCCCCATGTCGATGGTGACGGCCTCCAGGGAAAAGGGCCGGTCATAGTATTTTTGCAGCTCCCGCAGCAGCACCAGCAGCGTCATGGAGTCCTTCCCGCCGGACAGGCCCACGGCGATCCGGTCCCCGGCGTCGATCATGTGATAGTCCTCCACGCAGCGGCGGAGCATCCCCACCAGCTTTTGCACGGCACATTCCCCCAAAGTGAAAAATAGAAAGTGAGTATTCAGGAGTATTCCAGCGAAAAATAAAGTATTTTTGAGCGAATCCCGCTTTTTAGAAAAAAGTGGTTGACAAATTTCTTCCTTTGTGATATAAAAGGGAGGCGTCTGGGGCGATTATACCGCCCCGGCCTGGATTTGTCAAATTTTTACCGATATCGGAGGAAAGCATATGTCCAGCACACTCGCAAAAAAGGAGACCGTAGAGCGCAAGTGGTACGTCCTCGACGCCGCCGGGAAGCCCCTGGGCCGCACCGCCGTCGTTGCCGCCAAGCTGCTGCGGGGCAAACACAAGGTGGATTTCACCCCCAACGTGGACTGCGGTGACTACGTCATCATCATCAACACCGACAAGGCCGTTCTCACCGGCCGCAAGAGCGAGCAGAAGCTCTACCGCCGGGTGTCCGGTTGGATCGGCGGCATGAAGGAGACCAAGGCCCGCACCATGATGGAGACCCGTTCCGACCACGCCATGGAGCTGGCTGTCAAGGGGATGCTCCCCAAGAACACCC
>CANQQU010000013.1 GCA_947626085.1 uncultured Oscillospiraceae bacterium
CACCCCCACCAACTTCACCGTGACCATCGACAAGATCGAGATCTACGAGATCACCGGCTCCCAGACCGAGACGCCGGTCTACACCAACGATTTCTCCGCTGCCAGCATTGACGGCGCGGTCCTCTCCGCCGGCGACGGCGCCACCGGTTCCGGCAAGGACGGCGACGGCCAGGCCGTGTTCCAGATCGACACCTTCAATACCGACGGCGGCGGCGTCTGGAGCGTCAAGGCCGACCTGGGCCTGGGCGGCAACGCCATCGAAGAGGGCGGCAAGTACTACTACAAGTTCACCGTCGTGGCTGCTAACGACCAGACCGGCGAGCTGCTGGTGGAGAACGCCGACGCCTCCCTCCGTGCCAACTTCAACGCCCTGAGCCTGAAGGCCGGGGAAGAGACCACCATCTACCAAGTCTTCACCGCTGAAAAGTCCATCGACGTTCCCGTGATCCGGATGCAGATCGGCTGCCCCGATCCCAGCGCCGCGGCGGGCATGAGCAACACCATTACCGTCACCAACCTGGAGTTCGGCAAGATGGAGGGCGACCTGGAGACCGTCAAGACCATTGACTCCTTCTCCGTTCCCCGCACCGCTGACGACTACAGCTGGGGCACCTACAACGGCACCGACGAGGACAACGAGCTGGGCGTGGGCACCATCTGGACCCAGGACGGCAGCCTGTTCTACCGCATCGACCAGGGCGGCACCGTCGACTGGCACAACAAGCTCTACATGAACCTGAACCTGCCTGCCGACAGCTACTTCACCGTGGAGATCACCGCCAAGGCCAGCCAGCCGGTTTCCTGCGGCTTCTTCCTGAACCCCGCCGGCAGCTGGGATCCTCGGGTGTCTGAGTCCATCGACTTCACCACCGAGGAGCAGACCTTCACCTTTGAGACCACCGACACCCTCATTCTGGAGATGCCCTTCGAGATGCTCTTCCAGTTCGGCTCCGCCGACCTGGCCGGCATGGGCGAGGTGACAGTGGAGATCACCGGAATCACCATTTATCAGAGAAGCGTCATGTAAAACCAACCCAAACGGGCAGAGGGGATGCACATTCCATCCCCTCTGTTCGACTAAATACCGCAGAAAGGATTGACTGACCATGAAAAAATGGCTGTTGGCGCTGCTGCTGGCCCTGGCGTTGACCTTGACCGCCTGCTCCACCACCGAATATACGGTCCGCTTCGACCAAGCCTCCGCCGGAACGTCTATCCAGGAGCAGATCGTCCGCTCCGGCAAGACCCTGGAGGCCCCCGCGGAGCCTACCAAGGAAGGCTATGTGTTCCTGGGCTGGTTCCAGGATGCGGGCCTGACCAAGCCCTTCGACGTGGCCCAGGACCAGGTGGAGGGGGACATGACCCTCTACGCCGGCTGGGACCGGGACACCGGGGACACCCCCGCCGACTCCGGCAACGACAAGGACTTCTCCTCCCTTCGCAGCCCCGGCAGCCAGGAGGAGGCCTACGAGTACAGCGCCTTCTTCCTGCCCGCCGTGGACGGCACCAGCCAGCCCTATGTGGGCGACCCCATGCCCTACTATGAGGACGGCACCTATTACATCTACTACCTGAAAGAGGCCGGGGACTCCTACAATCACTCCGTGTATCTAGCCACCACCACTGATTTTGTGACCTACACCGAGTACGACGATCCCGTGCTGGAGGCCAACCACAACGGCGGCCAGGACAGCTGGATCGGCACCGGCTCCGTGGTGAAGGTGGGGAGTAAATACTACTTCTTCTACACCGGCCACGGCAACGGCGACGTGCTGGAATACGCCGAGAAGGTCATGGTCGCCGTGGGCGACACCCCCACCGCCTTTGAAAAGCTGGAGGGCTGGGAGATCACGCCGCCGTCGGACCTGGGCCAGAAGAACGACTTCCGGGACCCCCAGGGCTATGTGGACCCGGCCAGCGGCAACATCATCCTGACCATCACCGCCTCCCAGCAGGGCACCGCCCGGATCCTGAAATACACCCTTTCCCCGGACCTGGAGGAGGCCCACTATGACGGGGTGATCTTCACCAACGACGAGGCGAAAAACGGCGATTTCTGGAACCTGGAGTGCAGCGACACCTTCCAGATCGGCGATACCTATTACATTACCTATTCCGCTCAGGACGACACGCTGTGGTACGCCACCGCCAGCGCCCCCTACGGCCCCTACGGCGACCCCGTTCGGCTGGACGGCAAGTTGTTCTACGCCGCCAAGCATGTGGAGGATGGAGACCACAAGTACATGGTGGGCTGGGCCCGCCGGAGCGAATCCGTCTCCTCCACCCAGGACGTGTCCGGCTGGGCCGGAAACCTGGCGGTGCAGGAGCTGGTGCAAAATGAGGACGGCACCCTGGCCCTGGCCCCGGTGCAGGCCGTGGCGGACAGCTTCTCCCTCCGCCGGACCCTGCCCTGCGAGGGCGGCACCCACGTCTTTGTGGACGCCGGCTCCGCCTACAACTACGCCGACGCCTTCACCTGCTATGAGAGCTTCCTCCTCAAGGGCGAGTTCACCTTCACCGGGGAGGGCACCTTCGGACTGAGCTTTGACTACAACGGCCGGCAGGACAAGAACAAGTTCATCGTCCTCTCCCCCGCCGACGGGAAGCTGTCCCTCCAGTTCAACGAGGGCGGCACCATGATCACCGAGACCGCCGTCACCCTGACCCCGGGCCAGACCTATTCCTTCACCTACGTCCAGGAGGGCTCGGTGGGCATCTTCTACATCGACGGCCTGGCGGCCCTGACGGTCCGGCTCTACGGCGCCAGCGGCAAGACCATTCAGATCTTCGCGGAAAACAACACGGTCCTGTTCACCTCCCTCCGGGAGTACACAAGACCCTGATGAGCAGAAAAGGGGCGTGCATCCATGCACCAGATTTTTTCAGTTGACAGCCCGCTGATGAGCGCGCTGACCAAGGTCGGCGACTGCATCTGCCTGAGCGTGCTGTGGGTGGTGTTTTCCCTGCCCATCTTCACCATGGGCCCGGCCACCGCGGCCCTCTACGCCGCCGCCTACCACACCATCCGCATGGACGAGGGCAGGCTGTGGCAGCGCTTCTGGGGCACCTTCCGGGAGGAATTTAAACGCTCCGCCCTGGTGGGGCTGATCTCCCTGGGGGTCATGGCCCTGCTGACGGTGGATGTGTTCGTGTTCCGGGGCATCAATCTGTCCGGAGAGCCCCTGGGCTGGCTGTACTATGTGGCGCTGTTCATCTGGTGCGCCGCCCTGACCTGGACCATCTACATGGCCGCCTATACCGCCCGGTTCACCGGCAGCGTCCGGGAGACCCTGAAATTCGGCTATCTGCTGATCCTCCTGCACCCTCTGCGGGCGCTGGTGGTGCTGCTGATTGCCCTGGGCGGGCTGGCTGTGATCCTGATGGTGCCGTTCCTGCTGCTGGCCCTGCCGGGAGCTGGAATGCTGCTATGCACCTTCCCCCTGGAGAAGGTCTTCCAGGCCCATCTGCGGCCGGAGGACCGGATTCAAGTTGTCACCGAATCGGAGGAACCCACCGATGATCAGTAAGGAACTTCAAAAAGCCCGGGAATTTGAGGCCCACTACGGCCCCTTTATCCCCGACGACCAGCGTCCGGCCTTCCACGTCACCCCCACCATCGGCTGGATGAACGACCCCAACGGATTCTCCTTCTACAAGGGCGAATACCACCTCTTTTACCAGTACCACCCCTATTCCAACGAGTGGGGCCCCATGCACTGGGGCCATGTCAAATCCAAGGACCTGATCCGCTGGGAGCGGCTCCCCGCCGCCCTGGCCCCGGACCAGGAATACGATCAAAACGGCTGCTTTTCCGGCAGCGCCGTGGAGCTTCCCGACGGGCGGCAGCTGCTGGTCTACACCGGCGTCCGCCAAATTCGGGAGGAAAACGGCATCCTCCGGGACCGGCAGACCCAGTGCGTGGCCGTGGGCGATGGGCTGAACTACGAAAAATATGCGCTTAACCCGGTGATCTCCGCCAAGGACCTGCCCGCCGGGGGCAGCGTCTGCGACTTCCGGGACCCCAAGATCTGGAAGGAGGGGGACACCTACTACCTGGTGGCGGGCAACCGAACGCCGGACGGCAGCGGGGCCATTTTGCTCTACGAAAGCCCGGACGGCTTTGCCTGGCGCTACGCCGGGGTCCTGGCCGCCTGCCACAATCAGTATGGCCGGATGTGGGAATGCCCGGACTTCTTCCCCCTGGACGGGAAGCATGTCCTGCTCGTCAGTCCCCAGGAGATGACCGCCATCGGCCTGGAGTTTCACGCCGGCAATGGCACCCTCTGCCTCATCGGCGAACTGGATCAGCAGCGCAAGCACCTGCTCCGGGACAACGTGCAGGCCATCGACTACGGCCTGGACTTCTACGCCCCCCAGACCCTCCAGACCCCCGACGGCCGTCGGGTGATGATCGCCTGGATGCAGAACTGGGAGACCTCCAAGTGCCAGGCCCTGGGCATCCGCTTCTTCGGGGAGATGACCCTGCCCCGGGAGCTGAGCGTCCGAGACTGCCGCCTGATCCAGAACCCGGTGCGGGAGCTGGAACGCTACCGGAGCTATCAGATCCTCTACAAAAACGTCCTGGTCTCCCGGATGACCACCCTGCAAAACGTCCGGGGCCGGACGCTGGACATGACCATCACCCTCCGCCCGGTCAGCGAGACCAGCACCTACCGCTGGTTCAAGCTGAACGTGGCCGGGGACGGAGAACACATGACCACTGTTCGCTTCAAGCCGGACTGCAACACCCTGCGCATCGACCGCACCCGCTGCGGCTTCCCCCACGACATCGTCAACGTCCGGGACTTTATGGTGCGTCCCCGCCGGGGGGAGCTGAAGCTTCGGGTCATTCTGGACCGGCACAGCATGGAGCTGTTCGTCAACGACGGGGAGCAGGCCGCCACCACCATGATCTACACCGACCCCAGCGCCGACGCCATCAGCTTTGAGGCCGACGGCAGCGTTCTGATGGATGTGGAAAAATACGACCTGGTATGCGAAGGAGGAGCCCAATGAGCGCGGAATTTGACGTGGTGGCCCTGGGAGAGCTGCTGGTGGACTTCACCGCCCACGGCCAGACGCCCCTGGGCGACCCCCTCTTTGAGGCCGATCCCGGCGGCGCCCCCTGCAATGTGCTGGCCATGCTGAAAAAGCTGGGCCGGGCCTGCGCCTTTGTGGGCAAGGTGGGGGACGATCTGTTTGGCCGCCACCTCCGCTCCGTGGTGGAGGAGACGGGGATCGACCTGACCTACCTGGCGGCGGACCCCGCCGCCCACACCACCCTGGCCTTTGTCCAGACCTTCCCCAATGGGGACCGGGATTTTTCCTTCTACCGGGACCCCGGGGCCGATATGCTGCTGACCGAGGAGGAGGTGCCGACGGACGCCGTCGCCCGGTGCCGCATTTTCCACTTTGGTTCCTTGTCCATGACCCATCCCGGCGTCCGGGCGGCCACAAAAAAGGCGGTCGCCTGCGCCAAGGCAGGCGGCGCCTATATTTCCTTCGATCCCAACCTCCGGCCGCCCCTCTGGTCCAGCCTGGAGGAAGCGAAGGAGCAAATCGATTGGGGCCTGGGGCAGTGCGACGTGCTGAAAATCGCGGACAATGAGCTGGAATTTATGACCGGCCAGACGGATTTTGACCTGGGCGCGGCCATTTTGCGGCAGCGCCATCCCAATATCCGCCTGCTCTGCGTGACGGCGGGGGCCGAGGGCAGCTTCGCCTACTATGAAAAGGAGCGGGTCTTCGTCCCGGCCTTCCGGCTGGGCGGCACCATCGAGACCACGGGAGCCGGGGACACCTTCTGCGCCTGCGTCTTGGACGGGGTGCTGCGCAACGGTCTGGAGCGTTTGACCGCCCAGGACTTAACCGCCATGCTCCGCTTCGCCAATGCGGCGGCCTACCTGGTGACCACCCGGCGGGGCGCCCTGCGCTCCATGCCGGAAAAGCGGCAGGTCCTGGACCTGCTGCGGCAAAATGCCTAATCCATTTTTGGAGGAACGACATGAAAACGAGTAAGAAATGTATTGCCCTGCTGTGCCTGGCCGCTTATCTGATCCTGCTGCTGGCGGCCTGCGGCCCGAATACCCCTACCGCGTCTACCGGCGGCACCACCGCCTCCACCCAGCCGTCCCTGCCGGAGCATTGGAGCGCCACCGAGACCGGCCTTTCCTTTGACGGCGAGACCTGGGACAGCTACTATTTCAGCGGCGAAACCGTCTCCGATCAGGACTTCCAATACGCCGCCGACGTGACCTTTGCCGATGGCGACGCGGGCCTGGCGGCCCTGGTTTTCCAGTCCAATGCCGACCACGACAGCTGCTATGTGGCCAGCCTCAGCGCCCTGACCGACCGGGCGGAGCTTTATAAGGTGGAAAATGGCCAGCAGATCCCTCTGGGCCGGGAAGTGCCCGTGGAGGAGCAGAGCAGCTACCACATGCAGATCACCATGATCGACAGCCACATTGCCTTCTTTGTGGACGACACCCTGATTTGCAGCACCGGCGACTACATCATGGCCCAGGATTTAGGGCAGAACGATGTTTTGAGGTCCGGTCTGTACGGTCTGTGCGCCAGCGACGGCGCCATGACCTTTGAAAACACCGCCCTCACCGTCTATGATGCCGGCTCCGCCCCGGTCCTCACCAGCCTCTCCCTCCAGGCCCAGAGCGGCGAAGTGGAGCAGGCGGAAAATATGCTCTCCAACGGATGGTATGTCTATCAGCAGTACGTCTCCAGCGACTGCGACGCCGTGACCATCCAGACCGAGACCGCCGGCGGCGCGGAGGCGATAATCCTCTCCGCCACTGGGGAGGCCGTCACCGGCCCCGCCGCCCTGAATCCGGGCCAGAACCAGTTCCAGATCTTCACCTCCAAGGACGGGCAGTATCAGCTGGCCTACCGGCTGAACATTCTCCGCCGGGGCGAGGAGGAATACTATTCCGAGCAATACCGGGATGTGTACCATTTCTCCGTCAAGGAGGGCTGGGGCAACGATCCCAACGGCCTGTTCAAGCTGGGAGACACCTGGCACCTGTTCTACCAGTTCTACCCCGGCGGCACCGACTGGGGCGCCATGCACTGGGGCCACGCCACCAGCACCGACCTGATCCACTGGGAGGACAAGGGCATCGCCTTCTATCCCAATGAGTACGGCACCATGTTCTCCGGCTGCGCCGTGGTGGATACGGACAATGTCTCCGGTCTGTTCGGGGAGAACGGCGGAATCATCCTGTACATCACCGCCAACGGCAACGGGCAGCGGGTCATCGCCGCTTACAGCGAGGACGGGGAGACCTGGAATTACTACCGGGGCAAGAATGCCGACGGCACCCTGAATGGCGACGACGTGCTCATCGACTGGCGGGAGGACCCGGTCCAGTCCGACGCCTTCCGGGACCCCAAGGTCTTTAAGTACCAGGACACCTGGTTCATGGTCATTGCCGGCGGCATGCTGCGGATCTACTCTACCACCGACCTGATCCACTGGAACCTGGAGTCCACCTACAACGGCACCCCCGGCGAATATGAAAACGCCGCCGGGCTGCGGGTGGAGACGGAGTGCCCGGATCTGGTGCGCCTGCCCATCGAGGGGGAGAACGGCTGGAAATGGGTCCTGAGCTACGGCGGCCGCCGCTACCAGGTGGGCGACTTCACCAACGCCAACGGGAAGTGGGAATTTGTGGCGGACCCGGAGTATGCCGAGCCTGTGGCCATGAATTTCGGCAACGATTCCTACGCCGGCATGACCTACTATCTGGGCGACTCCTTCAATGGGGACACCCAGGACCGGGTGATCGTCTGGAACTGGATGAACTCCTGGGACTACTGCAACCGGGTGGACGATCTCAGCGGCAACACCCGCTTCAACGGCACCTACAACCTGAATCTGGAGATGAGCCTGGTTCGGGACAAGGACGGCAAGCTGATTTTGAAGCAGAAGCCGGTGCAGGAGTATGCCGAATCCGTTTTCCCAGAAGAAAACGTGGCGCTGGACACCACCCTGACCGTCTCCGGTACCCAGGCCCTGGACTTCCAGGGGGACGCCTACCTGCTGGAGCTGGTCATTACCCCGGAGGCGGGGACCACAACGGCGGGCGCCCTGGTGCGGGCCAGCGGGGATAAGTACGTCAGCGTGGAGTATGACTTCACCACGGACACCCTGACCCTGGACCGGAGCAAGCTGGGGGGCTTCTCCTCCTCCATCCGCTTCTCCCAGGCGGTGACGGAGCAGCGTGCCGACGGCTCCGTGGCCATCCACGTCTATGTGGACAAGGCCAGCGTGGAGGTTTTCTCCGGCGATTACACCGCCGCCGGCGCCGCCCTGATCTATCCCGCCGCCGAGAATACCGGCGTATCGGTGTTCTCCGAGGGCGGCAGCAGCACCATCCAGGTGATGATCACCACCGCCTCCTCCATGTGGGGCTGAGGAGCCAAATGGCGCGAAACACAGTAAAAGAACGGACGTCCCTCCGGCGAAAGCCGGAGGGATGCTTTCGCGGCACGCAGGCTTCTGTCTATCGGAAAACCCCTTGCATCCGGCGGAAAGCTGTTTTATAATAGCGTTGAAAAACCCAGGGCGGGCACGGAAGCGTCCCGGCAAGGAGAAACTATGCTGAATCAATTTTCAAGAACCGAGCTTCTGTTCGGAAAAGAGGCCATGGAGCGGCTGGCGGCGGCCCGGGTGGCGGTATTCGGGATCGGCGGCGTCGGCGGTTACGCGGTGGAGGTCTTGGCCCGCTCCGGCATCGGCGCCCTTGACCTGATCGACGACGACCGGGTGTGCCTGACCAACCTAAACCGTCAACTCCACGCCACCTGGAAAACCATGGGCCAGTACAAGGTGGACGCCGCCGCCCAGCGGGTCCGGGACATCGCGCCGGAGGTCCGGGTCTCCACCTACAAGACCTTTTACACCCCCGACACGGCGGCGCTGTTTGATTTTTCCCAGTATGACTATATCGTGGACGCCATCGACACCGTGACGGGAAAGATCGCCCTGGCAGTACAAGCGGCCCAGACGGGGACCCCCATCATCAGCTCCATGGGCGCCGGCAACAAGCTGGACCCCACGGCCTTTCAGGTGGCGGACATTTACAGCACCTCCGTCTGTCCCCTTGCCCGGGTCATGCGGCGGGAGCTGAAAAAGCGGGGCATTTCCAAGCTGAAGGTGGTCTATTCCCGGGAGCCTCCCATGGCGCCCAGAATTGAAGCGGTCCTCGACTGCCAGGAGGAGGGCGTCTGTCCCCCGGACACGGTCCGAGGCGGCGGACAGCGGCGGCAGATCCCGGGGAGCAACGCCTTCGTCCCGGCGGCGGCGGGTCTGATCCTAGCCGGAGAGGTCGTGAAGGACCTGGCGGGAATCGGTTGACAAGGCGCGCGATCCCGGTTATAATGAACAAAAAAGCCGGAAAGAAAGGAAGCATGGCGCATGAAAATCAAAATCACAGCGGACAGCACCTGTGATCTGACCCCGGAGCTGATCCAAAAATACAACATTACCATCACACCCCTGTCTGTCTCCTGCGGCGGGGAGAGCTTCCACGACGGGGTGGATATCACGCCGGATGAAATTTACGCGAAAAACGCCGAGACCGGCCAGCTGGCTTCCACCGCGGCGGTGAATATTCAGGAGTATATCACGGTCTTTTCCCAGGCGCTGAAGGACTATGACGCCGTGATCCACTTCACCATCAGCAGCGCCATGTCCGCCTGCTATCAAAACGCCTGTACCGCGGCGGAGGAGACCGGGAATGTGTGGGTCGTGGACAGCCGGAACCTGTCCACGGGCATCGCCCACCTGGTTTTGGACGCCTGTGACATGGCCCAGGCCGGGATGGCCCCCCAGGACATCCACCGGGAGTTGGAGCGCCGCCGGGAGAAGCTGGACGTGAGCTTCATCGTGGACACCCTGGAGTATCTGCGCAAGGGAGGCCGCTGCACGGCGGTGACCGCCTTCGGCGCCAATCTTCTGAAGCTCCATCCCTGCATCTATGTGAAGGACGGGGAAATGGGCGTCGGCAAAAAGTACCGGGGCAAGCTGGAAAGCTGCCTTCTGTCCTATGTGAAGGACAAGCTGGCGGACCCCTCCACCGTGGACACCAAGCGGATCTTCATCACCGATTCCGGCGTGGAGGAGCGCATCCGGGCGTCGGTGGAGCAGGCGGTCCGGGAGCTGGTCCCCTTTGAGGAAGTCATCCACACCCGTGCCGGCTGCACCGTGTCCTGCCACTGCGGCCCCGGCACCCTGGGCATCCTGTTCTACAGAAAATAAGGGCTTTCAGCGATGCCCAGGCGCGAAACCGCCTTGACACTGCGGACCCGGAACGGTACAATGAAGACCGAAACCAAACAAGGAGGGGTATTGATGAAGGTATTGCTCATCAACGGCAGCCCCCACTATCAGGGCTGCACCTATACAGCCCTGGCGGAGGCTGCCAGGGCACTGGAACAAATGGGCATCGAGACGGAGATCTACCAGCTGGGGGCCGGACCGGTGCAGCCCTGCAACGGCTGCGGCGGCTGCCGGAAGCTGGGGAAATGCGTCTTTGACGACGGCGTGAATGAGATCGCCGCCCGGGCGGACAGCTTTGACGGCCTGATCGTCGGGGCGCCGGTGTACTACGGCGGGCCCTGCGGGCAGATCCAGTGCTTCCTGGACCGGCTGTTTTACAGCGCGGCGGGGCGTCTGGCGGGGAAACCCGCCGCGGCGGTGGTGTCCTGCCGGCGGGGCGGGGCCTCGGCGGCCTTCCAGCGGCTCAATATGTATTTCCAGATGTGCAACATGCCGGTGGTCTCCAGCCAGTACTGGAACCAGGTCCACGGCAACACTCCCCAGGAGGTGGCGCAGGATCTGGAGGGCCTGCAAACCATGCGCACCCTGGCCCAGAATATGGCATTCCTGCTGAAATGCCGGGCCGGGTCGGGGGAGGCCCTGCCGGTCTACGAGCCCAAGATTGCCACCAACTTCATTCGGTAGAGATTCTATGATCAAAAAAGGGGTCAGGCGCAGCGCCTGACCCCTTTTTTGATTGAGCAGTCCGTCAAAACTTCCTTTAGAACAGCAGCTTGCAGACCAGGGCGGTGTAGGCCGCCGGGTCCTCCAGGGGCAGCTCCGCCATGAGCTGGGCCTGGCAGCACAGAAGCTGGGCATAGTCCTTGGCCTTCACCGGGTCCTCGGTCATAGCGCCGCGCATGGCCTCCACCGCCGGATGGGCAGGGTTCAGCTCCAGGATCCGGCCCACCGGGTAGGCAAACTCCGGATTCACCCGGCGCATATACTTCTCCATCTCGAAGCTCATCCCCGCGTCGGGGACCATGGCCGCCGGATGGCTGCCCAGATCGTCGGACAGGCGGACCTCCTTCACCTGGTCGCCCAGGCTCTCCTTCACGAAGGTCAAAAAGCCCTTCCACTCCTGGGCCTTGGCCTCGGCCTCCTTCTTTTCCTCCTCGGTCTTGAGACCCAGGTCCTCGGTGGAGACGTTGCAGAAGCTCTTTTCCTGGTAGGTCATCAGGGTCTGGGGCACGAACTCGTCCACATCCTCGGTAAAGAGCAGGGTGTCGTAGCCCTTGGCAGCCAGGGTCTCCACCTGGGGCAGCTTGGCCAAGCGGTCCTTATTCTCGCCGGGGGCGTAGTAGATCTTCTCCTGGCCCTCGGGCATGGCAGAAACGTACTCCTTCAATGTCACCAGCTTGCCCTGCTTCTGGCTGTAGAACAGCAGCAGGTCCTGGCAGGCGTCCTTGTGGGCGCCGTAGTCGGAAACCGTGCCGTATTTCAGCTGGCGGCCGAAGACGGCGTAAAATTCCTCGTACTTCTCCCGGTCCTTTTCCAGCAGGTCCGTCAGCTCGGACTTGATTTTCTTCTCCAGGTTCCGGGCGATGATGGTCAGCTGCCGGTTGTGCTGGAGCATCTCCCGGCTGATGTTCAGGGACAGGTCCTGGCTGTCCACCACGCCCCGGACGAAGCGGAAATGCTCCGGCAGCAGCTCCTCGCAGTTTTCCATGATCATCACACCGCTGGAATAGAGCTGCAAGCCCCGCTTATAGTCCTTGGTATAGAAGTCAAAGGGCGCCTTGGAGGGGATATAGAGCAGGGCCTTGAAGGACACCGTGCCCTCGGCGCTGGAGTGGATCACCCGCAGGGGCTTGTTGTAATCGTAGAATTTCTCGCGGTAGAAGCTGTCGTACTCCTCCTGGGTCACATCCTTTTTGTTCCGCTGCCAGAGGGGGACCATGGTGTTCAGGGTCTCCATCTCGGTGTAGTCCTCGTACTCGGGCTTGTCCTCGGGGGAGTCGGCCTTCTTCCGGGACTTTGTCACCTCCATGCGGATGGGGTGGCGCAGATAGTCGGAATATTTCCGCACCAGCTCCCGGATCTCGTACTCCTCCAGGAAGCGGGAATACTGCTCGTCCTCCGTGTCCTCCTTCAAGGTCATGATCACGTCGGTGCCCACGCCGTCCCGCTGGGCCGGCTCGATGGTGTACCCCTCGGAGCCGTCGGAGGTCCAGCGCCAGGCCTGGTCCTGGCCATACTTTTTGGTGAGGACCTCCACCTTGGACGACACCATAAAAGCCGAATAGAAGCCCACGCCAAACTGGCCGATAATGTCCACATCCTCGCTTTTCTCCATGGCCTGCTTGAAGCCCAGGGAGCCGGACTTGGCGATGGTGCCCAAATTTTCCTCCAGCTCGGCCTTGTCCATGCCGATGCCGTTGTCGGAGACGGTAAGGATCCGGCTGTCCGGGTCTCGGGTGATGGTGATGGCGAAGCCGTCCCGGTCCACGGCCACCTTGTCGTCGGTCAGGGCGGTATAGGCCAGCTTGTCAATGGCGTCGCTGGCGTTGGAGAGGATCTCCCGGAGGAAGATCTCCTGATGGGTATAGATCGAATGGATCATCAGATCCAGCAGCCGCTGGGATTCGGCCTTGAATTGCTGCTTTTCCATATCGCGAAGCACATCCTTTGTTTGTTTTAGCACTCACTCATTCTGAGTGCTAATTTATTATAGCGCGGATTTTGAAAAATGCAAGCCCCCTGGAAAAAAGTTCTTTGAAACTTCACAATTCTGTGGTAGAATGGGCCTGATAAATGTGAAAACCAGGAGGCAGTATGATCACAGTATCCAATTTGGGGATGCAGTTCGGCGGGCAGTGGCTGTTCCAGCACGCGGACCTGCAATTTTTGCCGGGCAACTGCTACGGCGTCATCGGCGCCAACGGGGCGGGAAAATCCACGTTTTTGAAGCTTCTCTGCGGGGAGCTGGACTCCACCACCGGGGAGATCTCCGTCACCCCGGGGCAGCGGATCAGCGTCCTGCGGCAGAATCAGAACGCCTACGATGAATACACCGTACTGGACACGGTGATCATGGGCAACCGGAAGCTCTACGAGGTCCGCCAGGAGAAGGACGCCATCTACGAAAAGCCGGACTTTTCCGACGAGGACGGCATCCGGGCCGCCGAATTGGAGGCGGAATTCACGGAGCTGGGGGGCTGGGAAGCCGAGTCCGACGCCTCCCGCCTGCTTCAGGGCCTGGGGGTGCCCACGGAAACCCACGGCGACCGCATGGCGGACACCGACCCCCGGCTGAAGGTGAAGGTGCTGCTGGCCCAGGCCCTGTTTGGCAATCCCGACATCGTCATGCTGGACGAGCCCACCAACAACCTGGATATCGAGTCCATCGACTTTCTGGAGGATTTCCTGCTGGACTTCCCCGGCATGGTCATCGCCGTGTCCCACGACCGGCACTTCCTCAACACCGTCTGCACCCACATCGTGGACATCGACTACGGCAAGATCAAGATGTATGTGGGCAACTACGACTTCTGGTACGAGTCCAGCCAGCTGGTCCAGGCCATGATCCGCAACAAAAACAAGCGCAACCAGGAGAAGATTGAGGAGCTGCAGCTGTTCATTCAGCGCTTCGCCGCCAACAGGGCCAAGAGCAAGCAGGCCACCGCCCGCCGCCGTCTGCTGGACAAGCTGACGGTGGAGGAGATGCCCGCCTCCACCCGGCGCTACCCCTTCGTGGGCTTCCAGCCGGAGCGGGAGCTGGGAAAGGACATTCTCACGGTCAAGGATGTGTCCGTCACCGTGGACGGGGTGAAGCTGCTGGACAAGGTCTATTTTAACGTGGGCCGCACCGACAAGATCGCCTTTGTGGGCGAAAACGAGCTGGCCCAGACCGCTCTGTTTCAAATTCTCATGGGGGAGCTGGAGCCCGACGAGGGCAGCATCAAGTGGGGCGTCTCCACCGCCCGCAGCTACCTGCCCAAGGATAACAGCCCCTATTTTGACGGCTGCAAAACCGAGCTGGTGGACTGGCTGCGGCAGTATTCCATCAAAAAGGACGACGTGTATCTCCGGGGCTTCCTGGGCCGGATGCTCTTCTCCGGGGAGGACGCCTTCAAGCCGGTGGAGGTCCTCTCCGGCGGGGAGAAGGTCCGGTGCATGCTCTCCAAAATGATGCTCTCCGGGGCCAACGTGGTGCTGCTGGACCAGCCCACCAACCACCTGGACATGGAATCCATCCAGGCGGTGAACAAGGGGCTGATCGCCTTCCCCGGGGTGGTGCTGCTGGCCAGCCACGACCATGAAATGCTCTCCTCGGTGTGCAACCGGGTCATCGCCTTCCAGCCCGACGGCACCATCATTGACCGCTACGGCACCTTCGACGATTATCTTGCCTGGCAGGCGGAACAGAAAGGAAAAATTTGATGGAAAAATTGCTTGATCTCATCTCCCGGCAGGTGTCGGAGGCCTTTGCCGCGGCAGGCTACGATCCCGCCTACGGGCGGGTCACCGTCTCCAACCGGCCGGACCTGTGCGAATACCAGTGCAACGGCTGCCTCTCCGCCGCCAAGGTCTACCACTGCGCCCCCATGGTCATTGCCCAGGCGGTGGCGGAGAAGCTGGACCGGGGGAATTTTGACCTGGTGGAGGCGGTGAAGCCCGGATTTCTGAACCTCAACATCTCCGGGGCCTTCCTGCAAAGCTATCTGGAGGCCATGCGTACCGCCCCGGACTTTGGCGTGGAGAAGACCGGCCTGGGAAAGACCGTGGTGGTGGACTACGGCGGGCCCAATGTTGCCAAGCCCCTGCACATCGGCCACCTCCGCTCCGCCATCATCGGCGAGAGCATGAAGCGGCTGTACAGCTTCTTCGGCTACCATGCCATTGGAGACGTACACTTGGGGGACTGGGGCTTGCAAATGGGCCTGATCATCGCGGGCCTCCGGGAAAAGGAGCCGGACCTTCCCTATTTTGACCCGGATTTTACCGGGGACTACCCCGCCGAAGCCCCCTTCACCCTTTCGGAGCTGGAGGAGATCTATCCCGCCGCCTCCGCCCGAAAAAAGGTAGACCCGGAATTTGGGGAGCGGGCCCATCAGGCCACCTTTGAGCTTCAGCAGGGGCGGCGGGGCTACCGGGCCCTGTGGCGGTACATTATGAACGTGTCCCTGGCGGATATCCGGCGGATCTACGACCAGCTGGACGTTCACTTTGAGTCCTGGCTGGGAGAGAGCGACGCGGACCCCTTCATCCCCGCCATGCTGGAGCGGCTGAAAGCCTCCGGCTGCGCCGTGGAAAGCGAGGGTGCGCTGGTATTCCCCGTGGCGGAGCCCGGGGACAAGAAGGAGATGCCCCCCTGCATCCTGGTCAAGTCCGACGGGGCGGTGCTTTACGACACCACGGAACTGGCCACCATGGTCCAGCGGATGCAGGATTTCGCCCCGGACAAGATCCTCTATCTGGCGGACAAGCGGCAGAGCCTCCACTTTGAGCAGGTCTTCCGGGCAGCCCGAAAAAGCGGCATTGTGAAGCCGGAGACAGAGCTGGAATTTTTGGGCTTCGGCACCATGAACGGCCCTGACGGAAAGCCCTTCAAGACCCGGGACGGCGGCGTCATGCGCTTAGAGCGGCTGATCGCCGACATCATGGCCTTCGTGGGCAAAAAGGTGGAGGAAAACCGGATCGTGGCCCCGGAGGATGCCCCCGCCACCACCAAGATCATCGCCATGGCGGCGCTCAAATACGGAGATCTGAGCAATCAGCCCACCAAGGACTATGTTTTCGACATGGACCGCTTCGCCGCCTTCGAGGGCAACACCGGGCCCTATCTGCTCTACACCACGGTGCGGGTCAAGAGCATCCTGTCCAAATTCGGCGCCTGGGAGGACCTGCCCATCCGGGCCCCCGCCAGCCCCGCCCAGAAGGACCTGATGCGGGTCCTCGCCCGGTTCTGCCCGGCCCTGGAGGGCGCCCTGAGCGCCTCCTGCCCCAGCGTGCTGTGCGCCTATCTATATGATCTGGCGGGGGCGGTGAACCACTTCTACCATGAGACTCGGATCCTGGACCAGGAGGACAAGGGCCTCCAGGCCGGCTCCATCGCGCTCATTGGCCTGGCCAAGCGGGTCCTGGAGCAGGGCATGGACCTGCTGGGTTTCACGGCCCCGGAAAAGATGTGAGTTCCAAAAAAATCCTCCCCGGCCTCGGGGAGGAATTTTTTACCGCTTTACAAAAGGCCCAGAAGATGCTGCAAATAGGCCTCCGAGTTGGCGGACATGGGGTAGTTGAGGAACAGCACATCGTCCACGCCCAGGCGCTCCACGAACTCCGCCAGCTTCAGGGTCTCCTCCCCCTCCCCGTTGAACTCCCGGGGATCCAGGGCCACCACCCGGCTGTAATTGTGGGTCAGGAAGGGCGTGAAGGCGTTGCCGTAGGACTCCTTGATGATCAGGCAGGTCTTTCCGGTTTGGGCGCCGGTCTCGATCACGGTGATGGGGTGGTCGCCGCCCAGGAAGCAAAGGTATTTGTTCTGCACGTCTTCATCGACGTGGCTGACGGTACTCAGATAGGTCTGAGGTTCGGACATATCCGCCGTCTCATAGAAGGTCATGTCCGTGGAAACCGCCGGCCTGTAATAGTAGACCGTGTCCGGATGATCGTACAGGGCGTCGCTCTGGGGATAGGCGGAGGTAGCCGTGTACAGCGAACCCAAAAATCCTCCGGCCACCTGGCCCTGCTCCAAGCTGCTCAGGTCCTGAGCCGTCAGCCCCGCCGCCTGACAGAAGGCGGTGTAGGCATAGTAGGCGCCCAGGGCCGTCCAGTGGTGGTCCGTTCGGAAGTACAGGTACTCGTCCAGATGGGGCAGGAGGGCGTCATAGGCGTCCACCGCCGTCACCCGGCTGTCCAGCTTGGAATAGATCAGATCGATCATGTCCCCCTGGCTGTGGCTGCCGGTGTGCATATCCGCCGGGGAGTAAAATTCGCCGGAGTTGGGCGTCACCAGGTCAAAGACCCGCACATTCGCCGGCAGGGCGGCCGCCAGCCGATTGATGGCGTCGGCATAGTTGGCCGAGGCGCCGGCTCCGTAGGACACGATCTCCATGGCCCGGTCGTCAATGATCATGGTGGTTCCCACGGTAATATCCACGTCGTCATTCCCCACCCCATTGGTAAAGCTGCCGGTGGTGGGCCGCTGGGTCTCCTCGGTCCCCGCGGTGGTGCCAGAGGAAGGATCGGTTCCCTGAGTACCGCTGGGAGGCGGCGCCGACGGACTTCCGCTGGGGTTGGAACCCGGCAGGGCCTCCCCGTGGTTGCCCACGTTGCCCTGGTTGTCCAGGATCAGGGTGTTCTGCTTTCCAGGGCTGAAAAAGTAGAATTTATTCAGCGTCCGGTTGTGGACCACCAGCGTCTCCCGGGCCGGGAAGGTGTCCAGATAATGGCTGGTGATCCCGCTGAAATAGGACCCGTCCACCAGACCCTTCCAGGTAAACTCCGGCATCTCGGCCAGCTTCCGCTTCTCGGCCAGGGAGACGGTGGGGTCCTCGTCAAAAAGCGAGATGGCGCCCACCACCAGCAGCCCGCCCAAAATCGTGAGGCAGGCCACGATCCGCACCCAGCTCAGCAGCGTTTCCTCGGGATATAGTTTGCGCCTGCGGTATTTTCCCTCCATATTCAGTCTCCTTTAGAAGTCAAAGTAAATCGACGGGCTGTATCCCTCGCCGATGAGGGACATGGTGGCAAGGTACAGTATCCCCGCGCAGAACAGGCAGGTAACCACCGCGTCCACAATGCCAAGCAGGGCGGCGTTTCTTCTGCCGTAGAGCTTCCTCGCCATGCTGCCGCCGGCAAAATTCCGCCAGGTCCGCCCCAGGGTCTGCATGACAGGGGTCGCGCCGAAAATGGCGATCACCAGCAGGAGCAGATTGTTTAAAAGCCGCAGATTGGTGGCGCTGTCGGTGAAGCCGCCGCCGGCGAAGCCCGCCATGGCCGCCAGGGTGGTAATAGTGTCCGCCAGATCCTTAAATTGGAAGATCACCCAGCTGATCAGCACCAAAAGCAGGGTCATGGTATGCCGGAGCCAGCCCGGCACGGCCTCCAGCTGCTTGGAAAAGAGCTTTTCAAAGGTCAGCAGCAGGAAAAAATACACGCCCCAGAGGACATAGTTCCAGCTGGCCCCGTGCCAAAGGCCGGTGAGGGACCAGACGATAAAAAGGTTCAGGATCTGCCGGGGCAGGCCCTTCCGGTTGCCGCCCAGGGGGATATACAGATAATCCCGGAAGAAGGAGGAAAGGCTGATGTGCCACCGCCGCCAGAACTCCGTGATGGAGCCGGCGATATAGGGGTGGTCAAAGTTTTCGTTGTAATGGAAGCCGAAGATCTTGCCCATGCCGATGGCCATGTCGGAATAGCCGGAAAAGTCAAAATAGATCCGCAGCATCAGGAACACGGCCCCCAGCCAAGCGCCCACCACCGTCAGGTGCAGGGTGGCCTGGGCGTTGGCCGCGCCGGTGTCCGCCACCTTTTTGAAAATCTCCGCCGCCGCACGGCTGGCGTAGTCGGCGATCAGCACCTTCTTCGCCAGGCCCACGCAGGCCCGGCTCATGCCCTCCAGGGCCATTTTGGGCGTGGTATGGCGCTGGGAAAGCTGGGCCTCCACGTCGGCATAGCGGACGATGGGGCCCGCCACCAGCTGCGGGAATAGCGAGACATAGAGCAGAAACCGGGGATAGGACCGCTGGATCTGCACATTGCCCCGGTAGGCGTCGATCACATAGGACATGGCCTGGAAGGTGTAAAAGGAAATGCCGATGGGCAGCTCGATAACGGGCACCGGGATGGCCAGGCCGGTCACGGCGTTGAAGCTGGACACCAGGAACCCCGTATACTTGAAGATCCCCAGCAGCACCAGATCCGCCGTCACCGCCAGGACCAGGGCGGTCTTTTTCTGGCTTTTATTCCCCATCATCCGCCCGAAGCGGTAGTTGAGCCAGGCGGAAAAGGCCAAAAGCAGCACATAAACCGGCTCTCCCCAGGCATAGAAAATCAGGCTGGCAACGAGCAGCACCCAATTCTTGCCCTTGAGACCCGGAACCAGGAAATAGGCTGTCATGGTCAGTGACAGAAACACAAATATAAAGATCAAATTTGAAAATTCCAAACCGGGGCCCCCTCCGCTTTTCTCTCTAAGCCTATTTTAGACAAAATAAACCGGGATTGCAAGTCCCAAGGGCATAGTTTTTCGCCGAAAATCCGGAAGGAAAATTGTGCAAAATTTTGTAAGGAGAAAACATAATCAGAATACATAACGAGACGACATAATTTCCCCTGGGCCTGATTTTCAATTCTATTTTGCCGGGATTCACCTCGGAAATGCATCCAATTTGGGTGCGGAGGAAAAAAGCGGCCCTTTTCCAGGGGAAAGCGCCATGGAGGGGGCTCCATGGCGCCTTTCCGTTCTTTACTTCTGCATCCGAAACACCGCAGTGCCCGGGGCGCTCTCCGCCAGGTTCTTCACCTGGTACATGGTCATGGCCACCTGCTCCCGGGTCATGGGCGCGTTGTGGTCCAGGGCGATCCCCTCCTCCGCCAGAGCCGCCAGGGCGTTCACCGCCCAGGCGGGGGCGCCGGTGGAAACGCTGTCGCCGGGCTGGGCCGGCAGGCTCAGATCCAGGGCGTTCTGCATCATCACCGCCGCCTCCGCGCCGGTAATGGGCATCTGGGAATCAAAGCCGCCGGTGGTCTCATCGCCGGGGATTCCGGCGGTCAGGCCCGCCCGGAGGGCCGCCGCCAGATAGGGCTGGAGCCAGGCGGGCGCCTGGGGCTCTACCCCGGACACCGCCGAGCTGTCCACCGGGATCTCCAGGACCTTGATCAGCATGGTGAGAAACTCGCCCCGGCTCACCACCTTGTCCGGCTGGAAGCAGGCCATGCCGCCCACCTTCTCCCCTTCAAAGAGGCCGGAGGAGCGCATCCACTCCGCCGCGAAGCCGCAGGAGCGGCCCTGGGTATCGGAATACTGATCGGAGTCCGTGGGCTTGAGGATCTGCACCGTCACCGTGGCCTCCCGGGACACGTTGCCGGCGGGGTCCGTGGCGGTGTAGGTGAAGGAGTCCACCCCCACCTTGTTCTTCTTGGGCGTGTAGACAAAGCTGCCGTCCTCCCGGATCTCCACCTGGCCCCGCTTAGGCTGGCGGAGAAGGGTGTAGGTCATGGCCTTGCCCTCCGGGTCCCGGACCTTCAAAATGCCCTCGTTGGGCAGGTTCTTATAGGTCTCCATGGCGAAATCCTCCGCCACAGGGGCCTTGTCCTCCCGGCCCCGGATAGACAGGGTCAGGGTGGCGGATGGGTCTACCCGGTCCGGATAGATGGGCAGGAAGGTCAGCACCGCCTCCTGATCCTCCCTGGTGGAAAGGGTGTTGAACGTCAGGCTGTCAAGCTGCTCATCGGTGAGAATGTCCCCCGCCCGCAGCACCCGACTGCCCAGCATCACCGTGCCGGTGGCGGAATCCGGCAGGGACACCACGCAGATCCCCGCCAGCTCCTGGCCGAAGTCGGTAGAACTGAAGCAGTAGACCTCCTCGCTGTCCACCTCCGCCGCCAAGGCGGGGGCGGTCATGCCCAAAATGCCCAGCAGCGCCAGGCTCAGGCAGACAATACGTTTTGGAAACATGGAAAAGCCTCCTAAGTTTAAAGTTTACGCTGGTATTGTTTGCCGGTTCTGAGAAAAATATGCATCCCCAGGGAATTTTTTACTGAAAGGCCGGTGGGGAGCGGTTTTAAAAGGCGGCGATTGATTTTCCCCCTTTCCTGTGGTATAGTGAAGAATAGCAAAAAACGGAGGCGAAAATCCATGTTTCGTGAAATGAGAAGGGCAGATCGGGCAATGGAGGAATCCCAGATCCGGGAGGTCCTGGAAAAGGGGGAGTACGGAATCCTGGCGTCCCGCGGGGCCGACGGGTTCCCTTACGCCATTCCATACAGCTACGCCGTCCTGGACGGGAAAATTTACATCCACTGCACCGCCGAAGAGAGCCACTGCAAGGACAATCTGCGCGATGCGCCCCAGGTGTGCTTCACAGTCGTGGGGGAAACGGAGGTGCTGCCGGCCCGGTTCTCCACCCGCTATGAGAGCGTGGTGGTTTTCGGGACCGCGAAGGAGATCCTGGACCCGGCGCGAAAGAACGCCGCGCTGATGGCGCTGGTGGAAAAGTATTCCCCCGGTTATGCGAAGGAAGGGCGGGAATACGCGATGTCCGCGGAGCCCGTCACCTCGGTAATAGAGATCACGCCGCTGCATATGACGGGAAAGGCGCGGAGGAGCAGATAGCGCCGCCGGGGAGCTGCCCGTTTCCCCTTTGCGTATGCCCCGCCCGCCGTTCTTGGCGGGCGGGGCTTTGCTTCTTCCTTGACACCCCGGGAGGAAAATGGTACAATTCTGTTATCTCGAATCGAAAGGCGGCGGCAAATTGATGGATATTTTGGCGATCAACGGCAGTCCGGAGGCGCGGGAAGCTGCCCGCGCCGGAGCGCCGGAGCAGGTCATCCCAATGGCGGCCGCCGATACCGCCGGGGCCGAGCCCACGAAGCTCAAGCAGTGGGAGCGGAAGCTGCTGGATCTGGGCCTGCGGAACAACCTGATCAGTATGCGGCTGTCCGGCTCCGCCGTTCCCATCCTTGCCGCCTCCTTAGACGAGCTGGAGGACGCCCTGGCGGAGGGAAGCGATTTTTCCATCCTGCCCCGGCCCCAGGAATATGTGCCCGAGGAGGGACCGGCCCAGACGCCCGAGAGCTGCCGGGAGCTGATCGCCTCGGAATTTGGGGGCAAGCGCCTTCGCTCCGCCATGACCGAAGGAGAGCTAAATAAGGCGGTGAAGGAGCTGTACCGGGCCTCCCGGTCGTCGTTGGAGGAAAACGGCGCCAATACCTTGTATCTGGCCCTGGGTCTTCTCAAGTGGTACGAGTCCCCGAAAAGCGCCAAGGCAAGGTACGCCCCGCTGATCCTGCTGCCGGTGGAGCTGCTGCGCCGCAGCATCCGCCAGGGATACACCCTCCGGCTGCGGGACGAGGACCCACAAATGAACATCACCCTGCTGGAAAAATTAAAGCAGGATTTCCATATTACCATCACCGGACTGGACCCCCTGCCGGCGGACGACAAGGGCGTGGACAGCCGCCAGGTGTTCACCGTGATGCGGGAAGCGGTGATGGACCAGCCCCGGTGGGACGTGGTGGAGAGCGCCTATCTGGGTATTTTCTCCTTCAGCCAGTTCGTCATGTGGAACGATCTGCGCAACCGGGCCCAGGACATCGTCCAACACCCCCTGGTGAAAAGCCTGATGGAGGGGCGGCTGGCCTGGGAGGCCGAGGAGATGGAGCTTCCCCAGACCGTGCCCGAGGAGGGGGTGCTGCTGCCCATTCCCGCGGACGCCTCCCAGCTCTACGCCATCCGCTCCGCCGGAGCGGGGGCCACCTTTGTGCTCCACGGTCCCCCCGGCACCGGCAAATCCCAGACCATCACCGCCCTCATCGCCAACACCCTGGCCCAGGGAAAGACGGTGCTGTTCGTGGCGGAGAAAATGGCGGCGCTGGAGGTGGTGCAGCGGCGGCTGGAGGCCATCGGCATCGGCCCCTTCTGCCTGGAGCTCCACTCCAACAAGTCCAAAAAGCGGGATGTGCTGGAGCAGCTCCGGCGGGCCACAGAGGTCACCAAGGTCATGCCCCCGGAGGCCTTCGGGCGAAAAGGGGAGCAGCTGGCCCAGACCCGGGCCCAGCTGGACCGGTACGCCAAGGCCCTGCACCGGGTCCAGCCCTGCGGGGAAAGCCTGTTTACCCTGATCGACCGATATGAATCCCTGCGCCTCGCCCCGGAGCTGTCCCCCTTCCCGGAGAGCTTCCTGTCGGGTGCCGACGCCGCCACCCTGGAAACCCGGCTGCGGGTGCTGGAGCAGCTGGTGTCCGCCGGGCAGGCCATTGGACATCCCCACGACCATCCCCTGGACCCGGTGGGCCAGACCCAGTACACCCAGCAGCTTCGCTTCTCCCTGCCCCAGAAAATTGACGACTGCCGCCGGGCACTCGGGCCCTTCCGGGAGGCGCTCCAGGCCCTTTCGGACGCTTTGGGCGTACCGACGCCCTGCCGGGAGTCGGAGATCCGCCGGTTCTCGGCGGTGGCGGAGGAGCTGCAAGCCTGGCTGGCCCTCCCCCGGAGCTGGGGAAAGCGGGAGGAACCGGAGCCCTATTTTCGGGGCGTCCGGACGCTCTGCGCCCACCTTCTTTCCGCCGGGGAAAAGCGTGATCTTCTGCTGAAAGGCTGGCAGGAGGAGTTCCTGCGCCAGGACGGGGCGGCGCTGGCCCGGAGCTGGGACAGCGCCGCGGAAAAATGGCTCCTGCCCCGGCTGATGGCCCAAAACGGCCTGACGCGGCGGCTGGCCCCCTTCGCTAAGGGAAAAATCGACGCCGGCGCCCTCCGGGAAGTGCTGGCACTGCTGGCCGCCTATCAGCGGGAGCTATCCGAGGCGGAAAAGCTGGCAGGGAACTTTGGAGATGAGACCTTCTTCTTTGGGGAGGATCCTTCCGCCATGGACCGGGCCGCCCAGGCCGCCTGGGACAGCGCCATGAAGCTGGACGGCGCCTTGGAGGCCCGCGCTCTGCGCCTCGGGTTTGCCGGAGACCGGGCGAAAAAGCCGGTTTTGGAGGCATATTTGGCTGCCAGCAACGCCTTCCGGGAGGCGAAGGGCGCGCTGGATCAGGCGCTGAACCTCTCCTGGGAGGATTCCGGGGATTTCTTTGATACCCAGGCCCAAATGTACGACACGCTGCAAAGCAATTTACAGAATCTGAAGGATTATATCGCCTGGAACGCCATGGCGGAGGCCGCCGCCAACGCCAAGCTGGGGGCCGTGGTGGACGCCTACCGGGCGGGTCTGGCCCACGATGAGGTTCTGCCCGCCTATCAGAAGGCCCTGACCATGGGTCTGGCCCGCCAGGCCATCGACCGGGAGGAGGCGCTGCGGAGCTTCTCCGGGGCGGTCTTCCAGGAGCAGATCCGCCAGTTCCGCAAGCTGGATGGAGAACTCACCAGGCTGACCCAGCAGGAGATCTACTGCCGTCTGGCACAGCGGGTCCCCAGCTTTGCCCGGGAGGCGGCCCAAAGCTCCGAGCTGGGGATTCTCCAGCGGGCGATCCGCAGCGGCGGCCGGGGGGTGAGCATCCGCAGGCTGCTGGAGCAGCTCCCCAATCTGCTGCCCAGGCTGTGCCCCTGTATGCTGATGGGCCCCATTTCCGCCGCCCAGTACTTAGACCCGGCAAGGCCTCCCTTCGATTTGGTGGTGTTCGACGAGGCCTCCCAGCTGCCCACCTGCAAGGCGGTGGGGGTGCTGGCCCGGGGCAACGCCGCCGTCATCGCCGGGGACCCCAATCAGATGCCCCCCACCTCCTTCTTTGCCTCCAACAATCTGGACGAGGACAATCTGGAGCTGGAGGATCTGGAAAGCATTTTGGACGACTGCCTGGCCCTGAACCTTCCCCAGACCCATCTGCTGTGGCACTACCGCAGCCGCCATGAGAGCCTGATCGCTTTCAGCAACGCCGAATTTTACGAAAACCGGCTCTACACCTTCCCCTCGGTGAACGACCGGGCCTCCAAGGTGGGGCTGGTCCCGGTGCGGGGCGCCTTCCACCGGGGCAAGCAGCGGCAAAATCCGGAGGAGGCCCAGGCGGTGGTGGCGGAGCTGAAGCGCCGCTGCCACGATCCCCAAGCCCAAAGGCAGAGCGTGGGAGTCGTCACCTTCAACATCCAGCAGCAGAACCTGATCGACGATCTACTGAGCGAGGCGTGCGCTTCCGACCCGGAGCTGGAGGCCTGGGCCTACCACGCCCAGGAGCCGGTGTTCATCAAGAACCTGGAAAACGTCCAGGGCGACGAGCGGGATGTGATCCTGTTCTCCATCGGCTACGGCCCCGACCCGGAGGGGCGGATCTCCATGAATTTCGGCCCGCTGAACCGGGACGGGGGCTGGCGGCGGCTGAACGTGGCCATCACCCGGGCCCGGCAGGAGATGACGGTGTTCACTGCCCTGTCTCCCGAGCAGCTGGATCTGTCCCGCACCTCCGCCCGGGGCGTGGCGGCCCTGCGGGGGTTCCTGGAATACGCCAGGCGCCAGAGCCTTCCTCAGAACGAGGGGACTGTTCGACCGGAGTCCGACGATCCCGGCATCGCCCAGGCCATCTGTGACCACCTGGCGGGGCTGGGCTGGCAGACCCAGCAGGCCGTGGGCCACTCGGCGTACCGGATCGACATCGGCGTGGTGGACCCGGAGAGGCCGGATACCTACCGGCTGGGGATCCTTCTGGACGGCCCGGGCTATCGCGCCGCCAAGACCACCCGGGACCGGGAGCTGGCCCAGCAGAGCGTTTTGGAGGGGCTGGGCTGGCGGATCCATCGGGTCTGGGCCATGGACTGGTGGGACAACCGGGAACGGGAGCTGGCGCGGATCGAGGAGCTGCTGAAAAGTCCTATTCCCGCCCCGCCGGAGCCGGCGGAGGAGCCGGCGGAACCGGCCCCGCTGTTGGTTCAAAACGCCGCTCCCCAAAAATCCGGGCCGCCGGCGTATGTGCCCGCCGTCCTGAAAGCCACCCCCATGACCGCCGAGGAATTTCTGCTCCCCAAAAACGCCCCGAAAATTCGGAAAAAGCTCCAGACAGTGGTGGACAAGGAGGCCCCCATCAGCCGGAGTCTGCTGACCCGCCGGGTGCTGCAAAGCTGCGGCATCAGCCGGGCCGGAAGCCGGGTGCAGAGCTATCTGGACGGGCTGATCCAGGACATGGGCCTTATTGAGACCAGCCGGGAGGATCAGATCTTCTACTGGGCCCGAGAGCAAACGCCTGAAAAGTACCTCCTCTACCGGGTCAGCGCCACGGAGGAGGACCGCCGGGAGGCCAAGGACCTGCCGGTGCAGGAGGCCGCCGCGGCGGTGTGTCAGGTGCTTTTGGAGCAGATCAGCCTTTCGGAAGAGGACCTCTACCGGGAGGCGGCCAAGCTGCTATGCTTCGCCCGGCCGGGTGCGGCGGTGACGGCCCTTTTGCGGGAGGCGATCGCCTACGCCGCGGAAAAGGGCCGGATTCAAACGGGAACCAACGGCTGTTATGTTCTTACAGCGTAAAAGGAAGCGGGAAACCGGATCTGGTTTCCCGCGTTCTTATTGATTTTCCCGCAAAACCGACGCCAGGAGCTTTCCGATCCCCACGTTATAGCCCGCTGCGGCGAAGCGGCACACGCCGTCTCTGCACAGAAGGCTCAGCGGAAGCAGGTCCGGCGGGGCGAAGACGTTCCGGGCCAGGGTCTCGGGAGTCTCGGGGTCCGCCGTCCAGCGCTCCGCCCCCGGAAAGGGAGGAGCAGGCGCCGTCCCCTCCGAGGCTATCAGCAAAACCCGGCAGGGCAAGGGGTTCTCCTTCAGCTCCAAGAGCAGATGCTCCGTTGGCTCCCGGCCCGGTTCCAAGAAGCACAGCAGTTGCCAGCCGGTCAGCAGCCGGCGGCTGTCCCGCCAGGTCCCGCTTCCGTCTCTCAGCCGGAACACCGGCAAGGGCCGGGAAATGATCAGCTGTTCCCGAGCGGGCTGGGGGGCGGAGAGGGCAAGCCTCGTTTCCCCGTCCTTCAGCTCCACAGTCCGCTCCCGGAGCAGCTGATCGCCGTTGGGCAGCCGGGCGGCAGCCATGGCCCGATAGCAGCCGGGAGGCAGAAGGCCCGTCCAGGTCTTCCCCGGCTCCACCGTCACCAGAGGGGCCTCCCCATCCCATTTGGACAGGGTCACCGGCTGGTCCTGGGCCTCCAGGGTCAGCCTTGCCGTCCTGGGGCCGTAGACAGAGCGGTACGCCCCGGCCCGGTAATATTCCGGGCTTTCGTCCAGAGGCGACAGCCGGGCCGGAACGCCCAGGCAGCGGCAGACCGCGCAGAACAGCACCGCAAGAGAGGCCGGATTCCCCTCCTTCCCCGCCAGGGTCGCCAAGGGCGAGGCGGCCAGGGTGGGGTGGCTATCCACCACCCGAAAAGCGCCCAGCCAGGCCCCGATCTCCCGGGGGTCCGCCTGAAAACGCCGCCGCTGTTCCGGCGTCAGCGAGTCTCGCAGGGCCCGCCGCCAGGGCCGCAAGGGTTCCCGCCCGATCCGGGGGCACAGCAGGCCCTGGGAAAATACTTGCTCGGGGAACCGGCCCTCCCAGGCAAACGCCTCCGCCGCCTCCGCCAAAATTAGGGGATCCACCGGCGCCACTCGGTCCTTTTCCGGCAACGTCGCCAGCACCCGCTCATCGGCGGCGCTGCCGGGGACCGCATGGGGACGAATTGCCTTGCTCCGGCAGTCCGCCGCCTGGGCCCAAGCGGCCCGGCGGGCGGCCCGCTGGGCGTCCGAAAGCGGCTCCGGGGGCTGGGCATTGCCCACGGGGGCGGGGAACAGCAATTCCCGCTCCCCCAATTTGGGACCGGTGAGGCAAATTTCCCCGAAGGAAATCGACGCCGTGTCGAAAATTGCCTCCCCCAGGTCCCCTTCCGGGCAGTAGCAGCGGATGTGAACGCCTCCCAGGCCCAGGCGGAGGCGGGCAAGGCCCTGATCGTCAGTCCGCTTCTCCCCAATGGGCAGCCAGGCCCCCAGGTTGGCCACGCTGTACACGACTTTTACCCGGGGGACCGGGCGGCCTTGGGCGTCCGCCACCCGCACCGTCAGCACCCGGGTGGGGGCGTACCGGGCGGTCCGCACCCGGTAGAGCAGGCCGTGGCGGAAATAGGCGTCCGGGTCCTCGGGATTTTCCGGCGCCGGGGCAAATTCCCGGCTGTGGATCATCATGGCCCGGCTGGCGGCCAGCTGGAACCAGCCCCGGTCCAGCACCGGCTCCGGCTCACAGGCTCCCATAAAGCGCCAGCGTTCCCCGTCATAGACCTCCACCCAGGCGTGGTTGTCGTCGCAGTGGGACCACCAGGGGCAGTAGACCTGCCGGGCGGCGATGCCCACGCTCCGCAGGGCGTTCACCGCCAGCACCGTCTCCTCCCCGCAGCGGCCCCAGCCCCGGCGGTATACCTCCATGGCGGAGGAGGTCCGCGCGTCGGTGCTTCGGTAGGTCGCCTGCTCGGCGCACCACTGATTCACCTCCAAAATGGCCTGGGGGAGGGTCTTGCCCTGAATCCTGGGGGTCAGGGCCCGCCGGAAAACCTCCCGGCAGGGCTCCAGAAGCTCGTCGTTGATCCGGGGATAGGCAACAAAGCGGAAAAACAGTTCCTCCTCCAGTTCCCCGCACCAGGGGAAGGTCTCCCGGGCGATCAGGGCCTGCCCCAGCTCCTCCCGGAAGAAGGCTTCGCCGTACTCTGCCCTGTCCGAGGGCGGCAGGGTGTCCAGAATCCTTTGGAGCAAGCGCTCCTCCCCGGCCGTCACGGCAGCTCCTCCCACAGTGCCGCCTTGGCCATGCGCACCTTTTCCGCGGAGGTGCGGTAAAGCTCATACTCGCTGATCCCGGGCAGGCCCATGGGCACCCCAGAGCGGCGGTAGGACATGGGGCTGTCCAGGGTCACTTTCCCGCTCATGTGGAAGGCCCCCGCCGCCGGCAGCCGCCGACGAATTTCGCGGATGGCCGCCGCGTCCACCCCCGCGCCGATGAGAATTTCCACATTCCCCCGGTGGTCCAGCAGCTCCTCCAATACAGGCAGGCCGCCCAGGCAGTTCGCCGCCTGGCCGGAGGTCAGGATCGTGTCCACCCCCAGAGCCTGGGCAGCCAGCAGCGCCTCCAGCGGGTCCCGGCACAGGTCAAAGGCCCGGTGGAGGGTGCATTTTTTCCCCCGGCTGTGGGCCAAATCGACAAAATACGCCATTTTTTCCCGGTCCAAAGCACCCTGGGACGTGAGAAAGCCCGTCACCAGGGCGTCCGCCCCGGCATCAAGCAGGACCTGGGCGTCCATGCGCATCACGTCCATCTCCGCCGGGGTGTAGCAGAAGTCCCCGAACCGGGGCCGGACCATGGCGTGGACCGGCAGGCCGGTCTCCGCCTTTACCAGCCGGACCAGCGCAGGGCTGGGGGTGGTGCCCCCGATCACCAGATTGGCGCACAGCTCCAGCCGGTCGCCGCCGCCCAGGGCCGCTTCCCGGGCGGATTCCAGGGAGTCCACACAAATTTCCAGCACTTTTTCCATCTCTTACCTCCTCAGGGTGATTTCCAGCACCGTGTCCACCGGGTCCGGCAGCACCGGATCGGGCCCCAGATCCGCGAACACCAGATCGGGATAGTTGCTCCGGACCCAGCTCCTGGCGATGGGCACCTGGGCATAGGTGGAGAGCAGCCGCATCTCCGCCACGTCCTCCTCTCGAATGCCCAGGATCGGCAGGGGTCCGATGGAGTTTTCGTAGATATGACAGTAGAGCCGGTTCCCCTTCCGGGTGAAGCGGCCAAATTCCGGCTTGGGCAGCTCCGCCTTGCCGCAGCCGTAGACGCTCTCCCCGTTGACCGCCATCCAGGCCCCCAGCTTTTCCAGAACCTCCAGGGACTGTCTGGGGATTCGGCCCCGGCCGTCGGGCCCCACGTTCAAAAGGAGATTGCCGCCCTTGGAGACGCACTCCACCAGCTTCCTGATCACCATGTCCGCCGGCTTAAAATAGCCGTCGTCCCGGGTATAACCCCAGTTGTTGTTCATGGTGATGCAGGCCTCCCAGACCATATCCCGACCCTGCCGGTCCCGGATGCCCTCCGGCGGGATCAGCTGCTCCGGGCAGGCAAAGTCCCCGTGGCAGGGTCCGGGGTCCCCCGTCCAGAGGGAGCCGAAGCCCCCCTCCCCGCTGACCTCCAGGCGGTTGTCGATGAGGATATCCGGCTGGAGAGTGCGGACCATGCTGACCAGCTCCCCGCCCCGCCAGGTCTCCGCCCGCATGGGGAAATCCGGATTGTCGTAGGAAAAGTCGAACCACATCAGATCGATCTTGCCATAGTTGGTGCAAAGCTCCCGGACCTGGCCGTGGAGGTAGTCCAGATACCGGGAAAAATCCCGGTTTTCGTTTGAATACCGGGGGTCGTCCCGCATGGGATGATACCGGTCCCCAAAGTGGGGATAGTCCGGGTGGTGCCAGTCCAGCAGGGAGTAATACAGCCCCACCTTGAGCCCCGCCTCCCGGGCGGCGGTCACGTATTCCGCCACAAAATCCCGATGGCAGGGGGTGTGGACGGAGGTATAGTCCGTCAGCTTGCTGTCAAACAGGCAGAAGCCGTCGTGGTGCTTGGCGGTGAAGACCATGTAGCGCATTCCCGCCGCCTTCGCCGCCTGAGCCCACTGCCTGGGATCGCAGTCCGGGGCAGTAAAGGCGTCAAAATACCGCTGATAATCCTCCAGCGGCATCCGCTCGTTGCTCCGCACCCACTCCCCTCGGGCGGGCAGGGCGTAGAGTCCCCAGTGGATGAACATGCCGAGGCGCGCCTGGCGGAACCAGGCCACCCGCTTTTCATAGGCCTCCCGATCGAACCGGTACATTTCACCGCCTCCTTTGCCCCCATTATACATGGTTTTCCCCCTGTTGGCAAATCCTTTATCTTGCATTTCCGAGCCAAAAATGATAAAATGAAGAAAATGAGACAAAGAGGCGAAAGGCAATGTTTACCGGCTTCACCCCCGAGGCCATTGATTTTCTCTGGGGCGTCCGCATGAATAACAATCGGGAGTGGTTCCTGCCCCACAAGGAGCAGTATGTCCACGCCCTGTATGAGCCCATGAAGGAGCTGGCCAAGGACCTGTTCCCCCTTTTTGAGGACCGCCCCGGCAACCAGATCAAGGTCAGCCGCATCTACCGGGACGCCCGGCTCCACCATCCCGATCCCTACAAGGAGAGTCTCTGGCTCTGCGCCCGGAAGGAGGTGGACTGGTGGGGGGAGCATCCCTGTCTCTACTTTGAAATGCGGCCGGAGGGCGCCTCCTACGGCTTCTTCCTCTGGCAGCCCAAGGTTCTGGCCATGGAAGACTTCCGCCGGGACATTGCCGCCCGGCCAGATGCGTTCCTGGACCTGATCGCCCAGGTGGAGGCCACCACCGGCGTGCCGGTCACGGCGGACCTGTACAAGCGGCCCAAGGCGCCGGAGGATCCCAGGCTGGCCCCCTACTTCGCCTGGCGGCGGTACATCGACTGCACCTGCTCCCTGGAACCGGGGGCGGCGCTGTTCGATCCCCAGTTGGGGCAGCGGGTGCGGGAATTCTTTGAACAGGCCCTGCCGCTGTATGAGTACTTTTATCGCTTCACCCTGGAACAGTAAAGGACCCAGCCGGGAAGGCAAGGCGCTTTCCCGGCTGGAACTTTTTATGGTGAAAATCAGCGGCGGCGGGCAAGGGGCGCGGACTGGTCCTGAATGAGCAGCAGGTCCGAAATAATGGAATTGGACACCAAAAAGCCCTCCGGCGTCAATCGCCAGCGCCCGTCTGTGGTCTTGGCCGCCAGCGCGTGGTCCCGGCAGCGGAACAGCGCCTCCTCCAGGGGATCAAAGGGCAGCAGGTACTGCTTTTCGTACTCCTCCCGCTCGATACCCACGGTAGTCCGCAGCCGGGTGATCAGGTACTCCCCCGCCCGCTCCCGGATGGGGATCTCCTGCACCTCCTCCAGCACCGGGCCGTGGCGCTTGATCCCGTCGATATAGGCGTGGAGGTCCCGCACCACCTTGAACCGCTTCCCGGCAAAATCCGAGCTGGCGTCGGGGCCGAAGCCCAGGTACTCCCCGCCCATCCAATACTTGAGATTGTGCTTGGAGACCATGCCCTTCCGGGCAAAATTGGAGATCTCATACTGCCGGTAGCCGTGTTCCTTGAGGATATTCACGGCAGACAGGTACATATCCGCCTGGACATCGTCGTTGGGAATGTTGCAGAGGTCCTTGTAGTCGTACAGTGGAGTCCCCGGCTCCACCTTCAGCGCGTAGCAGCTCATATGCTCCGGCGCCAGGTTCAGCACATGGTTCAAGGTCTCCTGCCAGGCCGCCAGGGTCTGCCCCGGCAGACCGTACATCAGATCCAGAGACAAATTCCGATACCCGGCCCGCCGGATCCGCTGAACGGCGGTGAGGACCTGGGCATAGTTGTGGGGCCGGCCCAGGCGCCGCAGCAGCTCGTCGTTGTCGTTCTGGACCCCCAGGCTCACCCGGTTGAACCCCTCCCCCCGCAGGCGGCGGAGGAGCTTGTCGGAAATGGAGTCCGGGTTGGCCTCAAAGGTGATCTCCGCGTCCGAGTCCACGTCGAAGGCCCGGCGGGCGGCGGTGAGAATGGTCGCCATCCCGTCCGCGCCGAAATAGCTGGGGGTCCCTCCGCCAAAATACACCGTATCCACCCGATAACCCGGGGCCAGGGGCCCGGTCTCCCGGATGTGGGCGCAGATGGCGTCCACAAACCGGTCGATCAGCCGGTCGTCCTTGGTGGTCAGCGAGTAAAAATCGCAGTACTGGCACTTGCTCCGGCAAAAGGGTACATGAATATAGATGCCCAGCGGCGTTTTATCTCTTCTTCCCAAAATGGGCATAGGCTCCTCCTTAGTCGTCGTCCAGCTTCAATACCGCCATAAAGGCCTCGGAGGGAACGGAGACGGTCCCGAAGGTGCGCATCCGCTTCTTGCCCTCCTTCTGCTTTTCCAGCAGCTTCTTCTTCCGGGTGATATCGCCGCCATAGCACTTGGCCAAAACATCCTTGCGCAAAGCCTTGATGGTCTCCCGGGCGATGATCTTGCCCCCGATGGCCGCCTGGACGGGGATCTCAAACTGGGCCCTAGGAATGTTCTCCTTCAGCTTTTCGCAGATCTTCCGGGCCCGGGGATAGGCGTTGTCGGCGAAGAGAATGAAGCTCAAGGCGTCCACAATGTCCCCGTTCAGGAGGATGTCCAGCTTCACCAGCCGGCTGGGCCGGTAGCCGATCAGCTCATAGTCCAGGGAACCGTACCCCCGGGTACGGGACTTGAGGGCGTCGAAAAAGTCGTAGATGATCTCGTTGAGGGGCATTTCATAGTGCAGCTCCACCCGGCGCTCGTCCAGATAGACCATATTTTTAAACTCCCCCCGGCGGTTGGTGCAGAGGTCCATGATCGCGCCCACATACTCCTGGGGGGCGATGAGACTGGCCTTCACAAAGGGTTCCTCCGCCAGCTGGATCTCCATGGGGTCGGGGTAGTTCAGGGGATTGTCCACCATGACTACCTCGCCGCTGAGCTTCGTCACCCGGTAGACCACGTTGGGGGCGGTGGTGATCAGGTCCAGATTGTACTCCCGCTCCAGCCGTTCCTGGATGATCTCCATGTGCAGCAGGCCGAGAAAGCCGCAGCGGAAGCCAAAGCCCAGGGCCAGGGAGCTCTCCGGCTCGTAGCACATGGCCGCGTCGTTGAGCTTCAGCTTTTCCAGAGCATCCCGCAGGTCCTGGTACTTGGCCCCGTCAGCGGGGTAGACGCCGGAGTAGACCATGGGCTGCACCGCCCGATACCCCGGCAGAGGCTCCGCCGCCGGACGCTCCGCCCCGGTGACGGTATCGCCCACCCGGGTGTCGGACACGGTTTTGATGGAGGCGGTGAGATAGCCCACCTCTCCGGCGCCCAGGCTGTCCCGGGGCGTCAGGCCCAGGGGATTCATGGTCCCCACCTCCACCGCCTTGTAGGTGGCGCCGGTGGACATCATGCGGATCTCCATGCCGGGGCGAACGGTGCCCTCCATGACCCGGACGTAGACGATGACCCCCCGGTAGGAATCGTACTGGCTGTCGAAAACCAGGGCCCGCAGGGGCGCGTCCCGGTCCCCCTTGGGGGGCGGCACGTCCTTCACGATCCGCTCCAGCACGGCGCGGATGTTGATCCCGTTCTTGGCGGAGATCTCCGGGGCGTCCTCGGCGGGGATGGCCAGAATATCCTCGATCTCCGCCTTGACCTCCTGGGGCCGGGCGGAGGGCAGGTCGATCTTGTTGATCACAGGCACGATCTCCAGGCCCGCGTCGGAGGCAAGGTAGGTGTTGGCCAGGGTCTGGGCCTCCACCCCCTGGCTGGCGTCCACCACCAGCACCGCACCCTCGCAGGCGGCCAGGGAGCGGGAGACCTCATAGTGAAAGTCCACATGGCCCGGGGTGTCGATCAGGTTCAGATCGTAGACCTCCCCATCGTCGGCCTGGTAGGTCAGCTGCACCGCCCGGGCCTTAATGGTGATGCCCCGTTCCCGCTCTAAGTCCATGGAGTCCAGGATCTGATCCGCCATATCCCGGCTGTCCACGGCCCCGCAGGCCTCCAGCAGCCGGTCGGCCAGGGTGGACTTCCCGTGGTCAATGTGGGCGATAATGGAAAAATTCCGAATTTTGGAAAGATCGGTCATAAACATCCCTCGCTGGTATGCTTTTATCTTCTGGGCATATTATACCGAATTTTGCCGGAAAAGTAAACCGTATGTTTTGCCTTTTCTCCGGGCAAACTGTGAAACAGGGCGACAAAAAACGCCCAAAGCCGCAAAAATGAGAAAATTCTCCGGAAAGCCCTTGCCGAATTGGGGAAAAAGGGATATAGTCATATCGAAATTCATCTGCGTATTTTCTTGAGAGGAAAAATGGTATGAGCACACAAAAAAAATCCGGCAAACCCATGGACGACAATTTCATCGCCCTTCAGAATCTCATTGCCCAGGGCCGGCGGGACGGCATGATCCGTGCCTCGGAGCTGAACGCCCAGCTGGAAAAAATGGACTTGAGTCCTGAGAAGCTGGAGGAGATCTATGACCGGTTCGAGGCCATGAACATCCAGATCATCAGCGCCGACCTGGACTTAGAGCTTGGCTCCGACGTGGACATGGGGATGGAGGACGCCCTGATCGACGATCTGGATATGACCACCGGCGACGATGAGGAGCTGGTGGACCCGGTGGATCTGGCGGCGGAGTACAATCTGGACGACCCCGTGCGGATGTACCTGAAGGAGATCGGGCAGATCCCCCTGCTCTCGGCGGAGGAAGAGGTGGATCTGGCCAAGCGGGTCACGGAAGGGGACCAGGAGGCCAAAAACAAGCTCACCGAAGCCAACCTCCGGCTGGTGGTCTCCATTGCCAAAAAGTACTCCGGGCGGGGCCTGCACATCCTGGATCTGATCCAGGAGGGCAACACCGGCCTCATCCGGGCGGTAGACAAATTCGACTGGACAAAGGGAAACAAATTCTCTACATATGCCACCTGGTGGATCCGGCAGGCCATCACCCGGGCCATTGCCGACCAGGCCCGGACCATCCGGGTGCCGGTGCATATGGTAGAGGTCATCAACAAGGCCACCCGGTGCAACCGGAAGCTGGTGCAGGAGCTGGGCCGGGAGCCCACCATGGAGGAGATCGCCGACGAGCTGGGGCTGCCGGTGGAAAAGATCATCGAGGCCAACCGGACGGCGGCGGACACCCTGAGCCTGGACACCCCCGTGGGCGACGAGGAGGACACCTCCATCGGCTCCTTCGTGGAGGACGACCGCACCCCCGGCCCCGCCGACGCCACCTCCAACGCCCTGCTGGCGGAGGCCCTGAAGGAAATTCTGGACACCCTGACCGAGCGGGAAGCGGATGTGCTGCGGATGCGCTTCGGCATGTACGACGGGCGCACCCACACCCTGGAAGAGGTGGGGCAGATCTTCGGGGTCACCCGGGAGCGGATCCGCCAGATCGAGAACAAGGCCATCCGAAAGCTCCGCCACCCCAGCCGCGCCAAAAAGATCAAGGATTTTTACTGCTGATAAGGTTTCCCGGCCGCTTCCCAAGCGGCCGGCCCGTTTTTGATCCACCGGCATCGGTAAAAGCGCCGCCGGCCCCCGGAATACCCGGGGGCCGGCATTCTTTTACGGACTGAGCTTGGCGCCGGAGAGGGCCTCATAGTACTGCACGATGGCGCTGTGATCCAGCTGGCCCTTGCCCTGGGCATGGAGCCACTGCATCACCTCCATCGCCGAGGCGGTCATGGGCACCGGCGCGCCCACGGCGTGGGCGCAGTCCAGGACGTTATTCAGGTCCTTGATATGCAGATCGATCTTAAAGCCGGGCCGGTCGTCGCCGGAGAGCATCATGGGTGCTTTGGCGGAAAGCACCGTGGAACCGGCCAGCCCGCCCTGAATGGCCCGGAACACCAGCTCCGGCTCCACGCCGGCCATTTTCGCCAGGGTCAGGGCCTCCGCCACCGCCTGGATGTTGCAGGCCACGATGATTTGATTGGCCAGCTTGGCGGTATTG
>CANQQU010000014.1 GCA_947626085.1 uncultured Oscillospiraceae bacterium
AGGCGAACCCGGCGGTGCGGGTGGTGACACTCTGGAAAAAGCCGTTGAGTATTTTCTGCCAGACAGGCATGGGCCCCAGGGTGGCGGGGTTGTTCCACTCCAGCAGGCATATGGCTCCCGCGCCGAATAGCACCAGCGCCAGGGAGATCAGCAGCACCAGCTTGGTGTAGACGCTGAATTTGCGGAAGGAGTGGACCGTGACCACCTCCTGGCAGACGAAAAAGCCCAGCCCGCCGATGACGATCAGCGCCATGAGGACCACACATACCACCCAGTCGCCGTTGAAAGAAATCATCCCCGCGCCCTCCGGCAGGACCTGGCCGAAGATGTCGAAACCGGCGTTGCAGAAAGCGGAAATCGCGTGGAATACGCCCCACCAGGCGGCTTGCCGCCATCCAAACTGGGGCAGAAACCGGAAAAACAGGATCAGCGCCCCCGCCCCCTGGACAGTCAGGCTGCTCCACAGCACCCACTGCTGCAAATGGACAATGCCGGACATCTCGTCCATGCTCAGAGCCTGGGCCATCAGCATCCGCTGCCGCAGGCCCACCCGCCGGCGCAAGAGGAACACCACCAGAGACGCGGCGGACATGAAGCCCAGCCCGCCCAGCTCGATCAGCCCCAGAATGACCCCTTGCCCGAAAAGAGACCACTGGATGCCGGTGTCGAACAGCACCAGCCCAGTGACGCAGGTAGCGGAGGTGGAGGTGAACAGCGCGCTTAAAAATCCGCAGCTCTTTCCCCCGGCGGAGGCAGCGGGCAGGTCCAGCAGCGCCGCGCCCAGGAGGATCAGCGCCAAAAAGGCCAGCGCGATCAGCTGGGTCGGCGCCAGCCGGGTGCGCCGCCGGGGGTAGGAAAACAGACCGGCCATAGGCCCTCCTTTCCGGGGAAACGGCGTGAAAGTCCGTTTTCTCTGGATAAACTTACCAAAAAGGCATAACTAACTTCTTATTATACCAGCTTTCCCCGGTATTTCAAGGGGCTTGCGCCAAAATTTCCCGATTGCCGTGAAAAGCATGGCGCGGGGCGGCAGCCGTTTCGCCCTTTTCCGGCCCGGCGATACCGGCGAACGCGCCTTTTCATGGATTTCCCCCAAAATTCCGGGCAAACCCACAGGATGCTGCCGAAATCCCCCGAAAAATAATGGTGTACATTTGGAAAAACCTGTGTTATAATAGCTTCCGGCCTGAGGGCCTTTGCTTGGATGTTCTTTCCCTACGGGGAAACGCAATAAACCCTATATTTTGAAAGGAGTATTTTTTTGGCAGAAAAACTGAAGATCATACCTCTGGGCGGGCTGGATGAGATCGGAAAAAACATCACCGTTCTGGAGTATGGCAAGGATATGATCGTGATAGACTGCGGCGTGGGCTTCCCGGAGGAGGATATGTACGGCGTGGATCTGGTGATCCCCGACTTTTCCTACCTGGTGAAAAACGCCTCGAAGCTCCGGGGCATGTTCATCACCCACGGTCATGAGGACCATATCGGCTCCATTCCCTACTGCATGCAGCAGGTGAACTGCCCGGTACACGGCACCGCCATGACCTGCGGCCTGATCCGGCTGAAGCTGGAGGAGCACGGTCTGGACAAGACCGTAAAGCTCATTACCCACAAGCCCGGGGACGTGGTGAAGGCCGGGTGCTTTACCGTGGAATTTATCCATGTGAATCACTCCATTGCCGACGCTGTGTGCTTCGCCATCCACACACCGGTGGGCACGGTCATCGTCACCGGAGACTTCAAGATCGACCCCACCGCCAAGGACGGCATGATCGATCTGGCCCGGCTGGGCGAGCTGGGCAACCAGGGCGTGCTGGCCCTGCTGTGCGACTCCACCAACGTGGAGCGCCAGGGCTACACCCCCAGCGAAAACGTGGTGGCGGAGAGTTTGGACCGCCAGTTTAAGGGCTGCGACCAGCGGATCGTGGTCACCACCTTCGCCTCCAACATGCACCGCATCCAGGCGGTGCTGGCCACCCCCCACCGGTACGGGCGGAAGGTGGCCGTCACCGGCCGGAGCATGGAGAACATGCTGAAGGTGGCCCAGGAGTTGGGCTATCTCAAGGTGCCCGCCGGCGTGATCGTGGACCTGAACGCCATCCGTTCCATTCCCAGCAATAAGCTGGTCATCGTCTCCACTGGGTCCCAGGGGGAAAATATGTCCGCCCTGTACCGGATGGCTTTCTCCACCCACCGGCAGGTGGAGATCCAGGCGGGGGACCGGATCATCATCTCCGCCTCCGCCATTCCCGGCAACGAAAAGGCCATCTCCAAGATCATTAACGAGCTGTACCGCAAGGGGGCCGAGGTGGTCTATGAGAAGAGCGAGGGCCTTCACGTCTCCGGCCACGCCTGCCAGGAGGAGCTGAAGATCATCCATGCCCTGACCAAGCCCAAATTCTTCATCCCCGTTCACGGGGAGCAGCGGCACCTCCAGCTTCACGCCCGGCTGGCCCAGCAGATGGGCATGAACCCGCGGAATATTCTGGTGGGCGAGATCGGCACCGTCTTTGAACTCACCGCCAAGTCCTGCAAGGCCGAGGGCACCGTCCAGGCCGGCATGGTACTGGTGGACGGCACCGGCGTGGGGGACGTGGGCAGCGTGGTCCTGCGGGACCGGAAGCACCTGGCCCAGGACGGCATGATCGTGGTGTGCGTCATTTTGTCCAGTCAGGACGGCTCCGTGATCTCCGGACCGGATATCATCACCCGGGGCTTTGTCTACGTCAAGGAGTCCGAGGGGCTGATGGACGAGCTGAAGACCGTGGCGGAGGACGCCATCGACCGCTGCGGCCGCCGCCGGGCCCGGGACTGGACGGCCCTGAAATCCGCCATCAAGAGCGATCTCAGCGGCTACCTGTTCCGCACTACCAAGCGCAATCCCATGATCCTGCCGGTGATCATGGAAATTTGAGGCTTGCGTTCCATTGCCTGAATCCAATCATGAGTCGTGCCGGGGCTCCCGCTCCGGCACGATTTTTCTATAAAAGGATGCGTTCCAAGGCCGATCCAGCCCTTGGTTTTACAGAAAGACCGCGCCGCGGCTTTCCATGATCCTGCCCACCTGGACGCCGTCCACCTGGGCTGTCGGGCAGTCCCGGGCCAGGGCGGCGGCGATCCCCGCCGCCTCTCCTAGGGCCCGGCAGGTGGGCTGGATCCGAATGGCGGACTGGGCCACAAAGTCCGCGCCGACGCACCGCCCGGCAACCAGGAGATTGCGGAGCCCCTTTACCACCAGGCACCGGTAGGGCACCTCGAACCAAGGCTTTTCCGGGTCCCGGTGGGGCGTATAGCTCTCCAGTCCGCCGCCGTGGATGTCCACGGGATAGTTGGACTGGGCCACCCGGTCCGGGAATTTTGTATGGTCCAGCAACTCCCGGGCGGTGAGCAGATATTCCGTATCCACCCGGCGGCTCTCCCGCACCCCCACCATGGGGGCGACTTGGAGTAGATACGCCTTTTCGCAGCCGGGAAAGTACTTCCGGCAGAAGGCGATCTGCCGGGCGATGGCCTCTCGGCCCCGGAGCAGAACCGCCGTGCGCTGGAAGGGGTCGGTGGCGTCGGGCAGGTCCAAAAATTCCGGGTGGTTCATGGCCAGGGCGTCGGGCCGCCCGGCCACGGGGAAGAGCTGGAAATAAGCGCAGTCCTCCTCCATGAGGTCTCCCGCCGCCACCGCCTGGAGAAATACCGGCGTCAATGCCCAATCTCCCTGGGCCGTTACGGCGGCGTAGAGGCTTTGCCCGCCGCTTCCGCTCCGGGCGGTGTGGGGGAGGCCGGAGGCGGCGCCCCATTGGTCCAGAAACGCGCCGAATCGGGCCATATCCACCCCGCCCATCAGGTAGCGCAGGCTCATGGGCTGGTTGACGCCGTCCCTGCCCCTGAAAATTTGGGCTCCCGCCAGCTTGGAGAGCAGGCCGTCGCCGGTGCAGTCCACAAACACCTGGCCGGACACGGTTTCCAGGCCCCGGCAAGTGGCCACGGTGACGCCGGTCACCCGCCCGTTTTCCACCTGGGCCTGGCACGGCGCCACGTTCATGCAAATCCGCACCCCCGCCTCCCGGCACAACGCCACCAGGGCCAGATCCATGGCGGCGGGGTCAAAGGCGGGCCCTTTCCCCAGCCGGGGGGCCAGGTAGGAGTTTTCCACGCCCCCCGGCAGCCGGGAGGTCATCATGGGGCTGACCAGCCCGGCCACCGCCGAGCCGCCCAGACACCCCTGCTGCTCCAAAAGCAGCACTTCCGCGCCGCTCTCCCGGGCCGCCACGGCGGCAAAGACGCCGGAAACGCCGCCGCCGCAGATGACGATCTCCGCCCGGGCCAGTTCAGAATATTCCGCCATGGCACGCCTCCCAATAGTTTCTGGTATTGCCGTCAAGGAACGCCCGCTCCTCCGGCAGATTGCAAACCGCGCTTTCCGGGCACTGCAAGGGGGCAAAAGACGCGAATAAGAGCCGCTCCCGGGGAAATTCCAGGTTTTCAAAAGGGAACAGCCCGTGGCACAGCCCCGCCGTGTCCGCCCAGAGGTTTTCCCCGGACAGCCCTTCCAGCTCGGAAAGGTAAAAATTCGACATAATTACCTGGGCCCCCGGGCATTTTTTGGCCAGCGCCGCCGCCTCCTTCGGGTCGACCGGCGCCTGCCGAAGCAGATACTCCAGCCTCTGGTCCTCCATCCGGGCGGTGACGATCATCCCCAGACCCAGCTCGCCCGCCTCCCGGCACAGCTCCTCCGCAGCTTCCAGCGCGTAGCCGTGGATGCCGGGATAGAGCCGCACGGCCCGGGCCCCCGCCCGGGCGGCCTCCCCCAGCCGGATGCGCCACCAGGGAAGCGCCGGGTTCAGACATACCGCCGGAGAAAAGCCCGTACCGGACAGCGCCTCCAGCAGGGGACCGTCCCCCTCCCAGGAGTCGTTATAGAAAACGGCGTCCAGGCTGGCCATCAGCCCGCCTCCGACGCCCGCCGCGGCCAGATCGGCCCGGCAGTGTTCCAGACTGCCCCGCCGGAGGCGGCGGTAGGGCCAGTGGCCGGTGAAGCAGCCAAAGTCAAAGAGCATTTCCGTCCCTCCCATCAAACAGGGCCTGGGCGTTCTCCCACAAAATTTTGCGCCGCGTCTCCTGGGGAAGGGCCAAAACCTGCCCGTAGCTCATGGCGAAGGAGCCGGGCATATCCGTGCCGAAAACGATCCGATCCTCTCCCAGCAGCTCCAGAGCGTAGGGTAGATCGTCGAATCGGCAGTTGGAGCCGGAAAGATCCACCCACACGTTGGGAAGATCCCGGACCATGGGCAGGCCGTGGTAGCAGTTGCCCCCCAGGTGGGCCATCAGGAATTTGGTCCCAGGATGGCGCAGGGCCGCCCGGCGCAAATGGACGGCGGTGGACTCCCCGGGAAGCTGCCCAACGGTTTTGGCGAAAGTGTGGACCAGCACGGGAAGGCCCCAGGCGCCACAGTAATCGTATAAAGAATCGCAGGCCGGCTCGTCGCACAGGCAGCTGACCCAAATTTTCATTCCGGAAAAGCCCTGCTCCTCTACCCCCCGGCGGAGGACTTCCAGAGCCCCGGGCTGCTCCGGAGCCACGGTAACGTAGCCGCCGAAAAGGGGGTCCGAAAGAAGCTGACCTGCCTGACGGTTGCACTCCCCGATTTCGGCCGGGTCCGGCGTGTGGCTGCCCAGGCAGGAGATGTAGATTTTAGAAATTCCGTATTTTTCCGCCGCCCGGCGGAGGAGAGCCCCGTCCTGGGCGGTCCGGCCCAGCCAGATGTGGGCGTGGGCGTCGAAAATGGGCTCATTCATGCCGCAGCAGCGCCCCTTCCAGCTTGGGAAACAGCTTCCAGCTGGTCCAGGCGACGAGGGTTGCCGGTCCCAGGAACACGAAGGGGATGGACATCCATCCGATCCAGGCCCAAAAGGCGGTGATCAGCGCCAAATGGAGGGCGGCCAGAAGCAGCCCCGCCAGACCGGTGGCCATGGGCAGCAACAGGGCATTTTTCCAGATGGCAGCCAGGGGCAGAGCCACCAGGGCGATCTGGGAGTAGGAATAGATGCTGAACGTGATCAGCAGGTAGCACCCCAGCGCCAGACAGGGCATCATCCAGACGGGCCGTTCCCCATCCACCATCATGGCCAGGATCATGATGGCGTACAGCGGCAGCTGGATGGCCATGGTGGCGGCGCCCTGTTTCCAATTGGCCCGGTAGCTGGCGAAAAAGCCCCGCATATCGAAGGAGGGAATCTGCCGGGAGAGCTGGTAGCCAATGTCGTACATGGCCGCCAGCGCCGGTCCGGCGGGGATCAGCGCCAGCAGCGCCAGAAGAATCAGACTGAAATTTCCCACCACCAGTCCGATACGGAGCAGCAGCAAAAAAGGCACGAAAAAGAGGATCAGTTTGAAATTTTCCAGAAAAAGCCGGAACATATTTCCCCGGAGGGGGTGGAAGGGCAGATTTTCCGGCGGATCGTTGTTCAGGGACAAGGGATTCACAGCGGCGGCCTCCTTTCAAAGGGTATCTCTATTATACAAGGAAATGGGGCACGGCGCAAGCGTGCCCCATTTCTTTTGGGGAAGGATCATTTCAGGCCGGAAGTGGTGGAGATGCCGTTAAGGAAATACTTCTGCGCAAAGAAGAACAGCACGATCAGCGGCGCGGTAAACACGGTGCTGGCGGCCATCAGCAGAGGCCATTCCGGGTTGTCCGCCTTGCGGAACTGCTGCAAGCCGATGGAGAGGGTGTATTTGCTGGAGCTTTGCAGGTACAGCAGCGGCCCGTTCAGGTTGTTCCAGTTGGCGATGAATACCAGCACGGCGATGGTGGTCAGCACGGATTTACACATGGGGTAGACAATGGTATACAGAATACGGATATCATTGGCTCCGTCGATCCGGGCTGCCTCCATGACGGAGGTGGGCAGGGACTTCATGTACTGCCGGCACAGGTAGATATAGTACCCGCTGCCAAAGAAGGTGGGCAGGATCAGGGGTACGAAGGAGTCCGTCAGCCCCAGATTGGACCAGATGCTGTACATGGGGATCTGGGTGACCTGCCAGGGGATCATCATGGTGAACAGAATGATGGGGAAGATAATGGCCCCGCCCTTCCAGGGAATTTTCGTCAGGGAGTAAGCCACCAGCGGGCAAGAGAACAGAATCCCGATTACAGGTAGCACGGAGGTGATCAACGTGTTGACGATGTACTTCTGCATATCCATCCGCTGGAATACGGTGACGAAGTTTTCCCACATGGGCACGTCCGGCAGCCACCGAACCGGCACGGAGAACACCAGGGCGTCGCTCATCAGCGCCGTTCGCACCATCCAAAACAGAGGCATGAAGAAAATGAAGGTGAAAAACAGCAGGCCCAATATGCCGACTGCCCGGAAGATCCGCTGGGACAGGATGGAACCGTCAATTTTTTTCATATTCTTCGCCTCCCGTTATTCCGCGTCGTAGCTGACGGCTTTTTCGGAGAAGTACATGACGACGGCGGTGGTGATGACCACAATGATCGCCAGCAGAACAGCCATGGCGGAGGCGTAGCCCATCCGGAATTGGAGGAACGCCTTCCGGTACAGATACAGGCAGTAGAACAGCATGGAGTTGGCGGGGCCGCCGCCGGCCACGGCGCTGGTGTCCGTGATGCTGGAGAAGACGTAGGCCTGGGTGAAGTACTGGAAGTGGGAGATAATGGACATGATCACCTGGAATTGGATGGTGGGGGAGATGGAGGGCAGAGTGATGGAGAAGAACTGCCGCACCGGTCCCGCGCCGTCCAGCTCCGCCGCCTCATACAGTGTCTCCGGCACGCTTCTCAGGGCCGCCAGGTAGATGACCATGCCGGTGCCGCAGGCCCAGGTGTCCATGATGATCAGGGACAGCTTGGTGAAGTTGGGATCTGTGAGCCAGTAAGGGCCTTTTAGACCGAAGAAGCCCAAAAACGTGTTCAGCAGGCCGTACTGCCCGTTCAGCACCCACATGAACAGCATACAGCTTGCGACGGTGGGTACCAGCGTGGGCAGATAGAAAACAGTACGGAACACGGGGATTCCGGGAATTTTCTTTTGATTCAGCAGCAGCGCCAGCAGCAGCGCCATGATCTGCCCCAGAGGAACGCCGATCAGGGTGGCGTACAGGGTGTTGCTAAGACTTTTCGCCACATATTTGTCGTGGAAAATGTCGATATAGTTCTTCAAGCCGATCCAGTCGCACTTGGAGAACAGGTTGTAGTTGGTGAAGCTGTAATAAATCGCCATCCCCACTGGAATGATGGTAAAGCACAAAAAGCCGATGATCCAGGGCGAGGCGAAGAGGATGCCCAGAGCGTTGTACCGTAAGCGCTGGCGGCGGGAACCCAGGCGAAGAACGTTGGATTTGGCCGGTTTGGTTTTCTGCGTCTGCTTGGCCGGGATCTGTTTCAAAGGATCGACCTCCTTTTATCTGTGGGCGGGAACGGGACTGCCCCTGTTGGGAAGCGGGATGCCACGGAGTGTGGCATCCCGCGCGGTGGATTCAGCAATTGGATTATTTGTATTCAGCGGCAGCGGCTTCCACTTCCTCCTGAACGGCGGCGACAGCGGAATCCAGATCCATACGGCCTGCCAGATATTCGGTCATGTAGGTGGTGATGGCGTTCAGATAGGTGTTGACATAGCCGCTCATGGGGAAGGAGCGCAGATCGGAGGTCTGCAGCAGCTGAGCGCCGGCCTTCACAGCGTCGGTGACATCCATGGCCTCCAGAGCCTTCAGAGCGGAGATCCGGGGCATGAAGTTGCCGCGGCCATAGCCGCCCTCGGCGCGGTAAGCCATGGCGTCCTTGCCGGTCAGGTAGGCAAGAACCTGCCAGGTGGCGTCGGGGTTGGGGGTCTTGGCGTTCATGCAGAACACGCCGCCGGTGAGCATATTGGCGTTGGGCAGAGCGGCAATGCCGTAGTCCTCGCCGTAAACCAGATTCAGCTTGTCAGCGGACTCCTGGAAGCCAGCCAGGCCGCTGTCGCCGTTGAACCGCATGGCGGCCTGTCCGGTCAGGACGGGATCCGTCTCGGTGCAGCGGGTGGTGTAGAAGGTGTCGGCCCAGTTTTTCGCCTGGTCGTAGCCGCCCAGGGCGTCCAGCAGGGTCTTCTGGAATTCGTGGGTCTTCCGGATGCCTTCGTTGTCGAAGTCGGGGTTGCCGTCAGCATCGACCCAGTCAGCGCCAAAGGCCACGGGCCACAGCACGTTGTCCAGCCAGGGGAAGGTGGGATGCAGGCCGACGACTTGAATGGAGCCGTCCTCGCCCAGAACGGTGCAGTCCAGAGCGCACTGCAGCATCTCGTCCATGGTGGTGGGGAAGTGATCCCAGTTGTGCTCAGCCAGCACCTTGGGGTTGTAGAGGATGTAGGTGGTGGAAGCGGTGAAGGGGATGGAGTAGATCTTGCCGTCCACGGAGCAAAGGTTCCAGATGGCGGGCAGGAAGTCGTCCTTGTCAAATTCGGTGTCGCTGTTCACATAGCTGGTCAGTTCCACAATGGCGCCCTCGGCAGCCAGGCTGGGAGCGGTCTCCCAGTTGGCCTGGAAGATGTCGGGAACATTGGAGCCAGCGATGGCGGTGACCACGGCATCGGCGTTCTTGGCGTTGGACAGCTCGATCTTGATGTCCTCGTGGGTGGCGTTCCAGTCGTCAACCAGCTTCTGGAACCGGTTGGCCTCGGCGGTGGGCTCTTCGGACTCGGCCTGATAGGTCCACACAGTGACGGTGATGGGCTCACTGGCGGGGGGCTCGGTCTGCTTGTCGGTCTGCTTGGGGGGGTCGGACTGCTTGTTACCTTCGGTCTGCTTGGGGGGCTGGGACTCTGTCTGACCGGCGGGGCCGCAGGCGACCAGGCCCAGGACCATGATGGCGGCCAGAAGCAGCGCGATGAGTTTCTTCATTTCATTTCCTCCTGTTTTATTGATTTTGAATAAACGGAAAGGATATTTTTTAACCTTTCACTGTTCCGCATTATATCACAAAATAAGTCAAAAGTCTTTGCAGAATATCGCAAGGCTTTTACAGAATGTACAGATTCCTCAAATTTAGTCCGTTTAAATTTGTAAAAGTATTACAAAGTCCGGAAATTCAATTCATGCAATCTGTCCCATAGCGCGTGGGACGCCTCCGCCGCTTTCCGTCCGTAGAGGGCCGGCGTGCCCCGCCGGTTGACCATGCCCTGATACTCATAGACCAAAATTTTGTCCACATAGGGGGTCAGCGCCGCGACCTGGGCCGCTACCCGGTCCGGGTCCGCCGGCAGCAGGGGAGAGCGGTAGGCTGCCCCCTCGAACCGAAATAGCTCCAGATCCGCCCACAGCGCCGGGCCGCCCGCCCGGTCATGGGCAAGCCGAAGCCGCCGGAAGGCCTCCGCCGCCTCCTGGACCCCGCCGTTCAGGATGCCCACCCCGTCCTGGTAGGCGATATAGTCGCAGTCCAGCCGGGCCAGCTGCCGGGAGTAGACCTGGTCCGCCGCCGCCTTCCGCACCCCGTAGGGGGCGATGAGCAGCTTCTTGCCTGGGTCCAGGGACCGGGCCTTGGCCCGGTAGGCGTTTACATAGTCGATGAAAAATTCCGGGAAATACCCGTCGATGCCGATCTCGTCCGGCAGGTACCAGCCGTAAAAGCTGGAATGCCTACCGTAGAGGGCCAGCAGGTCCTCCATGGCCCGGAAGGCCCGATCCCGCACCTGGGGGTCCACCATATTGTCCCGGGCGTGGGTCCAGTCCCCGTAAAAGCCGCAGCTGACGAAGATTTTCAGCCCCAGCCGGTCGCACTGGTCGAACAGAACGTCCATGGGGTCCTTGCAGGCCATGTCCTCCGGGAAGGGGTAGGGCCCGCCGGGGAAGTAGCTCTCCCCCCGGTCCGCGTAGCGCAGGCTGGCGCACATCAGCACCACATATTCCATGCCCAGGTCCCGAATCTCCGTGAGCTTTTCCCGCCACTGTTTCTGGGAAAAGGCCCGGCAGTCGGGATTATAGTAGGTCCCCTCCACTTGGCTGTGGTGGTAAAATTCAAACCAGGTGCCGCTGATCATAGCTGGTCCTCCAGGCACCGGTAGAGGGTGTCCCGCAGCTCCGGGTGGAGGTACTGGATGGTGATAAAGGAGTTGCACACCTGCTGGGCGTAGAACAGCCCGATCTCCTGTGCCGGGTCCGCCAGGAAATAGGCCCCGGCGGCCCCGTCCCAGCCAAATTCACCCACAGGGATCTTCCCCTGAGCCGCCACCCGGCACCGGACGCCCAGGCCGTAGCTGTAGCAGCCCCGGGTGTTGGGGCTCTCCGCCACAAATTCCGGCCGCACCGGACCCAGCTGGTCCCGGCTCATCTCCCGGATGGCCTCCCGGGACACCAGCCGGTATCCCGCGGGGGTCACGCCGCCCAGAGCCAGGGCGGTGGCCAGGCGGATGTAGTCGTCCACGGTGCTGAGGAGCCCCGCTCCGCCGGAGGCGTACCGCTCCGACAGGCGGAAGTGATTCTCCTGGCCCATGGGCTTGTGATTTCCGTGGAGGTCCAGATGCGTATATTGGGTGGACAGGCGGTCAAGCTGCTCCTGGGTGGGGAAGAAGGTGGTGTCCTTCATGCCCAGCGGGCCGGTGACGTTCTGCGCCACATAGTCTTCCAGGGGCAGCCCGCTGGCCTGCTCGATCACCGCCCCCAGCACGTCGTGGCACAGGCTGTACTTAAAATGAGTCCCCGGCTGGAAGCACAGGGGGTCCCGGGCCAGGCTTTTCACCAGTTCCCGAGTGGTCTGGGCGCCTTCGGCCAGGGCGGCGGCCAGGCCCGGCCGGGAAAGATCATAGTCCAACCCTCCGGTCATATTCATCAGGCGCCGCACCGTGAGCCGGGTCTTCAGGGGCTCCACCCCGTCGAAGGGCACCTTTACCGGCACCTGCCCAAACTCCGGCAGATATTTTTCCACCGGGTCCTCCAGGGACAGCTTCCCCTCGTCCACCAGTCGCAGGGCGCTGACGCAGGTGGTCAGCTTGGTGGCGGAGTAGATCCAGTAGGTGTCCGTGGGGGACACGGGCTTTTTACCCGCCGGGTCGGAAAACCCGGCGCTGTGGCGGTAGACCGGCTCCCCGTGGAGGGTCACGGCGCAGTCGCAGGCGGGAACGCCGAAGCGTTCCGCCACGCCGTCCAAAAAGGCGGTGAGGGGCGCGAAGCGATCCAGCATCGTCTTCCCTCCTTACCCAATGGCGTACATGGGCCCGGCGGCGGCGCCGTAGCCCTCCCAGAAGGCCCGACCGTCGTAACAGGGGCCGTCCTCGGTCAGATCCTTCAACGCCACGGCCTTTCCGCCCTGAGCCCGGGAGGCCGCCGCCGCCAGCATCACCCGGATGGACTCGGCCAGCTCCGCCACCGGGGCCAGAATATGGGGCTTGCCCTCCATGAAGTTGCAGATCTGCTCCACCAGGGCGGCATAGAGCCGGTTGGAGTCAATTTTAAAGTGGTAGGTGGTCTTGGTGGTCATGATGGTGAGGACGAAGGGCTGCCAGGTGCCGGTGAAGGTGTTGAAAATGGCACTCTGGCCCCCAGAATAGGAGACGAAGTAGCTCTCGGCGTACTTTTCCCCCGCCTGGCCCCGGCCCATGTACCGCACCGTCTCCGCGCCGGGGCCCAGAATGCCGCCGATGCACTCGGCGATGTGGACGCCGTAGTTAAATTCGTCCACCCCGGCGGTGCCGAAGACCTGGACGGCCTTTCCCCGCTCCTCCTCCGGAATGGCCAGGAATTGCTGGACCTCGTAGGCGTACCGGGCGCTGGAGGCCCCCAGGATCACCTTCCCTTGGGCGGCCAGGGCCTCCACCTTTTTCAGGTCCTTCAGGTTGCCCACCAGGGGTTTGTCGATAAACACGGGCTTGCCCCGCTCCAGGAAGGGGGCGGCGCAGCGCAGATGGTCGTCCCAGTCGCAGCCGTGGAGGAAGCCGATGTCGCACAGGTCCGCCAGCTCCTCCAGGGATGTACAGCGCTTTTCCAGGCCGAAGCGCTTTATAAAGCCCTCCACCTCGCCGTCGTCCCGGAAGGAGTCGTTGTACACGCCCACATACCTGGCCCGTTGATCCTTCTCCATGACCTCCCCGAAGCCCATGGGGTGGGAGGTGTCGATATTCACAGCGCCGACGCGGATCATAGAAAACCCTCACTTTGTCGTTTATTTCCCCCGCAGGCCGGGGATCGCCACCTATATTTAAACATATCCATGAAAAATGGTCAATCTTTCCCCGCCGGATTGTTAAGAACGGACAAAAAGTCCGGAAAATCGTGCAATTGAATTGCCACTTGCGGTGGGGGTCTCGATGTGCTAAAATAGAGTGGAAAGGAGGCGGCTGTATATGCTGATGGAAGGCTGTCAGGGCAAGCCCCGTACCCCCACCCTCCGGGAGAAGATCTGCCCCAACTGCGGCGCGGTGATTGAGATCTTCTCCATCGACACCGAGGTGGCCTGCGAAAACTGCGGGTTCATCGCCTATAACGATGAGCTGAGCTGCGTTCAGTGGTGCAAATACGCCAAACAGTGCGTCGGCGAGGAAATGTACGAACACATGATGCGGATCGCCCGGGAGCAGCGGGAGCGGGCGCGGGCGGAACGGGAGGCCAGGCGTGGAGCTTCAGAATAAAAAGCTGTTTCTGTTTGATTTGGACGGAACGCTGTACTTGGGGGAGACCCTGTTCCCCTTTACCAAGGAGCTGCTGGCGACCCTCCGGAAAACCGGGCGGGACTACCTGTTCATGACCAACAACTCCTCCAAAAGCGTGGCGGACTATGTAAAAAAGCTCCGCCGGCTGGGGATCCCGGCGGAGGAGTCGGATTTTGTCACCTCCGCCCAGGCGACCTTGGAGTATCTCCGGGAGACCTGCCCAGGCAAGGCGCTTTACGTCTGCGGCACCGCCTCTCTCCAGGCGGAGCTGGCTGCTGGGGGCTTTCAGGTGACGGCGGACTACCGCCAGGCTCAGGCGGTGGTCATGGGCTTTGACACGGAGCTGACCTTCCGGAAGCTGGAGGATGTGTGCCGAATTCTGACCCAGCGCGAAGTGCCCTACCTTGCCACCAACCCGGATCTGGTGTGCCCCACGGAATTTGGCTCCGTGCCGGACTGCGGCAGCGTCTGCGCCATGGTGTACAACGCCACCGGCCGGCGGCCAAAGGTCCTGGGCAAGCCGGAAACCGCCATGGTTCGCCTTGCCATGGCCCGGAAGGGCGCTTCCCCCGGGGAGACGGCGGTGGTGGGGGACCGGATGTACACGGACGTCCAGTGCGGTCTGAACGCCGGGGTCGCCTCCATTTTGGTCATGAGCGGGGAAACCACCCCGGAAATTCTGGCGGCCTACCCGGGAAAGCCCACCCTGGTCCTCCCGGACTGCGGCGCGATCCTGCGGGCCATTTAGGAATAGAAGACCCCCCAAGTCCATGGGACCGGGGGGTATCTTTATCAATCGGCTACATAGGGTAGCAGGGCGATCTGACGGGCACGCTTGATGGCGGTGGTCAGGTCCCGCTGATGGGCGGCGCAGGTGCCGGTGGTGCGGCGGGGAAGGATCTTGCCCCGTTCCGACAGAAAACGGCGAAGCCGTGCGGTATCCTTGTAATCGATGCTGGTCACCTTATCCACGCAGAACGCGCAAACCTTCTTGCGCTTGCGGGGGCGGACACGCTGTTCGTTAGCCACGGAATAACCTCCTTATCGAAACAAAATGTGGAAAAGCGATTCAGAAGGGCAGCTGGGAATCGTCGTCCTCCAGCATGGCAAAGTCCGAATTGCCGGAGGGAGCGGGGGCGGTGTAGCCGCCGTAGCTGCCTTGGGGATTGGCGGTGGGCGCGGCGTAGGAATTGCCGCCGTAGCTGCCGTAGCTCTGGCCGCCGCTCTCGGAATCCCGGCGGCTGTCTCCGAAGTAGACGTTTTCCGCCACGATCTCGGCGCTGCGGCGCTTGTTGCCTTCCTTATCCGTCCAGTTCCGGATCTGGAGCCGGCCGGAAACCACGGCCATGCGGCCCTTGGAAAAATACTTGGAAACAAATTCACCGGTCTGCCGCCAAGCGACGCAGTCGATGAAATCCGTCTCCCGTTCGCCCCCGTCCTTGGGGGCAAAGTCCCGGTCTACCGCCAGGGTAAAGCTGGCGACGGCGATGCCGCTGCCGGTGCGGCGCAGCTCCGGGTCACGGGTCAGGCGGCCCATAATGACAATGTGGTTCAGCATAGTTTCTCCTTACGCCTCCACAGCGGTGGTCAGGCAGCGAATGACGCCTTCCGTGATCTTCATAACCCGTTCCAGCTCCGCGGGGAAAGCGGGCTTGGCCTCATAAGTCATGAGGACGTAGTAGCCTTCCGTCAGGTCGTCGATGGGATAGGCCAGACGGCGCTTACCCCATTCGTTCACTTCGGACAGGGTACCCTCCGCCTCCACCATCGCCTTGAACTTTTCCACAAGCGCGGCGATACCCTCCTCGCCCTGGGCAGGGTCGATGATGTAGAGGACCTCGTACTTGCCGGTGATCTTAGCCATGTTGAATTGCACCTCCTTTTGGACAGTTGGCCCCCGGAATGCCGGGAGCAAGGATTTTCCGCATACGCAGACCTAAGTATTATAGGAAACTTTTTCCCGGTTGTCAAGGCTTTTTTCGGGAAAAACCGGGATTTTTTCGCAAAACCAGAGTCCCGCCCGGGAATTTCCCCGGGCGGGACCGCCGCTCAATTCTCCCGCGCGAAATCCGCGCAGACCTTGACAATGTTCTCCGCGCAGAGGCCAAAGTCCTTCAAAACCTCCCAGGCGGGGCCAGAGTGGCCGAATTCGTCCTGGACGCCGATCCGGCGGACCCGGGTGGGCCGGGTTTCCGACAGGAAGGAACAGACCGCCTCTCCCAGACCGCCGATGGTGCTGTGTTCCTCGCAGGTGACGATTCTCCCGCATTTTTCCGCGGCGTGAAGCACCAGCGCCTCGTCCAAAGGCTTGATGGTGGGCATGTTGATCACCATGGCGTCGATGCCCTGGCCGGCCAGGACCTCCCCGGCCTTCATGGCCTCGTAGACCATCAGGCCCGTGGCGATGATCGCCACCTGGCTGCCGTCCCGCAGGATCTCCCCCTTGCCGATGACAAATTCGTAGTCCTCCGAATGGAACACGGGCACCGCCAGCCGCCCCAGCCGCATATACACCGGGCCGGGCTGGAGATAGATGGCCCGCACCGCCTTCCGGGCCTCCACCTCGTCGGCGGGGCACAGAACGGTCATGCCCGGGATGGACCGCATGAGGGCCACGTCCTCGCAGCACTGATGGCTGGCCCCGTCCTCTCCCACGCTCATGCCGCCGTGGCTGGCGCAGACCTTCACGTTCAGACGGGTGTAGCCGATGGAATTGCGTACCTGCTCAAAGGCCCGCTCCGCAGCGAACATGGCGAAGCTGGAGGCGAAGGCCACCAATCCAGTGGCGGCCAGGCCCGCCGCCACGCACATCATGTTGGCCTCGGCAATGCCGCAGTTGAAGTGCCGGTCCGGAAACGCCTTTTTGAATACACCGGTCTTGGTGGAGCCGGCCAGGTCCGCGTCCAGCACCACCACGTTGTCAAATTCCGCGCCCAGCTCCTTAAGACCCCGGCCATATCCTTCCCGGGTGGCCTTTCTGATGATATCCGCCATCACTGCGCCTCCAATTCCCGAAGCTCGGCTTCCAGCTCCTCCATGCCTTGGCGGTACTCCGCCTCGTTGGGGGCTTTGCCGTGCCAGTCCGCTTCGTCCTCCATGTAGCTCACGCCCTTGCCCTTCACCGTCCGCATGACGATGGCGGAGGGCTTGCCCTTGGTAGCCCGGGCCATGTCCAGCGCCGCCTCGATCTGATCAAAGTCGTGGCCGTCGATCTCCTGGACCGCCAGCCCGAAGGCCGCCAGCTTGTCCGCGATGGGGTAGGGGTTCATCACGTCCTGGATCCAGCCGTCGATCTGAAGGCCGTTGTTGTCCACGATGATCACCAGGTTGTCCAGCTTGTAGTGGGCGGCAAACATACAGGCCTCCCAAACCTGGCCCTCCTGGATCTCCCCGTCGCCCAGGATGGCGTATACCCGGGCGGGGATGCCCTGATACTTGAGCCCCAGCGCCATGCCGCAGGCGCAGGAGACGCCCTGGCCCAGAGAGCCGGTGGACATATCCACCCCGGGGACCGAGTCCATGTTGGGGTGGCCCTGGAGATAGCTTCCGTCCTTCCGCAGCGTCGCCAGGTCCTCCACCGGGAAAAAGCCCCGGTTGGCAAGGGCGGCGTAGAGGGCGGGGGCGGTGTGGCCCTTGCTCAGTACGAACCGGTCCCGATTGGGATCTTTCGGGTTGGCCGGATCCACGTTCATCTCGCGAAAATATAAATAGGTAAGCATGTCCGCGGCGGAAAGACTGCCGCCGGGATGTCCGCACTTGGCGCTGTAGGTGCCCAAAAGGATCCCCATCCGCACCTTGCACGCCTGGATCTGAAGCTTCGTCTTGTCAGAAGATGTCATAAAGAGCATACTCCTTCCTCAAAATTTCGCCTTAACAGTATACTCGATTTCTCTGGCAATTTCTACGGTAACTTTTATTTCTATCGAAAAATAGATGTATTTCATCATTTTACCCACATTTTCCCCGGTATTTTTGGGTAAAAAGTCATACCTTTCTCCGTTGACAACGAGATTTTGGGAAAATATAATAATCTTTAGATTATTTTTAAGCAAATGCTTAGGGAGGCGGTCCCATGACCCAGCGGGAGCGGGAGGTACTCCGGCTCTTGGAAGCGGAGCCCATGATCTCCCAGCGGCGCCTGGCGGAGAAGCTGGGGATCACCCGGTCCTCCGCCGCGGTACACATCTCCAATCTGATGAAAAAGGGCTATATCGCCGGGAAGGGATATGTCCTTCATTCGGGGACATATGCGGCGGTGGTCGGCGGCGTCAACGTGGATATCGGGGGCCGGTCCGCGGGGCCCCTGGTGGCGGCGGACTCCAACCCTGGCTCTGTCCGGTTGAGCCTGGGCGGGGTGGGCCGGAATATCGCCCACAATCTGGCCCTGCTGGGCCGGGACGTGCGGCTGCTCACCGCCTTCGGGCTGGACCTGTACGGTCGGCAGGTGGCCGCCTCCTGCGAGGAGCTGGGCATCGATATCAGCCACGCCCTCCAGCCGGCGGATGGCGCTACCTCGGTCTACCTCTATATTTCCGGCCCGGAGGGGGAGATGGCTCTGGCGCTGTCGGACATGGAGATCTGCCGCCGGATCACCCCGGAATACCTGGCGGGGAATCTGCCCCTGCTGCAAAACGCCCGAGCGGTGGTGGCGGACGCCAACCTCCCGGCGGAGAGCCTGCGCTATCTGGCGGAAAACTGCCCCCTGGGCCTGTTCTGCGACCCGGTCTCCACCGCCAAGGCGGAAAAGCTGCTGCCCATTCTGCCGAAGATCCACACCCTCAAGCCCAACCGGCTGGAAGCGGAGGTGCTGACGGGCATTTCCATCCGGGACGCCGCCGGCGGCAGGCTCGCTGTCCGGAATCTGCTGGACAAGGGCGTGAAGCGGGTCTTTCTCTCCCTGGGGGCCCGGGGCGTCCTGGCAGGGGAGGGGGACCGGATGCTGCTCCTGCCCAGCATCAAGGGCCGTCCGGTGAGTACCACCGGCTGCGGCGACGCCTTTATGGCGGGACTGGTGTGGGCGTATTTGGAGGACCTGGACCTGGCGGAGGCCGCCCAGGCGGGGCTTGCCGCCGCCTCGATCGCCATGGAGAGCGAGCAGACCATCAATCCTGCCCTCAGCGCCGACGTCCTGCGGCAGCGGATGGCGGCGAAAGAGAATCCATAATATACATTTTATAATATAAGGAAGGTACGCTATGAATCGCTATTTGGATGTGAACCCCCAGGTCGCCGCCGCGCTGGCGGAGGGCCGGCCGGTGGTGGCCCTGGAATCCACCATCATCTCCCACGGAATGCCCTATCCCCAGAATGTCCAGACCGCTCTGGCGGTGGAGGACATTATTCGGAAAAACGGGGCGGTCCCCGCCACCATCGCCGTCATCGGCGGCCGGCTGAAGGCCGGCCTGACCCCGGAGGAGATCGAGTACTTCGGGAAAAAGGGGCAGGCCATCACCAAGGCCTCCCGCCGGGACCTGCCGGTGCTGTGCGCCCGGGGGGAGGACGGGGCCACCACCGTCACCACCACCATGATCATCGCCCACATGGCGGGGATCCAAATTTTCGCCACCGGCGGCATCGGCGGGGTCCACCGGGGGGCGGAGACCACCATGGACATCTCCGCCGACCTGGAGGAGCTGGCCCACACCCCGGTGATGGTGATCTGCGCCGGGGCCAAGAGCATCCTGGACCTGGGGCTGACCCTGGAATATCTGGAGACCCATGGGGTGCCGGTGATCGGCTTCGGCACCGAGGAGCTGCCCGCGTTTTACACCCGTACCTCCGGATTCCGGGTGGACTACCGGATCGATACGCCTCAGGAGCTGGCGGCGGCCTTTCGGGTCCAGCGGGAGCTGGGCTATCCCGGGGGAATGCTGGTGACCAACCCCATCCCGGCGGAATACTCCATGGACCCGGCGGTGATCAACGCCGCCATCGACCAGGCCATCGCCGAGTGCGGCGAAAAGGGCATCCACGGCAAGGCCACCACCCCCTTCCTGTTGGCTCGGGTGGCGGAGCTCACCGGCGGGGACTCCCTGGCGTCCAATATCCAGCTGGTGTTTAACAACGCCGCCCTGGCGGCCAAAACCGCCGCCGCGCTGACAAAATAAGCAGCCATTGCCGCAAAAACCGGCTCCCCCGGAAATTCCGGGGGAGCCAAACGCTTTTATCCGAATTTTGGAGGATCAGACGATACCCTGGGCCTCCATGGCCTGGGCCACCTTCCGGAACCCGGCAATATTGGCGCCGGCGACGTAGTCGCCTTCCATGCCGTACTCCTTGGCGGCGTCGTCCAGCATGTGGAAGATGTTCACCATGATCCCCTGGAGCCGGCTGTCCACCTCCTGGAAGGTCCAGCTCAGCCGCTGGGAGTTCTGGCTCATCTCCAGGGCGGAGGTGGCGACGCCGCCGGCGTTGGCCGCCTTGCCCGGGCAGAACAGGATGCCCTGGTCCTGGAAATACTTGGTCGCCTCCAGGGTGGTGGGCATATTGGCCCCCTCCGCCACGGCGAAGCAGCCGTTGGCCACCAACGCCTTGGCGTCCTCCAGGCCCAGCTCGTTCTGGGTGGCGCAGGGCAGGGCCACGTCGCATTGCACGGTCCAGACCCCCTTGCCGGGATGGTACTCCGCGCCGGGGCGCTGGGCGGCGTACTCCGTCAGCCGAGCCCGGCGGACCTCCTTCACCTGTTTGAGGGTGGCCACGTCGATGCCCGCCGGGTCGTAGATCCAGCCGGTGGAGTCGGAGCAGGTGACGGGCTTGGCCCCCAGCTGCCAGGCCTTCTGAATGGCGTAGGTGGCCACGTTTCCCGCACCGGACACCGCTACGGTGGAGCCGGACAGGCGCTTGCCGTTGCTTTTCAGCATTTCCTCCGTCAGATACAGCAGGCCGTAGCCCGTGGCCTCGGTCCGGGCCAGGGAGCCGCCGTAGGTCAGGCCCTTGCCGGTGAGGACCCCTTCATAGTTCCCCCGAATGCGCTTATACTGACCGTAGAGATAGCCGATCTCCCGGCCGCCCACGCCGATGTCCCCGGCGGGCACGTCGGTGTCCGGGCCGATGTGGCGGTACAGCTCGGTCATGAAGCTCTGGCAGAAGGCCATGACCTCCCGGTCGGACTTGCCCTTGGGGTCAAAATCCGCGCCGCCCTTGCCGCCGCCGATGGGAAGGCCCGTCAGGGCGTTTTTGAACACCTGCTCGAAGCCCAAAAATTTGATGACCCCCAGATTCACCGAGGGATGGAACCGCAATCCCCCTTTGTAGGGACCGATGGCGCTGTTGAACTGCACCCGGAAGCCGTTGTTCACCTGGACCTGGCCCCGGTCGTCCACCCAGGGCACCCGGAACAGGATCACCCGCTCCGGGGTGGTCATCCGCTCCAAGAGGGCCTCCCGGCGGTAACGCTCCTCGTCCCGGGCGATCACGGGACGCAGGGTGGTCAGCACCTCCTGCACCGCCTGGTGGAACTCGGGCTGGGCTGGATTCTGAAGCCGCACCCGGTCAAATACTTCTTCTACATAATCCATAATCGGAACCTCCTTAAAAGAGTGAATCTATTTTAACAGATTTTCCCGGCGTTTACAACCGTTTTTACAAGGTTTTCCAAAATTCAGGCGAAACATTCAAATGGACTGGCCGGAGGTGCAAAATTTGGGAAAACTTGTAATTGACAAACCATCTACTATGAGTATAATATTATCGATAGCTTTGTGCCGATTCCCCAGGCACATCATAAATTTAGGAGGATAACATGAAGGATTGGGATCGTTTAACCACTGTTGAGGAGATGGAGGCCGCCACCAATTCCCTGCTGGAAAACGGGAAAAAGGTGGGCGCCGACTCCTGGCAGCAGCGGGTCAAAAACCAAACCCCCCACTGCGGCTTCGGCGAGGCCGGCACCTGCTGCCGGATCTGCTCCATGGGCCCCTGCCGCATCACCCCCAAGAGCCCCAGAGGCATCTGCGGCTGCGACGTTCACGGCATTGTCGGCCGGAACTTCCTGCGGTTCACCGCCGGCGGCTCCGCCACCCACTCCGACCATGGCCGGGAGATTTGCCACACCCTGTACCAGACCAGCCCCGACGGCAACTACAAGGTCAAGGACCCGGAAAAGCTGATCCGCATCGCCAAGGAGTGGGGCGTGGAGACCGAGGGCGTGGACATCTACGACCTGGCCCACCAGATCGCCGAGATGGCCCTGCTGGAATACGGCAAGCCCTTCGGCGTCCAGCGGTTCCTGAAGCGGGCCCCCGAGCACACCCAGAAGCTGTGGCATGACGCCGGCATCGAGCCTAGGGCCATCGACCGGGAGGTCTCCACCGCCCTGCACATGACCCACATGGGCTGCTCCAGCCTGCCCGAGGCCCTGATCCGTCAGAGCCTGCGCTGCGGCCTGTCCGACGGATGGGGCGGCTCCATGGCCGGCACGGAATTTTCCGACGTACTCTTCGGCACCCCCAAGCCTGTGGACACCACCGCCAATATCGGCGTCATGGAGAAGGACATGGTCAACATCGTGGTCCACGGCCACGACCCCAGCCTCTCCGAAATGGTGGTCTACTACGCCAACGACCCGGAGATGATCGCTCTGGCCAAGAGCGTGGGCGCCAAGGGCATCAACATCTGCGGCGTCTGCTGCACCGCCAACGAGGTGGCCATGCGCCACGGCATTCCCATGGCGGGCAACTTCCTGACCCAGGAGAACGTGGTCCTCACCGGCGCCTGCGAGGCCATCGTGGTGGACGTGCAGTGCATTTTCCCCGCCCTGGGGCCCCTTTCCAAGTGCTTCCATACCAAGTTCATCACCACTTCCAACATCGCCCGGATGCCCGACTCCGAGTTCATCCACTTCTCCGCCGCCAACGCCGGGGAGAACGCCAAGGCCATCGTGAAAATGGCCATCGAGAATTTCAAGAACCGGGATCAGAGCCTGGTGAACATCCCCAAGCAGGTCTCCAAGGCCCGGGTGGGCTACTCCGTGGAGGCCATTAAGAAGACCCTGGACACCGTGGCCAACTCCCAGCTTGACGAGTTCGGCACCACCAAGCCCCTGATCGAGTGCATCCACTCCGGCGTGCTCCGGGGCGCGGTGGCCATGGTGGGCTGCAACAACCCCAAGGTCCGTCCCGACTCCGCCCACATCCAGCTGATGAAATACCTGCTGGAAAACGACGTGATCCTCATCGTCTCCGGCTGCGCCGCCCAGGCCGCCGCCAAGGCCGGCCTGATGGACCCCGAGATCGCCAAGGAATACTGCGGCGACGGCTTGAAGCGGGTCTGCGAGCTGGCGAACATCCCGCCGGTGCTGCATATGGGCTCCTGCGTGGACATCTCCCGGATGATGGTGCTGGCCGCCGACATCTCCAAGGACTGGGGCATTCCCATTTCCCAGCTCCCGCTGGTGGGCTGCGCCCCCGAGTGGATGAGCGAGAAGGCCGTGTCCATCGGCAACTATGTGGTGGCCACCGGCATTGACACCTTCCTGGGCGTGGACCCCTACACCAAGGGCTCTAGCGAGGTCACTGCCCTCCTGCAGGGCGAGCACGGCGTCAAGGACTGGGTGGAGGCCAACTACACGGTGGAGCTGGACATCGACAAGCTGGGCCAGCGGATGCTGGACCGGATCGAGGAAAAGCGGGCCGCCCTGGGCATCTGATTCGGAAGCAAAGGGGATTTTGACCGATGAAATTAGCCATCACCGGCAAGGGCGGGGTGGGGAAGACCACCCTGGCCTCCACCCTGGCCCGGCTCTACGCCGGAGAGGGGCGGACCGTCCTGGCCGCCGACGTGGACCCGGACGCCAATCTGGGCCTGGCCCTGGGCCTGAGCCAGGAGGAGGTGGACGCCATCGTGCCCATCTCCAAAATGCGCACCCTGGTGGAGGAACGCACCGGCGCCAACGCCGCCAACACCTTCTTTAAGCTCAATCCCTATGTGGCGGACATCCCCGAGAAGTTCGCCCGGGATATCAACGGGGTGAAGCTGCTGGTCATGGGCACCGTGGACATGGGGGGCAGCGGATGCGTCTGTCCCGAGCATGTGATGCTCAAGGCCATCCTCTCCAGCCTGACCTACCGGAAAAACGACGTGGTCATCATGGACATGGAGGCCGGATTGGAGCATCTTGGCCGAGGCACCGCCGCCAATATGGACGCTTTTGTGGTGGTGGTGGAGCCGGGGGCCCGGTCTGTGCAGACCTACCGCAGTGTTAAGCGCCTGGCCCACGACCTGGGCGTTGACCGGGTCCGGGTGGTGGCCAATAAGCTCCGGGACGAGGCGGACGAGGCCTTCGTCCGGGACGCCATCCCGGCGGAGGATCTGCTGGGCTGCGTCCACTACAATCCCCAGATCATGGAGGCCGACCGGCAGGGGAAATCCCCCTACGATTTCAGCCCCCAGGCCATTGAGGAAATTCGGAAAATTAAATCGATCTTGGATCGTGACGAACTTTAGGAGGAAAAACCGTGACACTATTTGACAGAGTATTCGGCGGGAACGACACCGTATACGCCCGCACCGAAAAAGCGGTGAACGAAGCCGTCGCGGCCTACGGCGAGGCGGAGAGCGTGTCCTTCCCCGGCACCGCATACAGCCTGCCCTGCTATTACGCCGTGGTGGGCGAGAAGATCGCCACCCTGGGCCAGATGAAGGCCGCTCTTTCCACCGTGAAGGCCATGATGACCCGGGCTCCCCGGCTCCACGACGCCTTCCAGTCCGGCATCGCCTCGGCGCTGTGCGCCGAATTTCTGGAGGCCCTGAAGTACCTCCGGGGCGCCACTCCCTACGAGGCCCCCTGCTGCGGCCATTTGACCGACGCCTTTGTCCGGAACCTGGGCGTGCCCCTGGTCACCGGGGACATCCCCGGCGTGGCGGTCATTATCGGCGGCGCGGAGACCGCCGATGAAATGGTCAGCCTGGTCAAGAGCTACCAGGGCCAGGGCATGCTGGTCTCCGTCACCGGCGAGGGCATCCGCCAGCTGGCGGAAAAAGGCTACAAGACCGGCGAGAACGTCCGGGTGGTCCCCCTGGGCTATGAGACCCAGAGCGTGATCCATGTGGTCTCCGTGGCCCTGCGGGCGGCGCTGATCTTCGGCAACATCACCCCTGGCGATTTCAAGAGCCTGGCCAAGTACACCATGGACCGGGTCCGGGCCTTCGTCAATGCCTACAAGCCCCTGTCCGACGAGACCGTGGCCTACGGCGCCGGCGCCATCTGCCTGGGCTTCCCCGTGATCTCCAACGAGACGGAGAATATGTTCCGGGTGCCCAAGAGCCTGATCCAGCAGCTGGACACCTCCAAGTGGAACGCCACCTCCCTGGAGGCCCGGGACATCAAGCTGAAGATCACCGATATCGACATCCCCGTGGCCTTTGCCTCCGCCTTTGAGGGCGAGATCATCCGCCGGGGCGATATGCAGGTGGAGGTGGACGGCTCCCGGGTGGACTGCTTCGAGCTGGTGGCCACCAAGGACGCCGCCGAGGTGGAGGACCACAAGATCACCGTGGTCGGCCCCGAGCTGGACCAGATCCCTGTGGGCTCCAAGATCTCCCTGTCCTACACCGTGGACGTGGCAGGCAAGAATATGCAGCCGGACTTCGAGTCCGTCATGGAGCGGAAGTTCCACAGCTACTTAAACTGCATCGAGGGCGTGATGCACACCGGCCAGCGGGATATGATCCGGGTCCGGATCTCCAAGGCCGATTTCGAGGCGGGCTTCCGCTTCCATCACATCGGCGAGGTCCTCTACGCCAAGGTCAAGAGCGAATTTGACGCCGTGGTGGACAAGTGCCAGGTGACGATCATTGTGGACGCGGAGAAGAACGCGGAGCTCCGCCGCCACGCCAACGAGGTCTTCTCCAAGCGGGACGACCGGCTGAAATCCATGACCGACGAGTCCGTGCCGGTGTACTACACCTGCATCATGTGCCAGGCCTTCTCTCCCAGCCATGTGTGCATCGTCACCCCCGAGCGGCTGGGCCTGTGCGGCGCGGTGTCCTGGCTGGACGCCAAGGCCACCAACGAGCTGGACCCCACCGGCCCCTGCCAGGTGGTGCCCAAGGACCGCTGCATCGACGAGAATCTGGGCCGCTATGAGGACGTGGACGAGGCTGTGAACAAGTACTCCCACGGCGCCCTGGAGCATGTGACCCTGTACTCCCTGTTCCAGGACCCCATGACCAGCTGCGGCTGCTTCGAGTGCATCTGCGGCGTGGAGCCGGTGTCCATGGGCGTGGTGATCACCTGCCGGGAGCACGCGGGCATGACGCCTCTGGGCATGACCTTCTCCGAAATGGCCTCCATGACCGGCGGCGGCGTGCAGACCCCCGGCTTCATGGGCCACGGCAAGCAGTTCATCTCCTCCAAGAAGTTTTTGAAGGCCGAAGGCGGCCTGGGCCGGATCGTGTGGATGCCCAAGGAGTTGAAGGACGCGGTCCGGGAGCGGTTGGACGCCTCCGCCCTGGAGCTTTACGGCGTGGAGAACTTCACCGACATGGTGGCGGACGAGACCGTCTGCACCGACGACCCGGAGCAGCTGCTGAACTACCTGTCCGAGGTGGGCCATCCCGTTCTCGGCATGGAGCCCTTCGATATGTAACCGAAGGGGTAAAGAACATACGATAAAAACGGCGGCAAGGGCAACCCTTGCCGCCGCTTCGTATTTTTGTGGCGCTTTGCCCGGTTCCGGATAAAGCTACAGCAGCGCCGCACTGTCCGGATCCAGGTAGAGGACGGCGCCGCCGTGCCGCCGGAGGGCGGAGGCGGGGCAGGCCTCGGAAATTGGACCGTAAAGGGTATTTCGCACCGCCTGGGCTTTGGTAGCCGCCGGCACCACGCAGAACAGCCGCCTACCACCCATCAGAGCCGGCACTGTCAGGGTCAGGGCGTGGGTGGGCACCTGGGAAAGGGCCGTGAAGCAGCCGTCGTTGACCTGCTGCTGGCGGCAGACCGGGTCCAGGGCCACCTTCTTTACCAGCACCGGGTCGGAAAAATCCGCCACCGGCGGGTCGTTGAAGGCCACATGGCCGTTTTCCCCAATGCCCAGGCAGACGATATCCACTGGGTACTGCTCTAAGAGGGCGGCGTAGCGGGCGCACTCGGCCTCCGGATCTTCGCCACCACGGAGGTAGTGGACCTCTTTAAACGGCGCCTTGTCAAAAAGCGCCCTTCGGAGGAAATTGCCGAAGCCCTGAGGGGCGTCCGGGGCCAGGCCAATGTACTCGTCCATGTGGAAGGCCCAGATCCGGGTAAAATCCACGGTTTTGTCCGCCGCCAGGGCCGCCAACACCTCGTTTTGGGAGGGGGCGGCGGCGAAGATCATGTTGCAGCAGTCCTTTTCCGCCAGCACCTGGCGGATGGCGGCGGCAATGTCCCGGGCGGCCGCCGCGCCCATTTCCGCCCGGGTGTCGAAGATCTCCACCCGGAGCAAATCGAATGACAATTCTTTCATTTCGTTCTCCTAGTTTTCATAGCGCACTACGCCATCCGTCCAAACCCGCCGGATGCGGATATCCTCATCAAAGAGGACCAGATCCGCCTTTCGACCCGGAGCCACGGTGCCGGTCTCGTTCTGTTTCCCGATCACCCGGGCGGGAGTCTGGGTCATCATTTCCACGGCCTCGGGTAACGTAGCTCCGGCAAGCCGCACCATGTTTCGCACCAGCCGGTCGGCGGTGCAGACGGAGCCGGCGAAGGCGGTCCTGTCCGGCATTTTGGCCACTCCGTCCTCAATGATCACCCGCTGACCCTGGGACAGGCTGCCCAAAATACTCTCCCCCTGGATCTGGCCGGCGGCCCGCATGGCGTCGGTGACCAGGCACAGTCGCTTGGGGCCGATGAAGCGGTAGGCCATTTGTAGCAGCTCCGGAGGAAGGTGGCAGCCGTCGGCGATGATCTCGCTGGTGAGCTGGGGCAGCACATAGGCCGCCTCCACCACGCCGCCCCGGCGGAAGCCTCCCTGCCGGGTGATGGTGGAGCAGCCGGAATAGAGATGGGTCACATGGGTGTATCCCGCCTCCACCGCCGATACCACCTGGGAATAGGTGGCGTCGCTGTGGCCGATGGCGGCGGTGATGCCCCTGCGTTTCAGCTCCCTGCCCAAGTCCAACGCCCCGGGCAGCTCTGGGGCCAGAGACCAGCGGAGAATGTCCGGGCATCGCTCCAAAATTTCGGCGCACTCCGCCGGGTCCGGGTTCCGAAGTTGGCTGGGGTCCTGGGCTCCCGCCTGGGCGGGGGAAAAGTAGGGCCCCTCCAGGTGCAGCCCCAGCATTCTGGCACCATCTCCCAGTTCTGAACGGCAGCGGTAAAAAACGTCGAAAGCATTCAGCAGCTCCTCCCGGGTGGCGGATAGGGTGGTGGGGGTGATGCAGGTGGTGCCGTGGCGCAGATGGAGGGCCGCGGCGGCCCGCCACGCCTCCTCGGTGCCGTCCATGAAGTCGGCCCCGCCGCCGCCGTGGAGGTGAATGTCGATAAATCCGTGGGACAGGTACAGCCCCTCCCCGTCGACGCCGGGCAGGGCCGGGTCTACCGTGCCATGGGGGAGAACGGCCTCGATTCGGTCGCCGTCAATGACGATGTCCCGGGGCTGGATATCCCCCTGGACCAGCAGCACGTCCCGAATTACATGGCGCATGGCTCCCCCTCCTCCAGCAGCTTCCGCAGGGCATGGGCGCTCTCCACGGTGGCGGCCATGCCCCCCTGGGAGAAGACCGCGCCGCCGGGCTGGCGCATCAGCGCCTCACTGATCCCGGCGCCCACCCGGTAGTGGGTCTCCAGGGACAGATAGCCCTTATAGCCGTCCCGCCGGAGGGCGGCGAGCAGGCCGGGATAGTCCACCCAGCCCGTGCCGATCTTCACACATTCCGGCTCCCCGGCGGCATTCAGCACGGCGTCCTTGATGTGGACGTGGTCCAGCCAGGGCTTCACCGCCAGATACCCCTCCGGGTAGGGCCGCTCCCGGCCCGGGTCGTACAGATCGTTGCCGGGGTCGTAGATGGCCCCAAATTCCGGGGCGTCCAGCCGGGTCAAAAGGGCCCCCAGGGCGGCGTGATTGGGGGTGTTGACGCTGGGATCGGCCTCCAAAAGGAGCCGCTTGCCCCGCTCCCTCAAAATTTCCCCGGCGGGGCCGAAGGCGTCCAGGATTTCATCCGTCACCCCGGGCGCGCCCTGGGCAAAAAAGGCAAAGCCCCGAATATTGCCGCACCCCAGCTCCTCCGCCCCGTCGCAGAGGCGCTTGAGCTTGTCCAGCTCTCCCGGGGCCTCCGCCAGAGGGCACTTATAAAAGGAGCTTGCCAGGTCGCAGACCGCCAGGCCCTCCCCGTCCAGAAGCCGCCGGTATTCCCGGAGCCGCCGGATGGGGATCTGGTCAATGGGCGTGTCCTCCACGCTGCGCAGCTCCACCCCGGAAAAGCCCAGCTTTTTCGCCAGCGCCACCGCCTGACGCAGGTCCTGGGTGGCCTCGTCGGTAATGTAGGCAAGTCTCATTGGAATTTCACCGGCAGGCCCGCTTTGGTGGACTCGTAGACGGCGCAGATGACCTTCACCGCCAGGGCCGCCTCCTCCGGGGGCAGCATGGGGGCCCGGTCGTCCCGGACCGCCTGGGCAATGTCCCGCAGCAGGCAGATGTGGCCGTAGATGCCGATATCGATGGGATTTTTCGCGCCGCCCACCACGTCGGACCCCAGATCAGGCCGAAGCGGAGCGTTTTCCTGATCGATAAAGTTCCAGGCAATGATGTGCTGATCGTCGAAGCTGACGGTGCCCTTTTCCCCGTAGACGGTGAAGGTGCTGGAATAGCCGGGGTAGGCGATGGTGGCCCCCTCGATGACGCACAGAGCTCCGTCCTTCATCCGAATCAGGGCGGCGGCAGTGTCCTCCACGGGAATGTCCCGGCAGAGGGTGGCGGCCTTGCCGTAGAGGGTGTCGATCTGTCCGCCCAGCATCCAGAGGATCAGATCGATGCCGTGGACGCCCTGATTCATCAATGCGCCGCCCCCGTCTAAGTCCCAGGTGCCCCGCCAGCCGGCGCTGTTGTAGTACGCCTGGTCCCGGTAGTAGTTGAGCCGGGCTTCGGCCATGCAGATCCGGCCCAGGGCCCCTTGGGCGATCAGCTCCTTCAGCGCGATGGCCACGGGCATAAGCCGCCGCTGGAAGATGCACTGCATTTTCACGCCGCTCGCCCGGACCACCCGGATGACCTCCTCGATTTTTTCCGGGGTGATCTCCATGGGCTTTTCGCAGACGATGGCCTTGCCCGCCCGGGCGGCGTCCATCACCACCTGGCCGTGAAGGCCGCTTGGGACGCAGACGCAGACGATGTCGATCTCCGGGTCGGCCAGCATGGCATGATAGTCCGGATAGACCTTTTTCACGCCATGGTCCTGGGCGTAGGCCTCGGCCTTCTCCCGGTCCACGTCGCAGCAGCCGTAGAGGCAGCAGCCCTCGCTTGCCAGCTGTTTCAGGGCGCTGGCGTGGGTAAAGGCGATAACGCCGCACCCGATGATGCCAAAATTCATAGATTTATCCTCCTTGGGCGGAAGCTCCGCCAAAATAACCATGAAAAGTACCCCGCCCCGGGCCGGGTGCGGTAGGGGGCGGGGGAGATCACTTCTTTTCCGAATGCAGTATCGGCTCCGGCAGACCGATGGGCTGGCGGTAGGTGTAGAACCGGGAGCTGGAATACCGCTGGCGGTACTCCACCGGGGAGACCTGCTCGTGGTTCTTAAAATAACGGCTGAAATAGTGCAGGCTCTGGAAGCCCACCATCTCCGAGATCTCGCTGATGTTGGAGTTGGTGGTGAGCAGCAGCTCCTTGGCCTTGCCCAGGCGGACCTGGTTGATATACTTGTTGGGGGTGGTGTTCAGGGTCTGCTTGAAGGCCAGGATCAGGGTGCTTTTGCTCACGCTGGCCACCTTGGCCAGGTCCTCCAGGGTGATGGGGGTGATGTAGTTTTCCTGAATGTATCGGATCACCGCCGCCATGTCCACCCCGGTGGTGCGGCCTGTGGGCAGTTCTTGGAGCTGATCCGGCCTGGGAAGACCCGTCTGAGGCCGCTGAGACCGCAGCAGAAGCACCAGCGTCAGCCCGAAGTAGTAGCAGACGCAGTTGTAGCTGTATGGAGCGGCCTGGGCGCTTTCCCGCAGAATGTGGTCAAAGTAATACTGAAACCTGCCGAAGTCCACATCCAGAACGGCAGGGAGCCGGTTTAGGTCCCGGGCCAGCTGCTCATCGGCGACGGTGAATTTAATGTCCATGAGCTGGGGCTGGGGTTCCTGTTCTTCACGAATGATGGAATGGATGGTGTGGGGGCGGATCAACAGGACCTGCCGGTCCTGCATGGGGATGGTTTCCTCGCCCAGGGTGATCCGTCCGCCGCTCTTCAGCACCGCTATGATTTGATAATAACTGTGGCTATGAAGTTCGTTTTCCCAATATTGGAAGTATTTGCCCGACCATAACACGCTGAATTCGTACACAATCGACGCTTCCTTTCAGGCCTAAAATCCCGCATTCTTAGTATAGCACAAAGATTCTAATTTGTAAACTACTTCCAAGAAAAAAGATTTATAATAAACTTGATATGTGCAAATTGCGTAAAATTATGGACAAAGACATTTGCCCACGGATGTGTTATACTACACATACACAATAGCCGTATTGTATGTACGGCGAGAATATGAGGAGGAGACCATGAAAATCGCCATGCTTTTGGACCAGGTCGTCTACCCGAAGGTAATCCACCCCCTGACCCAGGCGCAATTTCAGGCAATGGCGGAGCTGTCCGTAAACCAAACAAAAGAAAATGAAATTGAAAACGCCGCTTGCCTGATCAAGGACGCCGACTTCGCCGTTACCAGTTGGGGAAGCCCCGCCATTACGGCTCGGCTGCTGGACCAGGCCCCCAACCTCAAGCTCATCGCCCACGCCGCCGGCAGCGTCAAGAGCGTCGTCACGGATGAGATGTATCGCCGGGGCGTAAGGATCGTATCCGCGGCCAAGGTCCTCAGCACCGGGGTGTCCGAGACCGCCCTGGGGCTGACCATCGCCAGCGCCAAGAACCTGTTCGCCCTTAACGACGACACCCACCGGGGCGGCTGGAGCCACGACGGCGTCACGGAGATGTACGGCATCACCGTGGGCATCATCGGCTTTGGCCTGGCAGGGAAGCACTATGCCGAGCTGCTCCGGCCCTTCAGCGTGGAGGTCATCGCCTATGACCCCCTGGTGGGGGCGGAGGCCATGGCCGCCGTCGGGGCGCGGAAGGCAGAGCTGGAGGAGGTCTTTACCCGCAGCGACATTCTCAGCCTCCACGCCCCCCAGCTGGACAGTACTTACCACATGGTGGACCGGGACCGGCTGGAGTCCATGAAGTCCGGGGCCATCCTGATCAACACCGCCCGGGGCAGCCTGGTGGACGAGGCCGCGCTGGCGGACTATCTGGCCGCCGGGAAGCTGAAGTATGCCTGCCTGGACGTGACAGACCCGGAGCCCCCCGCCCAGGACAGCCCCCTGCGTCGTCTGCCCAACTGCATCCTGACCCCCCATTTGGCGGGGCAGGCCAACAACGGCCTGATGAAGCTGGGGGATTTCTGCCTGGAACAGATTCAAAATTATCTGGCGGGCCGCCCGCTGGAGGGCGAGGTCCGGCAGGAAATGCTCTCCACCATCGCCTGACATGGAAAAAATCAAATCTGCCGGCCTGGTCTGCCGCCGGGAGCCTCTGAACACCCATTTTGGGTTCAAGGGCGGGAGCCTCACCGAGCTGTGGCAGGTCTGCTGTCGGCTGGAAACCGACGGCGGGAATGTGGCCACCGGGCAGAGCGTCCAAAGCGTCCTGTGGAGCGACAGCGCCGTCTTCGCCCAGTGGGGCCAGGACGGGGGAAACGAAAAAATGCTGGCGCTGACCCGGTTTGCCCTGGAGCTGCTGCCGGGAATGGAGCTGGAACCGCCCCCCAGGATGCTGGAAAAGCTGCTGCCGGCGGTGCTGAAGGAGGGGCGGAGGATCACAGGACGCCCCGATCTGCGCCCGACCTTCGCCCTCAACGCCCTGACCGGGGTGGACTGGGCCCTCTGGAAGCTGTACCGGCTGTCCCGGGGAAAGCCGGACTTTGCCGCTCTCACCGCCTCCCATACCGCCTACCTGGGCGGAAAACAGCCGGCCCTGGGCGCCATCCCCCTGATCTCCTACGACACCGGGGAGGAGCAGGCGCTGTCCCTGGCAAAGCAGGGCTGTTTCCTGTTTAAAATCAAGATCGGCTCCGATCCCGGGGGCCGAAACGACCCCCGGGAGATGCTGGAGTGGGACATCCAGCGGCTGGAACGGCTCCACAGGCTGCTGTCTACCTTAGAGACCCCCTGGACCGAGTCGGGCAGCCCCGCTTACTATTTGGACGCCAACGGCCGCTACGACACCCGGCAGCGGCTGACCGCCTTCTTGGAGGCGGCGGACAAAATGGGGGCTTTGGAACATATTTTGCTGCTGGAGGAGCCCTTCCCGGAGGGCCGCTTGCAGGACGTTTCCGGCCTTCCCGTGACGGTGGCCGGGGACGAAAGCGCCCATTCTCCCCAGGACGCGGCCCTTCTCATGGACCAGCTGGGCTACCGGGCCATGGCCCTCAAGCCCATCGCCAAGACCGTGTCCGTGTCCTTGGGGGTGCTGGAGGAGGCGGGAAAGCGGAGCCTTCCCTGCTTCTGCGCCGACCTGACCGTAAATCCCACTATGGTGGAGCTGAACAAACGCTTCGCCGCCGGACTCGCCCCCCTGCCCGGCCTGAAACGGGGGGTGTTTGAAACCAACGGCGCCCAAAATTACCGGAATTGGCAGGCCCTTTGCCGGGAAAGCCCTGCCTGGGGAGAGCCCTGGACCGTCCCGGAGGGTGGGCTCTATTTGCTCAACGACCGATATTATCAACACGATGGAGGCATTTGGAGGGAGTAAAATGGAAAAGATCACCTACGCTGTCATTGGCTGCGGCATGATCTCCAAATATCATATCGCGGCCATCCGGGCCTGTCCCGACGCCACCCTAGCGGGCGTCTGCGGCCGGGACCCGGAAAAAACAGCCCGATTCGCCGAGGAGATCGGCACCCGGGCCTATCCCGATACCCAGGCGATCTGGGATGACGAAACCGTGCAGGCGGTGTGCGTCTGTACGCCCAGCGGTCTCCACGCAAAATTTGCCCTGGAGGCCATCGAGCATGGGCGGCACGTCCTGGTCGAAAAGCCCATCGCCCTGACCATGGAGGAATGTGACCAGATCATCCGCCGGGCCCGGGCCAAAAAGGTGCTGGTCAGCGTCATCAGCCAGCTCCGCTTTTCTCCGGCGGTGCAGCAGGTCAAGCACGCCATGGACCGGATGGTGCTGGGCAAGCTGGTCTGCGCCGACCTGTACATGAAGTATCACCGCAGCCAGGCCTACTATAACTCCGGCGCCTGGCGGGGGACCAAGGCCCTGGATGGCGGCGGCGCGCTGATGAACCAGGGCATCCACGGGGTGGACCTGCTGCAATATCTGGCCGGGCCCATCGATACCATCTATGCCTGCTCCAAGACTCTGGCCCGGAACATCGAGGTGGAGGACACCCTCAGCGCCGTTGCGGAGTTCCACAACGGGGCGGTGGGGGTCATCCAGGCCACCACCAGTATGTATTCCGGCTTCTGCCGCCGGCTGGAGCTGTGCGGAAAAGAGGGGACCATCATCCTGGAGGAGGACCGGATCCTGCTCTGGGACGTGGCCGACGACAAGGGCCTGCCCCATGAGGGCTGCGGCATGGCCGACAGCCGGAGCAGCTCCGACCCCACCAAGATCAGCGGACTGGGCCACATTCAGCAGGTGACGAATTTTACCCAGGCCATTCTCGGCAACGGGGAGCTGCTGATCGATGCCCAGGAGGGGAAAAAGGCCCTGCAGATCGTGCTGGGGGCCTATCAGTCCGCCGCCGAGCACCGGCCTGTCCGAATCAAGGAGGTCAAGTGATGAATTTGGCCCGCGCCATCCAAATTCTGGGCCAGCTGCCCCCCCGGTTTGAAGAGGGGTTTGCCTGCCTGGCGGGGGACCTGGGCCTTGCCCGGGACGACGGGGGATTCCCCGTGTCCTTCCGCCAAGGGCCGGGGCTTGTCCTGGAGACGGACGTCCAGGGGGCCCGGATCGTCTGGGGCAAGCCCGTGGAGTGCTTCCGGGGTCTGTCTCTGCTGGCCCAGCACTGGGGAGAAACAGTCTCCCTGGTCCAGAAGCCCTGCTTTGAGACCCTGGGCATCATGTTTGACTGCTCCCGCAACGCGGTATTAAAGCCTGAGACCCTCCGGTATTTCTTCCGGAAAATGGCCATGCTGGGCATGGACCTGGGGATGATGTACACCGAGGACACCTACGAGGTGGAGGGCTACCCCTACTTCGGCTACCTCCGGGGCCGGTACAGCAAAGAGGAGCTTTCCGAGCTGGACGACTACGCCGACGCCCTGGGCATCGAGCTGTGCCCCTGCATCCAGACCCTGGGGCACCTGAATCGGGCCCTCCACTGGCCCGCCATGGCCCACATGAAGGACACCGAGGAGGTGCTCCTGGTGGACGACGAGGCCAGCTTGGCCTTTATCCGGGCCATGCTGGCGTCCGCCTCCGCACCCTACCGTTCCAAGCGCATCCACATCGGCCTGGACGAGGCCTTCTTCCTGGGCAAGGGCGTCTATATGCACCGCCATCCCTACACCCCCGCCTTCCAGCTGATGCAGCGGCACCTGAAAAATGTGGGGGCCGCCGTCCGGGAGCTGGGGCTTTCCGCCATGATGTGGAGCGATATGTATTTCCGTTTGTCTAGCCCCAGCGAGGGCTACTATGACGCCCCCTCTGTGCCGGAACAGGTGGTGGCCCAGGCCCCGAAGGACATCACCCTGGTCTACTGGGACTATTATCACCACGACGAGGCCACCTACGACCGGATGCTTGCCATGCACGAGGCCTTCGCCGCTCCCAAGGCCTTCGCCGGGGGGATCTGGACCTGGACCGGCCCCGCGCCCCACTATGAAAAGACGCTCCAAACCGCCCTCCCCGGCCTGCGCCAGGCCCGGGCCCATCAGGTGCCCCTGGTCTTTGCCGCCGCCTGGGGGGATAACGGCGCGGAGTGCAATCTATTGTCCATGCTCTACGGCCTGGCCGTGTACGCCGAGTTCTGCTATGCCGGGGAATACGATCCCCAGGCGGTGGCGGAGCGGTTCCGGGCCGTCACCGGGGCGGACAGCCGGGCGTTTCTGGACCTGACCCGGTTCCATCAGCTCCCCGGGGTGAAGGATTGGGAATTGCGGCCCGTGAACGCCGCCAAATTCCTCCTGTATCAGGACCCGCTGGTGCCGCTGTATGAGGCGGACTTAGAGGGGGTGGACGCCGCCACCCACTACGCCGCCCTGGAACAGGATTATCAAAAATACGCCATGGAGAATCCCGTGCTTTCCCAGCTGTTCGGGTTCTACGCCGCCCTGGCCGCCGCTTTAGCCGCCAAATGCCGGTTCCATCAGACCGCCGGGCCCTGCGTCCGGGCCGGGGACCGGGCAGGCGCGGGGGCCTGCGCCGCCCTGGCGGAGGAGGCCCGGGAGCAGCTGGAACGGCTGCGGCGGGAATACCGGGCGCTCTGGTATTCCACCAACAAAGTCTACGGCTTTGAGATCATCGATCTGCGCCTGGGCGGCCAGATCGCCCGGTTCCAGACCGCCGGGGAGGCCCTGGCCGGTTTTGCCGCCGGCGAGGACGCCGCCGTGGCGGCGCTGGCGGAAACGCCCCTTC
>CANQQU010000015.1 GCA_947626085.1 uncultured Oscillospiraceae bacterium
CCGGAACCCTGACCCCCGCCGCCTCGTCCTACTACGACGACCAGGGCGCCATAGCCCAGCTGGACGCACAGCACCCAGCTCAGGCTGATTCGGAAGGCGATCATGGAGGCGATGCTCACCACCATGGTAAACCGTACGTCGTTGGAGGCCCGCAGGGCGTTGGGCAGCACGAAGGCCGCCGGCCACAAAAGGATAGAGAAGCCGTTGTGGACCAAAATCAGCTGCCGGGACAGCGCCACCGCCTCCGGGGACAGCTTTCGGTACAGTCCCACCAGCGGCCCACAGAAGACGATCACCATAGCGCTGGAGATCCCCTGGGCCAGGTAGGCTAGACACATCAGCTTTTTCAGATAGTACATGGCCTGGTCCGTATCCTGGGCGCCGACGCACCGGCCGATCACCGTCACCATGGCCAGGCTCATGCTCTGCCCGATGATGACCCCCAGGGAGTCGATGTTGTTGGCCACCGCGTTGGCGGAGGTCTGGTAGGTCAGGGCCAGGGAGGCGATCATGCTCACCACCACCACCCGGCCCAGCTGGAACAGGCTGTTCTCAAAGGCGGAGGGGATGCCGATGTGGAGGATGCGGCCCATCATGCGGGGCTGGATGGACTTCAGGTTCCGGGCCTGGATCCGCAGGGTCTGGCTGGGCCGGGAGGCCAGGGCCAGGATCACCACCGCCGCCACCGCCCGGGAAAGGACCGTTGGAATGGCCACGCCCTCCACCCCCATGTGGAGGCAGAAGATGCACAGGTAGTTGCCGCCCACGTTGATGGCGTTCATCAGCAGCCCCACCGCCATGGACACCCGGCTGTTGCCCACGCTGCGGAACAGCGCCGCCCCGGCGTTGTACAGGGCGATAAAGGGGAAGGACAGGGCCGTGATGCGGAAGTAGAGCAGGCCGGCGGACATGACGCTTTCCTCGATGGCGCCGAAGAACAGGGAAAGCATCCCCTTGGCCAGGGCCAGGCACACCGCCATGGCCACCAGGCCGAAGAAGGCCGCCATCAGCACCAGCTGCCCGGCGGAGCGCCGGGCGCTCTCCTCCTGCCGGGCCCCCAGGTACTGGCTGGTGACCACGGCGCCGCCGGTGGCCAGGGCGGCGAAGAGGTTGAGGATCACGTTGTTGATCATGTCCACCAGGGACACGCCGGAGATCGCCGCCTCCCCGACAGAGGAGACCATCACCCCGTCGCACATGCCCACCAGGGTGGCCAGGGCCTGTTCAATGATCAGCGGAAAAATCAGCAGCGCCAGGGCCCGGTTGGAAAACAGGCGCTCTTTTTGCTCTGTCAAGGGAAATCACCGTCCAGATCGATGCTTGGATCAAAAACGCCAATAGTATAGCACCGGCGGAATCCGGTTTCAAGGTGAAAAACACCCGAATTTTGCCCGAAAACCCCGGCGGTTTTTGGCTGTCCCGGCGGATAGTCGCATTTTTCACAAATTTCCGCCGTCAGGGAAAGTCTTTCTGTGAATACTCATGAAAAGTTAAAAAATATATGTTTTTCGGATTGATTTTAGGGAAACTTTGGCATACAATATTGAAGGCTCGCTGGGAGCTTTTTGGGACGGAGGGGGTGCTGCCCGGTGTTGAACGTGGTGTTGGTGGAACCGGAGATCCCGCAGAACTGCGGCAATATCGCCCGCACCTGCGCCGCCACAGGCGCGGTGCTGCATCTGATCCGGCCCCTGGGCTTTTCCATCTCCGACGCCGCCGTGCGGCGGGCGGGGCTGGACTACTGGCCCATGGTGCGGGTCCGGGACTATGAAAACCTGGCGGACTTTTTCGCCAGGAACCAGGTCCGGCAGATGTGGTGCCTGTCCACCAAGGCCCCCAGGGGGTACAGCGAGGCCCGCTTTGAGGACGGGTGCTACCTGTTCTTCGGCAAGGAGACCAAGGGCTTGCCGGAGGATTTTCTGGAGGCCCACCGGGACTGCTGCCTGCGGCTGCCCATGCGCCGGAGGCCCGGAGCCTGAACCTGAGCAACGCGGTTGCCATCACAGTCTATGAAGCCCTGCGGCAGCTGGATTTTCCGGGGCTGCGGGACTATGGAAAAATGCGGGGCGAATTGCCCCGATCAAGTGGAGGAATGTGCAAATGAATTACAACAAGAAGTCCATCGAGGATGTGTCCGTCGCCGGCAAGCGGGTGCTGTGCCGCTGCGACTTCAACGTCCCCACCAAGGCGGGGGTCATCACCTCCGACAAGCGGATCGTGGCCGCTCTGCCCACCATCGAGTATCTGATGGACCACGGCGCCAAGGTCATTCTCTGCTCCCACATGGGCAAGCCCAAGGGGGAGTGGAAGCCCGAGCTGAGCCTGAAGGTGGTGGCTCAGCGCCTGTCCGAGCTGCTGGGCAAGCCGGTTATCATGGCTGCCGACGTGGTGGGCGAGGACGCCAAGGCCAAGGCCGCCGCCCTGAAGGACGGCGAGGTGATGCTCCTGGAGAACCTGCGCTACATGAAGGGCGAGACCAAGAACGACCCTGAGTTTGCCAAGGAGCTGGCCAGCATGGCGGATCTGTTCGTCAACGACGCCTTTGGCACCGCCCACCGGGCCCACGCTTCCACCGCCGGGGTGGCGGACTACCTGCCCGCCGTGTCCGGCTACCTGGTGCAGAAGGAAGTCTCCATTATGGGCAAGGCCCTGGCGGATCCCGAGCGGCCCTTCGTGGCCATTCTGGGCGGCGCCAAGGTCTCCGACAAGCTCAACGTCATCAATAACCTCTTAGAGAAGGTGGACACCCTGATCATCGGCGGCGGCATGGCCTACACCTTCCTGGCCGCCAAGGGCTGCGGCGTGGGCAAGAGCCTGCTGGACCAGGAGAAGATCGACTACTGCAAGGACATGATGGCCAAGGCCGAGGCCAAGGGCGTCAAGCTCCTGCTGCCCATCGACACCGTGGTGGCGGACGCCTTCCCCGATCCCATCGACGGGCCTGTGGAAGTGGAGACCGTGGACTCCGACGCCATTCCCGGGGACAAGATGGGCCTGGACATCGGCGAGAAGACCCGGGAGCTGTTCGCCGGGGCTGCCAAGGCCGCCAAGACCGTGGTTTGGAACGGACCCATGGGCGTGTTTGAGAACCCCACCCTGGCCAAGGGCACCATCGCTGTGGCCCAGGGCCTGGCCGATTCCGACGCCGTGACCATCGTTGGCGGCGGCGACAGCACGGCTGCCTGCGAGCAGCTGGGCTTTGCCGACAAGATCACCCACATTTCCACCGGCGGCGGCGCGTCTCTGGAGTTCCTGGAGGGCCTGGAGCTGCCCGGCATCGCCTGCCTGGAAGACAAGTAAAAAATTTCCCCCATTTGCCCGGCCGGGGGAGCCTCCCCCGGCCGGGCTTTTGACCAAGCCATAACACAGAAAATTCTCATCGGGTGACTCCCGGATGTCAACATAATAAAGGAGTATCATTTATGAATAGAAAATATCGCAGAACGGTGATCGCCGGCAACTGGAAAATGAACAAGACCCCCAGCGAGACCAAGGAATTTATGACCGCCCTGAAGGGGATGCTGCCCCGGGGCCGGTGGTGTGACATTGCCCTGTGCGTGCCCGCCGTGTGCATTCCCGCCGCCGTTCGGGCCATGCGGGAGACGCGGGTGAGCATTGGCGCGGAGAACTGCAATTCCAATCCCTCCGGGGCTTACACCGGGGAGATCTCCACGGGGATGCTGCTGGACGCCGGCTGCAAATATGTAATTATCGGCCACTCCGAGCGCCGGGCCATGGGCGAGACGGATCAGCAGATCAACGCCAAGGTCCTGGCGGCGCTGAACGCCGGGCTGATCCCCATTTTGTGCTGCGGCGAGAGCCTGGAGCAGCGGGAGGCCGGGATCACCAGCGAGTGGATCGCCATGCAGATCAAGCTGGCTCTCCAGGGCGTGCCCGAGGACAAGATCCGCAAGGTGGTCATTGCCTACGAGCCCATCTGGGCCATCGGCACCGGCCGGACGGCCACCCCGGAGCAGGCGGAGGAGGTCTGCGAACATATCCGGGTGGTGGTGCGCAAGCTCTACAGCTCCAAGAACGCCCGGGCCATCTCCATTCTCTACGGCGGCTCCATGAACGAGAAGAACGCCTATGAGCTGCTGGCCCAGCCGGATATCGACGGCGGTCTGATCGGCGGTGCCTCCCTGGTGCCGGAGAAGTTCGTCCAGATCATCGAGGCCGCCAACCAGCCCACGGACTGATACGCACCAAACCTGGCGGTGATCGATCCATCTGTTGGGCTCGCCCGGTATCGGTTTTGCGGATAGAATCGCTTCCCTTTTCAAGCGGCGGTCAATGCGCGCCGGGTCTGGCGGTAATTGATCCATCTGTTGGGCTCGCCCGGTATCGATTTTGTGACTTGCCTGTTCCCGGCGGCCCTGGGGCCGCTGAGAACGGCCCAAAAGCCTCCATATCAAAGGAGCAAAAAGAATGAACACCCTTCTTCTGCCCGCCGCCGACCCCCGGACGCCGGAGATCGCGGCGGCGCTGATCCGGGACGGGAAGCTGGTGGCCCTGCCCACGGAGACCGTCTACGGCCTGGGGGCGGACGGCCTCAACGAAGCGGCGGTGGCGGAGATTTTCCGGGTCAAGGGCCGTCCCCAGGACAATCCTTTGATCCTCCACGTCACCGGCATGGCCCAGGCGGAGCGGTACTGCCATTCCATTCCGGCTTGCGCCTATACCCTGGCGGCGCGGTTCTGGCCCGGGCCGCTGACCATGGTTCTGCCCGCCCGGGACTGTATTCCGAAGCGCACCACCGCCGGGCTGGACACGGTGGCCATCCGCTGCCCGGAGACGGCGGTGACCCGGCGGATCATCGAACTATCCCAGACGCCCATCGCGGCCCCGTCGGCCAATCTCTCCGGCAAGCCCTCCACCACTACCGCCCAGCATGTGCTGGCGGACCACGACGGCCGCATTCCGGCGGTGGTAGACGGCGGCCCCTGCCGGGTGGGGGTGGAATCCACCATTGTGGACCTGACGGAGAACACGCCCCGTCTGCTCCGCCCTGGCGGCGTCTCCCGGGAGGCGCTGGAGGCGGTTTTGGGCAGCCTCCAGGTGGACCGGGCAGTGCTGGGAAGCATCGACCGGGACGCGGTGGTGAAGGCCCCCGGCATGAAATACCGCCACTATGCCCCCCAGGGCAAGGTGATCATCGTCCGGGGGAGCAGCCAGGCGGCGGCCCGGTACGTCCATGACCATTTTGCCCCCGGGGACCGGGTGCTGTGCTTCCAGGAGGAGCTTCCGCTCTATCGGGACTGCCGGCCCCTGGCCTATGGCCGGGAAGCGGAGCCGGAGACTCTGTCCGCCGGCCTTTTTGCCGCCCTGCGGGAGCTGGACAGCCCCCAAATCCAGAGGATCTTCGCCCGCTGCCCCGCTGGAAATGGCGTGGGCTTCGCGGTGGCCAACCGCCTGGCCAAGGCGGCGGCCTTCACCTATGTGGACGCGGAGGAAGCGCCATGATCGTGGGCATCACCGGCGGCACCGGCTGCGGGAAGTCCACCGCGTTGCGAGCGGTGTCGAATTTGGGCGGACTGTGCCTGGACTGCGACGAAATTTATCATGCGCTGCTTGCCACCGACCCCCAGCTGCTCGCCGCCATCGAGGCCCGGTTCCCGGGCACGGTGGAGGATGGAGCCTTGCTGCGGCGGAAGCTGGGGGCCCTGGTCTATGGGGACCCCCAGGCCCTACAGGATCTAAATCGGATCACCCACGGGGCGGTGAAGGCCCGAATAGAGGCCATTTTGCGGAAAAAGCAGCCCTCTTTTGCCGCCATCGACGCCATTGCCCTGTTTGAAGGGGGCCTGACGGAGCTGTGCGACGTCACCGTGGCGGTGACCGCCCCGCCGGAGGACCGGCTGGCCCGGATCATGGCCCGGGACGGTGTGACCCGGGACTATGCTCTTTCCCGGATCCAGGCCCAGCAGCCGGAATCATTTTACCGCGCCCGGTGCGATCACTGCCTGGAAAACCGGGGCACGGAGGCGGAATTTTTGGAGGCGTGCCTGGTTTTTTTCCGAAAACTGGCCACCCTATAATGAAGAAAAATATGTGAATAGGAGCGAACACCATGACGACTGACGAACTGCGGGAAAAACTCACCTACACCAAGAAAAACGGCTACACCCTGCTCACGCCGGAGCAGCGGGCGGAGATGAACGCCTACGCCAAGCGGTACGCCGCCTTTATGGATGCGTGCAAAACCGAGCGGGAGGCCACCTCCTGGGCGGAGGCGGAGGCCCAGGCCAAGGGCTTCCAGCCCATGACCCCCGGCAAGGCGCTGAAACCCGGCGACAAGGTCTATCTGAACAACCGGGGCAAGAACATCTACCTGGCGGTGATCGGCTCCGCCCCCCTGGAGGAGGGCATGAACCTCTGCGCCGCCCACATCGACTCCCCCCGGCTGGACTTAAAGCCCATGCCGCTGTATGAGGACAGCGAGTTTGCCTACTTCAAGACCAATTACTACGGCGGCGTGAAGAAGTACCAGTGGCCCACCATTCCCCTGGCCCTCCACGGCGTGGTCAGCCTGCAGGACGGCAGCGTCGTCACCGTCAAGGTGGGCGAGGACCCGGAAGATCCGGTGCTGTTCATCACGGACCTGCTGATCCACCTGGCCCGGGAGCAGATGCAAAAGTCCCTGGCCGAGGGCATCACCGCCGAGCAGCTCAATGTCCTGCTGGGCACCGAGCCCCTGGAAGGAGAGGGCGCGGACCTGGTGAAGCTGAACATCCTGCGGATCCTCAATGAGAAGTACGGCATTACCGAGGCGGACTTCCGCTCCGCCGAGCTGACCATGGTGCCTGCCGGCAAGTGCCGGGAGGCGGGTCTGGACCGGAGCCTGCTGAGCGCCTACGGCCATGACGACCGGGTCTGCGCCTACGCCGCTCTGGAGCCCATCCTGGAGCTGGAAAACCCCGTCCACACCTGCGTGTGCGTGCTGGCGGACCGGGAGGAGATCGGCTCCGTGGGCATTTCCGGCATGCAGAGCCGGGCCTTCGACACCTTCGTGGCGGATATCTGCAAGTCCATGGACGCCGACCCCAACCAGGTGCTGAAAAACTCCTTCTGCCTGTCCTCCGACGTGGCTAACGCCTACGACCCCACCTTTGCCGACGCCTTTGACCGCCGGAATACGAGTTATGTAAACTATGGCGTGGCCATCATGAAGTACACCGGCCGGGGCGGCAAGAGCGGGGCCTCCGACGCCTCCGCCGAGGCCCTGGGCCATGTCCGCAAGGCTCTGGACGGGGCCGGGGTCCTGTGGCAGATCAATACCATCGGCCGGGTGGACCTGGGCGGCGGCGGGACCGTCGCCGGCTTCATGGCCAACCGGAACATCGTCACCGTGGACGCCGGCGTACCCCTGCTGGGCATGCACGCGCCCATGGAACTGGTGGGCAAGCTGGACGCCTATATGATGATGAAGGCCAGCCAGGCCATCTACGAGGTGTAATGGAAGCGCTCCGACGGGCAAAACCGCCGGAGCGTTTTTTACCTGCCATGGACGGATGGAGCCGCGGCGGTTTTTTCAATTTTGAGGTATAATGCGAAGCGCCGAGTGGGCGGTCTTTGATCTCCAAACAAAAAGGGACAGGCATTTTCCCCTTTTCCCAGGAAAACGGACAAACCGGGGCGAATAGAGTTGCCATGGAGGTGAGGCGTATGAACGCCGCCGTATGGCTGATGCTCAGCGGGCTGCTGTACTCCCTGCAGCTGTCCAGCGGGAGCTTTCCCCGGCCCCTGACGGCTCAAGAGGAGCAGCACTACCTGGCCCTGGTCGCCCAGGGGGACCTGGAGGCCCGGAACATTCTGATCGAACGGAACCTGCGCCTGGTGGCCCATATCATGAATAAATGTTACCCCAAAAGGAGAGTCGAAAAAAGGCCAACGATATCGCAAGTTGATGCTGCTGACTGCCCCATTGTGGGCGAGCATCTCCGAAAGGCGCAGGGCGGAAGGCGGTTTGTTCTGGAGATCCAGTGGACAAGCCTCCTTTGAAGCGTATCGCCATAAGGTCGTGTATTGCTATGAGGTGATGTGCAGCGCGGAATAAATCGAGCGACTTGAAAATCTAAGGGCCGCTTCTGAGCGGCCCCCTATTGCAGCGCGTGAGTGCTTATCAATCTGACCACAACTCTCAGACAGAGATGGAGCAGGTCTTTTCAAACGGCATCCACCAATGCAGACCGGTCGATCTCCTACGGGTATAAATGTAACATTTTTTCTTTGGCTTCATTTTGTTTCTCCGACCTAATCATTTAACTTCCAATACCCGTATCTGTTACCGCCTACACGAATAACACGTCCACTACTGCGAAGTTTCTTCATTTCACGTTCAAGCGTCCTTTTAGGTACTTCTAATGTCTCGGCCATCTCCTGCACTGTAATAGAAGCATTTGAGCGAATCAAGGCAAGGATTCTTTCCGCCAATCCGCCATCTATTCCGCCACTTAATCCGCCACTTTGGCGGTTTGGAGTTTTAGGCTGACCTATGAGGGCACTCTCGAGTGCCGGGAAATATACTCTGATACCAGTTCCCAGTATCTCGTATCTGGGAAGCTTTGCACCCAACGCAATGCATTCATCACATATCTTCTGAATCCCCTGTCCCCAGGTTTCTATATATCCCGCTCTGTAAAATACGTTGGCAATATCAGGATTGTACGGTATGGAATCATGTGGCTGCATCAAGGTCTCCACAGTCCAGCCCTCCGGAAGGATACAGCGGTTGCTTATAATAATCTGTTCTTCTTCAATTCGTATCTGTATCGGAGTACCATACATGTAACAATTATGGGCGATGGCATTGTAAATCGCCTCACGAATGGCATTTCTCGCATAAGGATAAGTCTCTACACGCCGGTTGTGTTCATATGTGATTTTTGCCTTCAAGTATTTTAGAGAAATAAGATCCACAATCTTATCTGCCGTAGATATGAGCGAACCCTCAAGATCATCATGATATTCCACGGTTCCGTGCTCACCAAATTTGCCGATTTTAACATAACTACCGACCTGCACAATACTCGGATCACCGTAGAACAGCAGAACGGCTGAACGCTTCAGCTTACCGTTTGATAAAAGTCTCAGCTTGGAAAGTAATTCCTCATTTGAAATATTAAGCTCAGCCTCACTCATCCGCTTGCTGCGAAGTGCTTCTCTCCTGAAAATCCTAAAGCTCTCATCATCCAAATCGTCCACTGTGATATGATCGACGGTGACATCTTCCCAGCGAAAACCGGTTTTCTGCATGATAAACTCCGTCAGCGCAATACCTGTCAGTTGCTGCTTGGTGGCGCCGCTTCGGTAATGGAACTCTCCGTGATAGCTGATGGGAAATGTACTGGGCTTAATTTTAATTTTCAAATAGTCCTTCCCATCTTTCGTATGTTTATTCACATCAGCAACAATACCCAGTCCTGATTGGATTTTATTAGGAATATCTTCCATCAGTTTCCTTATATCCTTCACGCCGACCACTTTGCCGTTATCATCAACGCCAATAAATGGTGCCGCCCTGAGCATTGGCAAAACCGCATACCCATTTCAGGTATTCATCCCGCCAGGATTCCTTATACTCGATGTTTTGACTTTCTGACATAAGCTGCCTCCTTTTTGAACCGATACTCTGCTTAAACGTATCGAGTTCGATACGTTTAACGTTATAGGACACGAAATCTCTCTCAAAGCGGCGCATTACAGTTTTTTCATATTTGCCCGCATCTCCGTATCTTATGTTCTTAAAACGTACCCCCAATGTCCTTCCTGTCGGCACCGAATCAGTTTCTTCTCCTCGACCAGTTCCACCAGAATCCGATTCGCCGTCGCCGAAGAGACGCCGCATAGCTCACGAACATTGGCATTCATAATATACGGATGGGTTTTCAGATAATTTTCGATTTTGCTCCAGCGGAGGGAAGTCTTATCCGTGATGGCAACGATCATTTCATCACTCATATTGAGGGCTTCAATGAGCGATGCCTTGATGGATGACAGCATAAACTCTATGAATACAGTTGATTCTCCAGCATTGTTGGAGGCGTTTATCGCTGCATAGTATTTCTGCTGGTTTTCGTTGATTATTGATTCTACCGGCAACCACGCAAAGGCAGGATTCCATTTTGACAGCAAAAGTGTGTGCCACAGCCGCCCAATTCTGCCGTTTCCATCAGCAAACGGGTGGATCAGCTCGAATTCGTAATGGAAAACACAACTGCGAATAAGCATATGGAGGTCACTATTCTTTGTCCATTCCAAGAGTTCTTCTACCAGGCCAGGTACATATTGAGGAAGCGTACCAAAGTGCAGAATATGCCCCTCCTGGTCCACAACGCCCACCGGATGAGCGCGGAACGCGCCCGCTTCTTCCACCAGTCCTCGGGTCATAATGCCATGAGCCATCAAGAGGTCATCTATTGAATACGAATCAAGCTCATCCAACCGCTCATAGATCTCATAGGCATTCTTGACCTCGATAATGTCTTGCGGAGGGGCTAAAACGCGCTTTCCGTTTAGAACTGCTGTCACCTGTTCCAGAGTCAGTGTGTTTTGCTCAATCGCCAAGGAGCCGTGGATCGTTCGTATCCGATTGATTCGGTGAAGCGTGGGATTGGTGGCGACGGGATTGGAGCAGGAGAGTCTGCCGACTAACTCCGCGATTTCCGCGACATAGTCTATAATTGAATTTGTAATTTGAAAAGGAGGCTGTTTCATTTTCCCGGACACCTCAAAGCATTATACTATTATGCATTATACCACAAACTAGCATCAATAACAAGACATCACTCATTTCATCAATCAAATATTTTATATGAGGTGACAAGCTAGAACGCGCCAACGCGCTTGTCAAAGTGGAAAAAGACCGGGCGCGATAAAAAGCGGGAACAAGCCGTCATGGGCTTGCTCCCGTACATATAGAGGATGGGGGATTATTAGAACGGTTCACACCGTTTTAAATAAGAAATCACGCAGGTTATTATGCCTTTCACCTCGAATTTACGTCGCGGGCGACGCTACTTTCATGTATAGTACAGCAGATGACCCAGAGAATATCAAGGACACACAGAAAAGTTTACAAAAAAGTTCCGACGTATGCGACGCAAATTCGACCGCCCTCTTGACTTTCTGCAAATAAAAGGAGTTGGATAAACGGTTTGCGGTGGTGAGCGGAAAACGGATCACGAAAAAGGCCCGCATAGAGGCGACGGTGTTAAACAGCCTGACGCCTCTTTCCAAAGCGGCGTCATTCAACGGATCGGCACCTCGCGGGCGGCCCGATATATCAAAGTGTAAATCAACAGCCGGCTGAGAAATCAGCCGGTTTTTTATACGAGGAGGTCTTTTACATGAACAGTAAACGGAGTGTGCCTGAGTACCGCCAGCACACCGGTCCGCCCCGGCCGGAGCCGGAGCCGTCTGTGTGTCGGGATACCCCGGCATGCGAGGGCTGCCCCTTCCCCAGCCACGGCTTCATCTGCCGGAGTCCGGATGGACAGTGCCTGAAAACCAGATATCAATCCCTGCAATGAAAGAAGGAGTTCCTATGAAACAAAACAAATACGATTCCCTCCGGGCGCAGTACCCGCCCGGCACCCGTGTCCGCCTGATCGAGATGGCCGGCGATCCCAATCCCATTCCTCCCGGAACTATGGGAACCGTCCGGGCGGTGGATGATGCGGGCCAGTTGGTCATGGCCTGGGACAACGGAAGATGCCTCTCCCTCATTCCCGGAGTGGACAGCTTCGAGAAGGCTGCACCCAAGATGCAGATGGGAGGGATGCACCTGTGACTGTCATAGACATTAGCTTGAACGATCTGCGGCGGATGGAGGGCCAGGAGGGTCTGATCCTCCAGGGCTGCGGCGGAAACCCGGCGGAATGGGTAGCGGGGCTCAACGAGATGCTCACCAAGGTGGGAGTCCTCCGGAACGGATCGCAGTTTGAAAAGGCATTCCGCTTCCAAAACAAGGGCCGCACCTGTCTGCTGTTTCCCTTTGAAAAGGGCATCAAGCTGGACATTGGGAAACTGTCTATGTGGCGGCTCGTCACCCATGAGGATTTCGGCGGCACCTGGCTGAGCGACTACGTTCCCAACCATCTGGGCGGATTCCTTCCCCAAAAGCCGGACTGCCCCCTCATTGGAGAAGATGGGAACGTATTCAACCTGGTGGGCCTTGCCTGCCGGACGCTGAAAGCAGCCGGACAGGCAGACCAGGCCCGCGAGATGAGCGAACGGGTATTCCGCTCGGACAGCTACGACCAGGCGCTGAATATCATCGGAGAGTATGTAAATATCACATCCGTCAACGAGGCTCAGGAGCAGGCATGGGAGGAACCATCCCCCGGCATGACCCTGGGTTGATTTTTTGTCCATTTTTTGGAAGGAGGTGAACCAAGTGCATCGAATCAAGGACAGGCGGCGGCGAATGTACGCCTATAAACGCAACATTGTGTACAACGGAGTGTGATGCAGCATTAGAACGCCAATTCCCTGGATCGGCAGCAAGACGCCGGTCCTGCCAATTCTGTACGCACTCTTTCCCCTCAAGTATACCCGCTACATAGAGCCCTTCGGAGGCTCTGGGGCGGTACTCCTGGGGAAGGAGAAGCCGGACGCATACGAAATTTTCAACGATCTGGACTCAGACCTCATCAACTTCTATCGCTGCGCCAAGGAACGGCCTGTGGAGCTGGTGTGGGAGCTGAATTTCTTTCCCCTCAATTCTCGCCAGGACTTTGAAAGCTGGAAGGGCGGCTACGCCGACGGGAGGGACAAGTATCTGTCCGTCCAGTTGGACCTTCTGGAACGGGCCCTTCCCCCGGAGGCGGCGGAGGAGATGGCTAAGGCAATGTGCTTTCGGGTGTTCAACTATCCCGTCCGTCGGGCAGCGGCATTTTACAAGAAGGCCCGGTTTAGCTATTCCAGCGCCGGGCGGTCCTTCGGAGGTCAGCCGGTGGACATCACGGCCTTTGGGAAAATGATCTGTGACCTGTCCCTTCGCCTCAAAGATGTGGTGGTGGAAAACCAGAGCTACGAAACCTTCCTTCCCCACTACGACCGCCCGGATGGCTTTCTCTACTGCGACCCGCCCTACTTTTCCAGCGAGTATGTGTACAATCAGGACTTTACCTGGGAGGACCACTTAAAACTGCGGGAACTTCTGGGCCATATCAAGGGGAAATTTCTGCTTTCCTACAACGACTGCCCGGAGATCCGGGAGCTGTACCGGGGATATGAGATCTTCGACTTCACACGGCTCCATTCCATGGTGCAGAAGTATACCCCCGGCCGGGAATTCCACGAGCTGCTCATTGGGAACTACGACCTGTATGAGCGGGAGCGGGAAACCGCCAGCCAAATCACCATCAACGAGCTGCTGGGGAAACCCATCGATGTGCGGCGAATGATCAAGGAGCGCTATTTATGCAAAAAGCAAAAACGAATATAATTCTCTCCTTCTCCACGCGCTGAAGGACGTAGCATGAAGGAGTATCGAATTTTGGGCCGGAAGGGGCGGATCACCATTCCGCTGTGCCTGCGGCAAAAGCTGGGGGTCCAACCGGGGGAGGTGGTGTCCTTTGAAGAAACCAAGGACAACGCCATTCTGATTCGCCGGGAGAAGCTCCCAGCGGCTCCGGCCGCCATGCCCACGCTGAAGGAGTTTCTGGAGAGCCTGTCAGACACGGAGCAGTATGCCGCCATGGTCCACCTGACCACCCTTTGGGCGGAGAAGCACCCCGGAACTGGTGGTTATGGCCGAAAATAGGCGGCGCGATTCGGGTAGTATTCCGGGATAGACTTTGAAAAGACTTGGGGGTATTGTTGGGTAAAAAAGGAAAGGAAGGATTTCCATGAAGAAGATGATCCTTGCCCTGGGCCTGGCGCTTACCTTGGTCGGGTGTGCGGCGGTTTCCGCAACACCGGAGACTGCCGAGAGGCAGACAGTCAGCGTAAAGCCGCCCTTCACGGCGCCCCGCCCAACTGTTGGGAGGCTGAAAGCCCCGGAGGCACTTCCCCAGGAAACGGCGCCAGAGCCTTCGCTGGAAACAACTCCCGCTACCCAGCCGCCGACAGAGCCTCCCGCACCCACGGAAAGGCCCACGGACCCGCCCGCAACGGAGCCTCCGGCAACGGAACCACCCACTGTGCCGCCGGAACCGGCAACCCCGGAGCCGGAACCTTCGTCTCCAACACCTCCTACAGTCCCAGCGCCTCAAGAACCGGAACCCCAGCCCACGGCTCCGCAAACCTTGGACTGCCAGGCCGCCATGGACTATGGCAACAACTATGCGGTGAGCCGGTACGGCTCCCTGGGCTGGACGGTGGACGATAGCCTCAACGCCTCCAACGCCGGATTCAACTTTGGCTCCCTCATCGCCCCCGGAGGGACACAAGCCGACCTCCTGGAAGCCGCCGCGTGGCAGGTAGACTACCTGTACGCCATGGCCCTGGCCAACGGCTGCCCGGAGGGCGCCAGAGTGAGTTGCCACGTCTTCCCCAGAGAGTCCGGCGGCGAAATTTGGTACGAGGTACGGCTCTACTACGCATAATCCCCTATCAACCCTGCCCGTCTGGAAAACCAGGCGGGCAATTTTTGTCTATGGAAGGAATGAAAAAATGATTGCGAAAAGACTGAAATGCAGTGTTTGCGCCGTTCTCCTTCTTGCCCTGCTGATTGCTGCCGCGCCCATGGCCTTCGCCGCCGGGAGCAGCTTGGAGATCACAGGAATGGAGGACGAATTTTACACGGGCGAATGCTGGTACACTCTGTACAACTACAAGGGCGTGGCCGAGTGGGGCCAATATTACACCACCGGCGGCGGCATCCTCCGCACCGCCGGCAACGGCTACGCCTTCTGCCTCCAGCCTTCCACCAGCCACGGGACCGGAACCTTTGCTCCCGACGAGGGCTTCTGGAACGACTATTCTTTGGACGCCCGGCTGGGGGTGGTCAAGGCGGTGGTCTATGGCGCCCCCAACAACGGCGACACCTCCGCCGACGGCCTCATCGCCACCCAGATTTTGGTGTGGGACATGATCACGGGCCAGCGGGATTCCAGCGGCAAGCTCCACGCCGGCCTGTCTCAGTCGCCCTTCATCCGGAACATGGACTCCGGGGTGGTGAGCAAATACAACGCCATTCTGGCGGGGCTGGAAAGCCACAACAAAATCCCCAGTTTTGCTTCCCTGTTCTCCGGGAGCGCCAAGGCCATCCGTCTGACCTATAATGCCCGCACCGGCCTCTACGAGGGCAGCGCCACGGACACCAACAACATCCTGGCGGATTATGAGTTTACCTCTACGCTCCCCGGGTTGACCATCTCTCGAAGCGGGAACACCCTGCGGATCACGGCCACGGAGAGCGCCGCCCGGCAGATTGCCCAGGGTGGTCTCATCCTCTCCGCCACAGGCCACTACTTTGAGCTGACTGCCAACGTGGCTCTGGCCTGGAGCCAGAGCGACCGCCAGACGGTGATGACCTTAGGCCCCATCGACCCGGTCAAGGCGTACATCCGCCTGGAGGTAGAGCTGCCGGAGGGGAATCTGAACATTATCAAGACCACCTCAGATGGGCAGAACCTGGCGGGATGGCAGTTTAACATCTACTCCGACAGCGCCTGCCGCACGCTTCTGTCCGGCCCTCATACCACGGATGCCCAGGGCCGGATCTACGCATGGGGCCTGGCCGCCAACCAGACGGTGTATATCAAGGAGATGGGTCATACCGACCCGCAAATTCAGACCAAATACGACTGCGAAAGTCCCAATCCCCAGGCCGTAACCATTCAGGCGGACCAGACGGCGTCCGTCACCTTCTCCAACCGGGTCAAGAGCGGCGGCATCCGCATCGTCAAGACGGTGACGGGCGGAAACGGAACGGTGGAGGGCGGCGGCGACCTGGCAGGCTGGGTGTTCAAAATAACCGACAGCCAGGGAAAGGAGATTCCCGGGTCACCCTTCACCACGGGAGTGGACGGCGTGATCACAGCAGACAACCTCTTGCCCGGCAAGTATACGATCCAGGAGGTCCTCCCGGAGGGCAGCGCCTATGAATGTCTGAGCGAAAATCCCCAGACGGTGGAGGTGAAGGGCGGCGAGACTGCCTCGGCGTCCTTTACAAACCGGCTCTACGCTGGAAGCATTACGGTTCAAAAGGTAAGCGCCTCCGGGGAACCCCTGGCAGGGGCGCAGTTCTGCCTGGAATGGAGCGAGGACGGAGCAATCTGGGAACCTGTCGAATCCACATCCGCCGTTGAGAAGGGCGGCAGCACGACGCCCGGGATTGTGGACGGATGCCTGACTTCCGACAGTGCGGGCGCTGTGCGATTCGAGGGGCTCCACCCCGGTCTGCTCTACCGGCTGACGGAGACGGAGGCTCCGGCAGGATTCCAGCTCCTGGCAGAGGCTGCCTATGAAGGGCCCCTTCCGGCGGAGGACCGGGCCCTTGCTCTGACGGTGGTCAACAGCCCCGCGTTCACCCTTCCTCAGACCGGAAGCCGCCTGCTGTCCCGGCTACCGCTGGTCCTGACCCTGGCTCTGGGCGCCTGCGTCGGGCTGATCTTCCTCCTCCGCCGAAAGAAATAACCATGTCCCCGCCCTACCGCGCAAGGGATAGGCCTGCCGCTGTACCGGGCACCTCATTGGCGCCCCATTTGTTCGATCATTTCGGCGCATCCGGCTAGGCCAAATTATATTATATGAAAGGACTTATTTTGCTATGAAAAATCTGAAGAAACTGTTCGCCGTTCTTACTGCCTGTTTGCTCCTTCTTGCCTGTGTTCCCGCTGCTTTTGCTGCCAGCGTGGGAGTAGCCACCATCGACACCTCCCGCACCGGGTCGCTGACCATTTACAAATACGATATGACAAACGCTGCCAAGGACGGGACCTGGGACATGGGCAGCTACGTCTCCACCGGCGGCTTTGACCAGGCGGTCAACGATGCTCTGGGCGGGGACACGGAAAGTACCTTGGGTAACGGCGGAACCAGCCACGGCTACGCCATCTCCGGGGTGGAATTCACCTGTCTCAAGGTGGCAGACATCACCACCTACTCGGACGGCGGGGAAGTCCTGGTGCTCTATGGCTTCGATCAGGCCAAGGGGGCCGGCTTCCTGTCTGCCATCGGCCTGGAAGGAGGCGCAGGCCGGTTTGAAAAGGCCGACAGTCTCCATGCCGACCATTACTACTATACCAGCGATACATTAAATTCGGCTCTGGCCGCTGCCTATTCTGCCAGCCCGGTTGCCGTCAAGAATGGCCTGGAAACCTATGTGGCGGCCCAGGGCGGCACAGCCCTGCCCCTGACGGACGCATATGGAAAGACTGGCGCGGCGGAGCTGCCGCTGGGGCTGTATCTGCTTATAGAAACCAAGGTACCTGAGATGGTGACCTCTACCACCGCCCCCTTCCTGGTGTCCCTGCCCATGACCGATATCGACGGGGACGAATGGCGCTATGACGTGACGGTCTACCCCAAGAATGAAACCGGCATCCCCACCCTGGAAAAGACAGTCCGGGAAGCCCAGAGCGACACCGGGAAGAATGAGGGAACGGATTCCATTCTCGACGGCTTTGCCCACAACGCCACCGGCTCCGGCGGAGATGAGATGGAGTACCAGGTGCTCTCCACCCTGCCTACCATTACCTCCAAGGCAACCGCCCTCACGACCTACAGCTTCTATGACACGCTTTCAGAGGGCCTGACCTACAAGGGCGGCGGTGTAAAGCTGGAATTCTTCACCGACAAGGGCTGCACCGAAAAGGTCGCCTCCTGGGAGAGGGATTCCGGAAAATTTACGGTGGCGTATAGTGAAGACGGTCGGCACATGACCATCGAGCTCACCCAGGCTGGGCTGGACGAGGTCAACAGCGCCTACTCAGGTTATACTTTGCGGATCACCTACGCGGCCGTTATCAATACAGGCAGCTCCTTCCGCTATGGGGATATGGGCAACGACAACGACGTGGTGCTGACCTGGAAGCGCACGTCTACAGAGTACTATGACACCCTGGTGGACGACTGCCACGTCTACAGCTTCGGCATCGACCTGACCAAGACCTTCTCCAATCTGGATACGGAGGGGGCCAAGGAGCTGTTCTCCAAGGTGAAATTCAAGCTCCGCAACGAAACGGACGGCTTCTATGTGACCGCCGCCCAGAATGAGGAGGGCTACTACGTCACGGGCCATGCAGCCGAGGAAGCTCAGGCCACGGTGTTCTCCCCTAACGAGAGCGGAAAGCTCCTGGTCAAGGGCCTGGAGGACGACGAGTACGTCCTGACGGAGATCGAGACGGCGGAGGGGTACACCCTTCTGAAAGACGACATCCACATCACCATCTCGGCCTCCCCAGAGGGAGCGGCCTGTGATATTTACAGCGGGGATGTGCTGGGGGTGCTGCAAAACGACCCTCGGTACGCCTATGACGGCGGGCTGGAGTTGCACAACATCCCCCAGAAGCAGCTCTCTCACAACCATCTTACGGGCACAGCCACGGTGGACGGCAGCCCTGCTGCCATGGGGGAGCACAACGACGTTGTAACGCTGACGGTGGTGAACACGGAAGGCTTCGACCTGCCCGATACCGGCGACTATGGGACCTGGATCTTCGTCCTGACCGGCTCCATTGTGCTGTCCGGGGTCACCATGGCTGCCTTCTGGCTCTACCGCACCGGCCGAAAGGCGTGGAAGGCGCGGTAACGCGGCATTCGGCCCGGCCCTCCGGGCCGGGCCGCGAAACGAAGGAGGGATCTAAACGAAGCGACGCATCTGCGTTATCGGCCTTTCAGCTCTGGCGGTGTTCCTGGCGCTGCTGGTGATGCTGTATCCCTTCGTCAGTGTCCAATACAACCAGCGGCACCAGTCCAAAATCTACACTGAATACCTAGAACAGGTGGGGCAGGTCCAGTCTGAGCAGGTGCGGGCGGAATGGACGCGGGCGCGGATATACAATCAGGCCATTGCTCCAGGCGCGTCCGCATACAGCAAGGAGGCGCTCCAGGCCGCCGCCCAACAGTACCGTGATCTGCTGGACTTGGCTGGGGACGGGGTCATGGGTTATATCCGCATCCCCAAGATTGGGGTGAAGCTGCCCATCCTCCACGGGACCGAGGCGGAGACGCTGGAGCGGGGAATCGGGCACCTCTTAGGCTCCTCCCTTCCGGTAGGTGGCGAGAATACCCACGCCGTACTCACCGGGCACAGCGGCATGGCCACCCAAAAGCTATTCTCCGACCTGCCCCAGATGGAGATCGGAGATGTGTTTTATCTGGAGGTGCTGGGAGAAGTTCTGGCCTACCGGATCGACCAGATCGAGACGGTGCTGCCCTACGACACAAAGCACTTGGAGATCGTCTCCGGCCGGGACCTCTGCACGCTGGTCACCTGCACGCCCTTCGGCGTGAATACCCACCGGCTCCTGGTCCGGGGAAGCCGGATCCCATACACTCCGCCCCAAGAAACGGAGGGGACAACAGCGCCGGAGCCTTTGGCGCCTTCCACCTGGGAGCAGGCGTATTGGGAAAGCGCCGCCTGCGGGCTGCTCCTATCGGCGGCGGTTGCCAGCCTGGCATACGCCCTCGCCCGCCGGCGGCACATTGCCCGGCACGGTAAAAAAGGGCGCAGGCCGGGAAGCTGGAGGCTCGTCAGCCGGAAGGGTCGCTACCTTCCCAAAACAAAACCCAAATGATCTAATAGGAGGAATTTTTACGAAGCGAATCTTGAAAGTTTTTTTCACTCTGACCATGGCCCTCTGCCTGACATTGTTTATGGCCGCGCCGGCCTTTGCGGAGAGCGGTGAAGCGGCGGGGGACGTGTCCGGGGCCATCGAGGGCACTTGGAACGCCGCCAAGGGCCAGGTGCAGACCATCGTCAACAAGGTGGTCTTCCCGGTGATCGACATGGTACTGGCTGTTTTGCTGTTTGTGAAGATCTCAACAGCTTATATGGACTACCGCAAGCAAGGCCATTTTGACTTCACCGGTCCGGCCATCCTCTTTGCCTGCCTGCTGTTCTCTCTCACCGCGCCCTCCTACATCTGGAATATTTTATAGCGATGTTTAGCTGGTTGGGAGATATTTTGGCGGGGCTGGGGGATGCCATTTCCGGCATCTTCCAGTCCCAGGGGGCCCAGATCGCGGAGGCCATCTGGAACGTCCTTATCTGGTGGGTCTACTCCTCCATTTACAACGGCGTGGCCGATCTGTTCACCGGCATGAACAGCATGGGCGCGGAGATCTTCGGCCTGCCCTGGGTACAGGCCATTGTAGAGCTGTTCTCCCTCTTTGGCTGGAGCCTGCTGGCCACAGGGATCGTCCTGGCGGTGTTCGATGTGGCCATCGAAAGCCAAAACGGCCGGGTCAGTCTGAAAACCACGGCGCTGAACATCCTGAAAGGCTTTTTCGCCGCCTCCCTCATCAGTGTGCTGCCCATTAAGCTGTATCAATTCAGCATCACCCTCCAGGGGAGCCTTGCCCACGGTATGACATGGCTTTTCGCGGGGACCCAGGGGACCACCATTGGCGAAATCGCCATCCATGTGATGCGTACGGTGTTGTTTCTGACTGAGCCGTCAGATCAGATATTGAGATTGTTATTCTTTCTCATTGTCTTCTCTTACTGCATTATCAAGGTCTTCTTTGAAAACATCAAGCGAGGCGGGATCTTGCTCATTCAAATCGCCGTGGGGACGCTGTACCTGTTCTCCCTCCCCAGAGGATATGCGGAGGGCTTCTACCAGTGGTGCAAGCAGGTCATTGCCCTGTGCCTGACCGCCTTTTTGCAGACGACGCTGCTGTTCGCCGGGATGCTGACCTTTGAGGACAACGCCCTTCTGGGCATCGGCATCCTGCTCTCCGCCGGAGAGGTGCCGAGAATTGCCCAACAGTTCGGCCTGGACAGCTCCGTGCGGGTGAATGTGGGAAGCATCATCCACTCCACCGCCACGGCGGTGAATCTGTCCCGCGCCATGGTCAGGGGGTAGAATATGAAAGCCTATCTATATCCCCAGAACCTCAAGGCCAAGGCTGGCCTCTGGCTGTGGAGCCTCCGGGACTTTACGATTTTGACTGTGGCGATTTTGCTCTCCGCGCTGGCCTATGTAAATTTGGGGACGGCGGTTCCCGCCGCCATAAGTTTGTGCTATGGCTTTCTCACCATCCGCGGCGGGGACGTGACGGTGCTGGACTATCTTGGCTGGGCGGTCCGGTTCTTCCTGACCGCCCAGCAGTATTACGAATGGAGATGAGAACTTGAAACAACAGAGCGTCCAGGAGCTGCTAGGGCGCCTGGGCTTTACCAAGTACGGACTCCGCACGGATGGCGGGGAGCTGCTCTTCTTTCGGGTGGAGCCCACCAATTTATCGGTGCTGTCCTATGCCAACACCGCCGCCAAGCTGGAGCGGCTGACCAGGCTCCTGGCCACCGTCCCGGACCTGGAGCTGGCGGCTTTGGATGGCTGTGAGAGCTTCGAGGCGAATCAGGCGTTTCTGGCGGAGCGGATGGAGGCGGAACAAAACCCCAAAGTCCGCGATCTTCTTCGCCAGGACCTGGCCATGCTGACCCGAATGCAGGTAGAGGTGGCGACCTCCCGGGTTTTCCTCTTTGTGAAGCGGTGCAAGCATCTGACGCCGGAGCAGGTGTTTCAGGAGATGAACCGGGTGAGCAAGGACATTTCCGAGCAGGGCTTCCGGGCAAAGCGGTTGAGCAGAGGAGAGATCCAGCGAATGCTGGCCCTCTATTTTGGGACCTCCACCCAGGGGGACAAGCTGCCGGATGTGGACGGAGCGCAATACTTCAAAGGAAGGGGGAATACCCATGAAAAAAGCGGCAGCGCCAAATCCAAGACGGGAAAATAAGAAGCGGGGGCCCAATTCCCACGACAGCCGGCGGGTCAAGTCCTTCTTTGACTGCGTTGCCCCCGGGGTGATCCGCTTCTTTCCGGACAGCTACATCCTGGGCGATACCTACCGCTGCGTCTGGGCCATCAGGGAGTACCCCACCTCCACCCAGGAGCAGGCCATCCTGGCCCGGTTGGGTGACCAGGATGGTGTGACTCTGCACATTTTCAATCGTCAGGTGGAGCCAATGGAGCAGCGGCGGATCGTCAACGCCGCCAGCCGGAAGAACCGCCTTATGGCCGGGGACAGCGACGTCAGCGAGGCGGTCCAGGCGGAGGGAAATCTTCAGGATTTAGAGAAGCTCCTCGCCCAGCTTCGGGTCAACAATGACGCTCTCCTGCACTGTGCCGTGTTCCTGGAGCTAAAGGCAAAGTCCGCCGAGGATCTGAAAAACCTCCAGACCGACATCTCCATGGAGCTGACCCGGGCCAAGCTGACAGCGGACCGACTGTTCCTGCGGCAGCGGGAGGGATTTTTGTCCGCGGCGCCTTTCGGAGCCAATCAGTTCGGGCCGCAGTATGAGCGGGTACTCCCCTCTCCCTCGGTAGCGAATCTGTACCCCCTTAACTTTTCCGGCAAGACCGATCCAAGAGGCTTTTACATCGGCAAGGACAAGTACGGCAGCAATGTCCTGGTGGACCTGGACAGCCGCACCGGGGACAAGACCAATGGCAGCGTCCTCATCCTGGGCAATTCCGGCCAGGGAAAGAGCTATCTTCTGAAATTGCTTTTGACCAACCTCCGGGAGTCCGGAAAAAGCATCCTCTGCCTGGACCCAGAGGCGGAATACCGGGAGCTGACGGAGGCTCTGGGCGGCAGCTACATCGACTATATGAGCGGGGAATATCTCATCAATGTGCTGGAACCCAAGGCGTGGACGGAGGATGCGGAATCCGACGGTACGGAGCCCAACGCCTTCCGCAAGACCACCCGCCTCTCCCAGCACATTGCCTTCCTCAAGGATTTCTTCCGCTGCTACAAAGACTTTTCTGATCCCCAACTGGACACCATAGAGGTCCTGCTGGAAAAGCTGTATGAACGGTTTGGCATTACCGATTCCACCGACTTCTCTGCTTTGGGGGCCAAGGACTACCCGATTTTGTCGGACTTCTTTACGTTCTGCAGCCAGGTCTATGAGGCGACCGCCTCTACCGGAAAGAACCTCTACACCCAGGAGCTGCTTCGGGAGGTGTGCCTGGGCATTCGCAGCATGTGCGTCGGCTCGGAAAGCAAGTATTTCAACGGCCACACCAACCTCCGGGACGACAAGTTCCTCTGCTTTGGGGTGAAGGGCATCCTGGACACCAATCAGCGGTTGCGCAGTGCCATGCTGTTCAACATCCTCTCCTATCTTTCCAATCAACTGCTGACCGTGGGCAACACCGTGGCCTCGGTGGATGAGCTATACCTCTTCCTGACCAACCGCACTGCCATCGAGTATCTTCGCAATGCCATGAAGCGGGCGCGAAAGAAGGAGTCCTCCGTGATCCTGGCCAGCCAGAATATTGAGGACTTCCTCATCCCAGAGATCCGGGAGTTCACTAAGCCCCTGTTCAGTATCCCCACCCATCAGTTTTTGTTCTATCCGGGTAGCTGCTCCCAGAAAGAATACCAGGACGCCCTGCAGGTGGACGAGGCAGAGTTCAAGCTCATCCAGAGCCCCGAGCAGGGGACCTGTCTGTACCGCTGCGGCGTCGAGCGGTATCTGCTCCAGGTCCACGCCCCGGCGTATAAGGAGGCCATCTTCGGAACAGGAGGAGGCAGATGAGCGCGGCGGTGGGAGCCGCCTTGAAGAAGGTGGCGCTCCTGCTTCTGGGATATCCAAAAGCCAGAAAAAAGGTTCTGACTGTGGTCTTGGTTGTTCTCCTCGCCATTCTTCTTCCGGTGATCGGGCTCGTAGGGATCATGAGCGGCGGCATTCAAATCGACACGGCGGCCCTCCAGGAGCGGGTGGTGACAAGCCTGACGCCCGCGCAAACGGAAATGCTCCAGGGAATTGAGGAAACCGCCATCCAGATCAGCCAGAATCTGACCGAGGCGGGCCTCCCGGAGAAGGTCCGTGAGGCCCAGGCCCTGTATCTGCTGGCTCTTTTTGGCCATGCCGCAGAGCAGGACTTCGTCTCACGGCTCTGCGGCTGCTTCCGGGAGGGTCAGACGGATGAGCAGCTCGTCGCTGCCATCAACGCCGCCTTTGGAACAGACCTTGCCCCATCGGACTATACCTCTCTCATGGGCTCTGTCCGCGCCTCCTACATCGATACCGCTCACTTCGCTGTCCCGGAGTCGAAAAACAACTACGACCTGGCCGCCTGGGCGGAGGCGGCGGAGGCCGCCGGGTGGGGCTATGTCTGGGGGACCTTCGGGCAGGTCCTCTCCACCTCCTTGCTGGAGGCCAAGCTGGAGCAGTACCCGGACAACATAGGCCCTTATGAAGACTTCATCCGGGAACATTGGCTGGGGAAACGAACCGCCGACTGCGTGGGTCTCATCAAGGGCTACTCCTGGTATGACCCGGCGACCGGCAGCATGGACTACGCTTCCAACGGGATGCCGGATATCGACGCGGATCAGATCTACGACACCGCCGTGGAGAAAGGTCCCATCTCCACCATCCCGGAGATCCCCGGCCTGCTGGTCTGGATGGAAGGCCATGTAGGTATTTACATTGGGAACGGTCAGGTGATCGAGGCAAGAGGGACCCGCTACGGCGTGGTCCGCACGGAGCTAGACAGCCGCGGCTGGATCGCCTGGGCGAAAATTCCCTACATCCACTATCTGGAGGAACCGCCACAAGTTACAGAACCTCCTACAACAATAGAAAGCGAGGATATTCCATGAACAAAACCATCACCATCTCCTACGACGAGCCCCGGCTGGACGCGCTGCGGCTCTATCTGGGACTGAAGGAGCAAACCGTAGAGGCGGAGCTGCTGGGCTGCCTGGAGCAGCTCTACCAGAAGACCGTGCCGGTCAACGTTCGCAGCTTCCTGGAAATGCGGCAGCAGAGCAAGCCGGAGCCGCCCAAGCCTAAGAAGCCCAAGCCTCCCCAGCCGGAAGCTCCAGGCGGTGAGGCTGGTTGAGAGATCAGACATTTGGCATTGAGATCGAGATGACCGGCATCACCCGGAGAGCGGCGGCAAAGCTCCTGGCGGAGAAGTTTGGCACTGTCATTACTCATATGGGCGGCGGGTACGATACCTACATCGTCCGGGACCAGGAGAACCGGGCCTGGCGGCTGGTCAGCGACTCCAGCATTCGCCAGGAGGCAAGAGGCAGCCGGGACGCAAGCCGGTCCTATGAGGTGGAGCTGGTGTCGCCCATCTGCAAGTACGATGACATCCCTCTGCTCCAGGAGGTGGTGCGTACCCTCCGCCACGGCGGAGCCAAGGTGAATGATTCCTGCGGCATCCACGTCCATATCGGCCTGGGCAGCCACACTGCTCAGACGCTCCGCAATCTGGTAAACATCATGGCCGCCAAGGAGGATCTGCTCTACAAGGCTCTTCAGGTAGAGGTAGACCGAGAGCGCTACTGCCAGAAGGCCGATCTGCGGTTCCTGGACGAGCTGAACCGGCGGAAGCCTCGGACGATGGAGATGCTGGAGAGGGAGTGGTACAACGGGGAATCCCGCCGGTTCATCCACTATGACAGCTCTCGTTACCATGCGCTGAATCTGCACAGTGTGTTTTCCAAGGGGACGATCGAATTTCGGATCTTCAATTCTACGCTCCACGCCGGGGAGGTGAAGGCCTACGTCCAACTGTGCATGGCCATCTCTCACCAGGCGCTGGTGCAGCGCACCGCCAGCCGGACCCGTACTCACCCGGAAAACGAGAAGTACACCTTCCGCACCTGGCTTCTTCGGCTGGGGATGATCGGGGAGGAATTTAAGACCGCCCGGTTTCATCTTCTCAAGCACCTGGAGGGGAATATCGCATGGCGGGACCCGGCTCAGGCGGAACGGCAAAAGGAGCGGCTGGAAGCCCTGCGGTTAGAGTCGCAGACACAAAACGAGGAGCGGGCAGCGCTGCCCGCTCCTTCCATACGAATGGAGTGAAAATGTGAGTAAGTTTTACATTGCCTATGGCAGCAACCTAAACTTCCAGCAGATGACCCACCGGTGCCCCACCGCGAAATTCTACGGCACAGGAACGCTGGAAAACTATGCGCTTCAATTCAAAGGCGCGCCCCTCGGGGCCCATGCCACCGTCACGCCCAGAGAAGGGAGCCGGGTACCTGTGGGCATCTGGAAAATTGGAAAGGAGGATGAAAAGCGCCTGGATCTCTACGAGGGCTGCCCCCGGTATTATACCAAGGAAACGGTATCCGTGACGGTAGGCAAGATGGATATCCGGGGCATGGCCTACATCATGAAGCTCAGGGAGGACTTCGGCATCCCCACGCAGAGTTACCTGGAAGCGGTCCGCCGGGGCTATCGGGACTGCGGCTTCGACCAAAAGTATTTGGCGGCGGCCCTGGATGAGAGCTGGCAGAATGTGAATATGGCTCCGCCCGGAGAGGAGATGAAGTTATGCTGACCTGGGAACAGAAGCGGCTGAAAAGAACCCTGGGCCCACAGTACGCCTTCCTCTGTTACATGGAGCGGGCGGAGATTCGGGCGCTCCTCTCCCGGCAGACCGGAGGCGGGTATGAAATTCTCGCCAGTCTCTATGCCGGGGCCCTCCGGCTGGACATGGTGGCGTTCTATGAGAATGGGCGCTGGCGCCTGGGGTATGACCTGCTGGGCAAGGACACGCCCCAGAGCCCCGAGTGGTTCTGCCTGGACAATCTGGAGGAGCCGGTGTGCTACCAAGCACGGGATTTGGAGCGAGAGATGTTTGACGCTTTGGACCGGACGGCCAGAATGAGGGACCTGTCCTACACGGAGCATGGATTCCCCGAGACAGAGGCCAAGTGAGGCCCCGTGCCGCCGCCAGGGCCGCCATATTCGATTTGTTGAGAACGGAAGTATCAGCGCTCCGTGATGAGCCTCCGCCGCCGGGTGCCCCAACTCGGCCCGGGTACAGGGGGCGGATTTCCCACGGATTTCAGGACGATTCCAAGGGTCGATAATCAAGCAGGAGAAAGGAACGGTGCTTCGCCCCATTCCCAATGACCGGGACGGGCAACGCCCGCCCCGCGTTTGGGAAGGAAATAAGGGCGTTTCCGAAAGCAGTTCCTACTTTCAGCCCGCGTTTCTATCGGTGCCGGTTTTCGGCACATGGCGCCGACGTGAGGCGCCAAAATGAAAAAAGCGCCGGCATTGCAAGACCTTTCGCAGTTCTGCAACCGGCGCCGGACAAAATTAGGAGGAATGATGATGGATGATATGCTCCAGAACCGGGATGCGGAGATCAAGCGCCGCTTCCAGCTCTGGCTGAAGCCCTCCGTCCTGAAATTGGCGGAGGATTGGTATGAGAAAGACAACTGCAAAAGCAAAAGCGAATTCATAGAAAAGGCGATTCAATTTTACAGCGGCTACCTTGCCGCCGGCCATTCCCAGAATTATTTTCCCCGTGTCCTCACCTCCACCCTCCGGGCCATCGTCGCGGAGAGCGAGAGCCGCGTCCGGCGGATGCTCTTCAAGCTGGCGGTGGAGCTGGCTATGACTATGAACGTAGCGGCCGCCGCCCACCACATCGACCCGGAGCGGCTGCCGGAGCTGCGGAAGACCTGCGTAGATGCCCTCATCCGCACCAACGGGAGCTACACCCTGGAGGATGCGTACCGTTTCCAAAATCCGTAAGCCATGCCCAGACTGGTCACGAAGTTCAAGTACCTGAAACCCGGCGGCGGCAAATCCGCCGGCGGCTACGCCAAGTACATCGCTACCCGGGAAGGGGTGGAGCGGATCGACGAGAGCTGGAAGCACGGCCCTGCCACCAAACGCCAGGAGAAGCTGATCGCTCAAATTCTGAAAGACTTCCCGGATGCCAAAGAGCTGCCGGAGTATGCCGATTATCTTTCAGCCCCGACCCTGGGAAACGCCTCCGAATTCCTCTCCCGGGCCATGGAGGACCAAGCGCTTCAAGCTATGAACCGGAAGACCTATGCCGATTATATTGCCACCCGACCCCGCGCGGAGCGGTTTGGCAGCCACGGCCTCTTCACGGACGATGGGGAGCCGGTGCGTCTGGAGGAAGTCTCCCGGGCGCTGAATGCCCACCGGGGGAATGTATGGACAGGCATCCTCTCCCTTCGCAGGGAGGACGCGGAGCGGCTGGGCTACAACACCGGAAGCCGTTGGCGGGACCTGCTGCGGAGCCAGCGGGAGCTGCTGGCGGAGAATCTAAAGATTCCCTCGGAGCATCTGCGCTGGTATGCCGCTTTCCACAATGAGGGGCATCATCCCCATGTCCATGTCATCGCCTACTCGACTGTGCCGGGAGAGGGATATCTGACCGAACGAGGAGTGGAGAATCTGCGCTCAGCCATCGCCAAAGAGCTTTTCTCTCAGGACTTGGTCAGCGTCTATGAAAAGCAGACCGCTTACCGGGACGAGCTGCGCCAGGAGAGTCGAGAGCAGATTCGGCAAATTGTGGAGCGCATCAACCGGGAGGGCCGCGGCAATTCCCAAATCGAAGAATGTCTCCGCTGCCTGGCCCGGCGGCTCTCCCGCACCTCTGGCAAGAAGGTCTATGGCTACCTCAAAGCCGACGTCAAGGCCATGGTGGACAATATCGTGTCGCTGCTGGCCCAAGAGGAACCCATCCGCCAGCTCTATGATCTCTGGTATGAGCAGCGGGAGAATGTACTTCGCACCTACACGGACACCTTTCCGGAGCGCGTTCCCCTGGAGCGCAACAAGGCGTTCAAGGCCATCCGCAACGCCGTTATCCAGGAGGCGATGAAAATTGCGGAGTTGTCCGAGTCTAAAGAGGTTGACATAACGATGCAAGAATCCGCATCTGGTGTTCCCGCATCCCGTGCAGTCACAATCCCTGCCTCGCTGCGGCTGCTCCGCGACCTAGCCCGGATGATCCAGTCCCAAGCGGAGGACTATCAGCCCCGCCAAATGACCGAGCGGAAAGCGCTGCGGGCGGAACAGGAAAAGAGGCACCGCCTGGGCATCCGAGGATGAATGATGAAATGCGCCTGCCGCAAGGGAGCAGTCTGCCCACAGCCTGACACCGGGACCCTGTCATGGTGACACCCCACGAATTGATCACTTTAAGATCTTATACTAGCAGAAAGAAAAAGCACACCTGGGTATTCTATAAAAGATACCCAGGTGTGAACTTTTTGAACGATTTCTTTGTGCGGGCAAATCCCTGGTCCTTGTGTAGAGGCTGCGCCTTATAGGGCAAAAATGCAGTCTCGCCTAGGCCGCAGGAAGCTCCGCCGGGAAGATCACGGGTTGTTGGAGTCTTCTGCCGCTTGATGATTGGAAATTGCTTGCTCCACCATTTTTGCAATATTCAGAGGCGGCAGAATGACCGGCTCAACACCCGGTTGTGTAGTAAGAAGCGAAACCTGGCTCCGAAGGTAGGGGAAGAGAATGGCAACAGCATTCTGACGAATCAGAACGTCGCGTTTGTTTGCTTGCTCGTCCAGTTCAAAATAACCAGAAATTTGCACCCGGAAATGGTACTCCCCGCTTTTTTCACCCTCTACCCGAACGCTCACAACAATATTTTGATCCTGCTCTGATAAAAAGCGAAAGCTAAATTTTGTTTCAAGCGGTTGCTCGCTGTGAAAATCTTCCCGCTTAAACGATAGCGAATCAAAAACAAGGTTATTCAGTTTCAGGACGCTGGATACGCCTTGAACATTTTCATATGAAGACTGCATCTTTTCACCCCGCATTATGCCGCAATATCCTGCTCAGAAAAAACCATATATGCCTCTTTGTATGAATCGTGACTATGAGAGGAAATTGTGATGGAAAAAGTCCAATCCGCGTCTTCAAAAGGAAAATAACCGTTGCAGGTACCTAGCAGGCCCTCAATGTCAAGATCATCGGCAAGATACGAGGTAGGGATACCGTCTTGAATCTGTACCTGCTCCTCAATTTGCGACAAAAAGCGGTCACGTCTTTGCAGCTCGTTCCAATCAGGATGAAGCGCGCTTTCAAAAAAAGCCTGTGCATCCATATGAGGCAAGATCATCCGATCACTGTTCATCTAAACATTCCTCCATTGACTGGGTGTAGCGTTCAAGTTGGACCCAATCGATAAAATCCATTCTCATTGGGACTAAATCAGGATATCTGGCATCTCTTGGCTGCGGGAACGCACGAAAGCCGCATTGCTGATACCAGCTCACTTTTTCGGGAAAAGCATACAGGATTAAAAAACGAACCGGCAGGCTTGCGCAGAATGATTTGATTTTATAGATCAATAACTGCAGTGCTTTTGTTCCGATCCCGCGCTTCTGTAAGCGGCGATCCACAGCGATATAATCAATCACGAAAGCGGAATATGTAGGATTCTCAACATAGTATTCCGCATTTTCGTCTTCAATGCATGTAAGACGAATCAAGCAACTGCCTACAAGAATCCCATTTGCCATAATGTTATAAGCAAGACCTTGCTTATAGACCGTTATACAGTAAGCTTCCTTCCAGCGATTGTCGATGCTGGGAACGCCGGAAGAGAGTGAACCAATAGACAAATCTCTTGTCATTTCTACAAGTTTTATCTCTGTCATCCGCGTTCTCACCAAGTCCAAAGAAAGTTAAATTTATTGTACTAATTACGATGAAAAAAAGCAAGTATTTTTTCCGCAAAGGTAAAATATTTTCCCGCTTTTCATTTGCAATGCTTCATATCATTCCCGATTCTTTCAAAAATATGCGGAGCAAGCTGCTAAGACAAAACAATGGCAGAATCTGCGCTAGGGGACACGGGAAACCCCGGACAGAGATAAAGCCGAAAGCTGAACCTGTTGTAATACGCTCAAAATGCAATAGATTTTAAGGAGAATCACAATGCCTTACGAAAAACTAACTATGGAGGACCGAGAAAAGGCCCATTTTGCGGATCTCAGAGAGCTCCTCCTCCGCAGCGGAGAAGCCGTCACCCCCTCCGGTTCCGAATACCAGTGGCTCCATGAGGGGCAGAAGATCACTATCCGGGGAAACCTGTGGTTCCACCAGTATGACCGCACAGGCGGGGACGCGATTTCCTTTGTCCGCAGATTTTATGCCATGACCTACCCGGAGGCGGTGAAGCTCCTGGTGGGGATGTGGCTGCCCAGCGCCGAGGCAACACCCAAGGCAAAACCTCCCCTGCTCCTCCCCGCGAAGCACAGCGCCATGCGGCGGGTGTACAATTACCTCACCGGCAAGCGCGGCATTGGGAAGGAGATTTTGGATGCCTTCGTTGACCGGGGGCTGATTTATGAGTCCGCGATCCATCACAATGCGGTGTTCCTGGGACTGGACCCGGAGGGTCGCATCCTTCATGCGCACCAGCGGGGGACGGGCGGAAACTACAAAAACAATGCCCCCGGCAGCGACACGAAATACAGCTTCCACTGGACGGGGACGGATGACACGGTGTTTCTCTTTGAGGCGCCCATTGATCTGCTGTCCTACATCACCCTCCGCCCGGAAAACTGGAGGGACCACAGCTATGCCGCCGCCTGCTCCGTGTCCGACCAGGTGCTGTGGCAGCATCTCAGGGATTGCCCCAAACTGAAGCGGGTCTGCATCTGCTTCGATAACGATCCGCCAGGGCAGGAGGCGGCCGGGAAAATTGCTAAGAGATTGGACGCGAAACACATCCAAAATGAGATCCTCGTTCCTATCCATAAGGACTGGAACGAGGATCTTCTTTCGGAAAAGGAGTCCCGGGTATGCAAGGTGTGACCCTTCTGATCCTGGCCGTGGGCGGGATGTTTGCGGCTCTGGGTATCCTCTCCCACTTTGCCGGGAATTACAATCTCAACGGCATCCACGACCGCACCGTGGGCCACGGTCAGCACGGCACCGCCCGGTGGGCCGCTAGGAAAGAGATCGCCAAAACCTACCGCCGGGTACTCTTTGCGCCCAAGCTGTGGAGGGCCCAGGCGAAAATGGGCATCCCGCCCAGCGCCGGCAGCCGCCCACTCCCCCAGGGGATCGTCCTGGGCTGCGCGGGAAGACGAAACCTCCGCGCCATTGTGGACGGGGATGATGTCCACGTCCTGATGATCGGGGCCTCCGGCGTGGGCAAGACGGCCTTCTTCCTGTACCCAAATCTGGAATACGCCTGCGCCAGCGGCGTCAGCTTCTTTGCCAGCGACACCAAAGGGGACCTGGCAAGAAATTACGGGGCAATTGCCCGGGATATCTATGGCTACCATGTTTCCATCATTGATCTTCGGGAACCCACCCGTTCCGATGGGAACAATCTGCTCACCCTCGTCAACCGGTACATGGATCAAGCCCTGGAAAATCCCCATGACCTGGCCTCCCGGGCCAAGGCGGAAAAGTATGCCAAAATACTGGCGAAGACCATCGTCAATCCGGGGGAAAAGAATGACCGGGGCCAGAACGCCTACTTTTACGATGCGGCGGAAGGGCTTCTTGCTTCCGCAATTCTCCTGACGGCGGAATTCCTGCCGCCGGAAACAACGAAGCATCACGAGGCGCGGCATATTGCCACGGTGTTCAAGATCATCCAAGAGCTGCTGGAGCCAGGCCGGACGCCCGGGCGGAACCAGTTTCAGGAATTGATGGAGCTTCTTCCCGCGAATCACAAGGCCCGGTGGCTGGCGGGGGCGGCCCTCACCGCCGAGGGCACGGCCATGGCCTCCATCCTCTCCACGGTTCTTTCCCGCTTGAATGCGTTCCTGGACACGCAATTGGAACAGGTGCTGTGCTTCGATGGGAACATCAACGCGGAGCAGTTCGCGACGCGGAAGTCTGCCATCTTTCTCATTCTGCCGGAGGAAGATTCCACCAAGAATTTTGTTGCCAGTCTGATGATCCAGAACTTGGCGAGGGAACTGTTTTCCGTTGCCAATGACCATGGAGGGAGACTCCCCCGCCGGGCGATCTTCTTTTGCGACGAGTTAGGAACCATGCCGCCCTTTGACATCCTGCCCCTGTTCTCCGCCGGGCGATCCCGGAGGCTGACTCTGGTGCCCATCATCCAAAGCCTTGCCCAGCTAGAGAAAAACTACGGGAAGGAGGGCGCGGAGATCCTGGCCGACAACTGCCAGGACACGATCTTCGGCGGCTTTGCCCCCAACAGCAAGACCGCCGAAGCGCTCTCCAAGAATCTTGGGAGCCGGACGGTCCTCTCCGGCTCCGTCACCCGGGGCGAAAAATCCAGCCAATCCCTGCAAATGCTGGAGCGTCCCCTGCTCACCGCCGACGAATTGAAGTCGCTGCCCAAGGGCACCTTTGTTGTAATGAAAACCGGGAGCCACCCCATGAAGACCCATCTAAAGCTGTACAAAGATTGGGGTATCCGGTTCGACAAGCCTCTGGAAATGCCTGACCGGGGGGATCGGGAAGTACACTATGGTAGCAAGGAGCTGCTGTTGATGGAGATCCTCCAACGCCAGTCCCAGGAGGCGCCCTTACCGGAAGAAGCCCAGGACAATGAGAAGGCGGCGCAGCCGCTCCGGGCTGCCCCCCTTCGCGCGGCTGGGGAAGCGTCCCAAAAGCCAAACGGGCCGTCCCAGCAGGAATCGATTCCGGAAACCCCGATCCGCACCAAAATGGAGGCATCCCATGAAAAATCTGACTGATCTTTACCGACAAGACCTGCCCCACCGGGCGATCTCCGTGTACTTATACCTCTCTGACCGGGCCAACCGGGACGGGATCTGCTGGCCCGCCATCCCCACCATTGCCCGAGATTTGAAACTCTCCGAGTCCACCATAAGACGTGCCCTGCGGGACCTCCGCCAAGCCGGGCTACTCCAAACAGAACAGCGCTACCGGGACAATGGAGGCTGCAGCAGCTTACGGTTCTTTCTGAAAGATGCGATTCCAAAGCAACAGTAGCTGGATAGATCACAAATTCCACATACCGCCCGCCGAGATACGTCACAAGCTCCCCGGACAGGGGCTTTGCGTTCGAGCCGGTGATATAGATGCCGCAGTCGAGGGAGACACGGAACGAATGGAGGCATTTTTCCCAATCCGCAACTTCCTGAATTTCATCAAAGAACAGATACGCTTTCCCCTCAATGTCCTTCGCCCTTTTCAGAATTTCGTCGTGGAAGGTTTTAGCGAAAAAATGTCGCTGATGTCTACTTTCCTTGACCAGTACAATAGCGCACATTTTTAATTTGAAATGTCATAAAAATATCGAGCAAATTCTATTGAAATGTCATGCTTTCTGTGGTACAATCCTGTTGAAAAGTCAGGAGGTGTATCATGCTATACCGCAAAATTGAGGCATTGATCGAGTCGCACCTAACATCCGACTCCCAAAAAATACTTTTGATCGACGGCGCAAGGCAGGTCGGCAAAACGTATATCATTCGCTATGTCGGCAGGAAGCTGTTTGAAAACTTTATTGAAATCAATATGGTTGAGGATTCGCTGGGCGGCCGGCTGTTTGCGGGCACAAAAACAGTGGAGGATTTCTATCTTCAGGTCAGTATGCTCGCAGGCAGCAAAATGAAGCAGAAGGAAAATACGCTGATCTTCCTTGATGAAATTCAGGCGTACCCGCACCTGCTGACGCTGCTCAAATTCCTGTCGCAGGATGATAAATTTACCTTTATCGCCAGCGGTTCATTGTTGGGCGTCACGCTTTCGCAGACGACTTCCATCCCGATGGGCAGCATCCGCAAGGTCAGAATGTTCCCGCTGGATTTTGAAGAGTTTCTCTATGCGAACGGGATGAATGAAATCGCCATCTCTGCGATGCGGAAAAAGTTTGAAAAACGGGAAGCCCTCGACCAGCCGATCCACGAAAAAATGATGGATTTATTCCGAAAATATATGCTTGTCGGCGGTTTGCCGGACGCTGTGAACGCCTATCTTTCCGAAAAGAACATCCTGTCCGTGCGGGAGATCCAAAGCGAAATTCACGATTACTACGCTGCGGACGCTTCCAAGTACGGGGAGGAGAACAGGCTGAAAATCCGGCGGGTCTATGACCTGATCCCGTCCAATATGGAAAACAAAAAGAAGCGTGTGGTAGCGCAGACGATCGAAAACAAGCGGGGTAAGACCTTCCGGGATTATCAGGATGAATTCGAGTATCTGATCGGCGCCGGGATTGCCCTGCCTGTGCAGGCCATCTCCAATCCGGTGTTCCCGTTGATCGAGTCCAGCGGGAAGAATCTGCTGAAGCTCTATCTGAACGACGTCGGCATCCTGACCGGTATTTTGTTCGGGAATAACATCCGTGCGGTTTTGGACGATGAACGGAGCATCAATCTTGGTTCCGTGTATGAAAGCGCCGTTGCCGCCGAGCTTGCGGCACACGGGTATAAGCTGTTCTATTAT
>CANQQU010000016.1 GCA_947626085.1 uncultured Oscillospiraceae bacterium
CCGGGAGATCCTGCTGCTCCACAAGCGCCTGCAGGCCACCATGATGTACGTCACCCACGACCAGACCGAGGCCCTGACCCTGGCGGACCGGATCGTGTGTATGTCCATGGGCCATGTCCAGCAGGTGGGCACCCCTCTGGAGCTGTACGATTCGCCCAACAATATTTTCGTCGCCAGCTTTATCGGCCTGCCGCCCATGAACTTCTTTGATGTGCAGGTGCGGGAGGGCAAGCTGGTGGGCGCCAACTTCCAGGTGGCGCTGTCCGACGAGGAAAAGCAGACCCTCCGGGCCTACGAGGGCAAGACCATCACCCTGGGCGTCCGTCCGGAGAACATTGTGGAGGGGCCGGATGTGAAGGTGTCCGTCTTCTCCAACGAAAACCTGGGCATGAACACCTTGGTCCACGGCTACATCGGCGGCCAGCGGGGCATGCGGATCTCCGCCAAGCTCAAGGGCTGGGCCAATTACAAGTCCGGGGACACGGCATCCTTCTCCTTTACCAGAAAGCACTTCTTCGACAAGGAGACTACCAACGCGATCAGGGGGGACAAGTGATATGAGCAAGAAAGAAAATGGCTCCGGCATGCCTTGGTGGAAAAAGCTCTTGTCCGGTGTGAAGGAGCTCTGCCGGAAGTTTATCGTTTCCCTGAAGCGCCGCCCCCAGATGATTCCGCTGGCGGCCTTCGTGGTGGCGTTCCTGTTCTATGCCCTGAATCTGATGCACGTCTCCGACACCACGGCCAAGATCCAGGGCGCCGGCATGGGCCTGGCGGGCTTTACCACCATGCTGCTGTCCATGCTGTCGTTTATGTGCTTCCTCAACGCCTTCCCCTATCGGAAGAAGGTCAATGTGCCCATGCTGGTGCTGATGGTGGTCATGGTGGGTCTGATCATCTTTGCGGATGTGTACTACCGCCAGATGATCCTGGCGGCCATCACCCGGGCGGACAATCCCATTGTTATTGGCAATGATACGGCCTACATCGCCTATGCCTACAACAACCTGTCGATCCATATCTGGATGCTGGCGATCTCCCTGGGACTGACAGCGCTGCTGCCGGTCTACAGCAAGCTGCTCCGGAAAATCAAGACCTCCGTGGATGTGGGCGACAACGGCAAGATGGAAGCCATCGATATCTCCGCCGAGGCGTAACCCGTCTATCCGCATCTGTCCCGCGAACCAAACAGGCAACGGGAGGCCCATGCCTCCCGGCCTGCTGACAGGAGAATTATGAGCAAGAAAAAACGCAAACAGGATGCCCATGAGCAGATCGAGCGGCAGTCCGAATACTACAAGCTCAACACCCAGGCGGTGGACGACCTGGTCAACGCCGACGAATCCAACTCTCCGGAGGTTTCTCCCGAGGAGCTGCGCTCCTACCAGTCCGGCGGAAAGTTCAAAATCCCCCACTGGCTGAAGATGATCTTCATCAAGTTCTGGTTTCCCGGGGCGGTGTGCTTCTTCTTCCTCTGGGGCCTGGGAAATTATATCGGCAATATGCTGGATCAGCTCTTTGTCACAGGCATGGCCCTGGGCATCGTCACCGACGTGATGACCAACAATGTACTCCGGTTCCTGGAAAAGAACCCCGGGGAGAACAGTCCCTTCATGATGTTCCCCAAGAAGGGCTACGCCAGCTTTCCACTGAACATTTTGTATGCCTACCTGCTGCTGTTTTTGGAGTTCTGCCTCTATTCGCTGATCAACTGGACCTTTGCCCAGATCACCGGGGATACCGAGACCCTGTTTTTGGGCGTGGAGCCGGTGCTGTTTGGCCTGTTCTATATGGGGCTGGACAGCTTGCTCATCGCCGTCAAGCATTCTCTGCAAAGCCTTTGGAAGCGGGGCCGTACCGCAGAAAGGGGTACAGATGGATCACAGTAAAATTGACGATTTCATCCGGGACCTGGTGGCCCGTTCCACCCCCCAGTGTACCGCCTGGAACATGGAGAAGATCCGGGAGGGGAAACAGGCGTCCTGGAACTATATCGACGGATGTATGCTTACCGCCCTGACGGAGATGTCCCGCATCACCGGAGAGGAGGGGTACTTCGCCTTTGTTCGATCCTGCATCGATCACTTTGTGGGGGAGGATGGACAGATCCGGACTCTGGAGCCGGCGAAGGCGAACCTGGACGATATCAACGAGGGCCGGGTACTCTTCGCCCTCTACGACGCCACGGGGGAGGAGAAGTACCGCCTGGCGGCGGACACCCTCCACCGGCAGCTGGAAAACCAGCCCCGGACCTTTGAAGGCAACTTCTGGCACAAGGCCATCTATCCCAACCAGGTTTGGCTGGACGGGATCTATATGGCCCAGCCCTTCCAAGCCCTCTACGCCACCCATTTCGGCGGCGGGGACTGCTCCGACACCGTCCGGCAGATCCGCACCGTCCGGCAGCGGATGCGGGACGAAAAAACGGGGCTTTACTACCATGGCTACGACGCCTCCCGCGCCGCCTTCTGGGCGGACCCGGAGACCGGATGTTCCCAAAACTTCTGGCTCCGCTCTTTGGGCTGGTTTGCCGTGGCGCTGGCGGATCTTCTGGAGATCGTGCCGGCGGAACAGGGCAGGGAGGAGCTGGCTGAAATTTTCACCGGCCTGATGGCCTCCGTTTCCCGGTACGCCGACCCGGAGACCGGGCTGTATTGCCAGGTCCCGGACCAGATCGGCCGGGAAGGCAACTACCTGGAGACCAGCGGCAGCGCCATGATGGCCTACGCCATGCTCAAGGGCGCCCGGCTGGGCGCGCTTGGGCAAGAATATGCCGCCAAGGGTCAAAAGACCTTCAGCGGCATTGTGGAAAAATATTTGCGCTTCACTGAAAACGGCCTGAACCTGGGCGGGATCTGCCTGGTAGCGGGCCTGGGTCCAGAGAACAACAGGCGCAGGGACGGTTCCTACGCCTATTACATCTCCGAGCCGGTGGTGGAGAACGACGCCAAGGGGGTAGCCCCCTTTGTCCTTGCCTACACGGAGATCAAGCGCCTCACGGCATGAGCTTCATGGTATCCGAGTCGGTAATGGGAGGCTCCGGGTTTTCCTGGGCGTACTGACGGGGGGAAACGCCGTACTTCTTCTTGAATAGCCGGGAGAAGTACAGCGGCTCGCTGAAGCCGCACAGCCGCGCGGCGTCGGAGATGCTTCCCTTCCCGCGGGACATGGTCAGCGCGTTGGCCGCGCTTTCCAGACGCTTTTCCATGAGATATTGGTTGGGCGTCATCCCGGTTTCTTTCTTGAAGAGCTTTTTCAGATACTCGCAGTTGAAGGGGAGGCTCCGCAAATACCCGCTCAGGTCGAACCGGCAGTCCGGGTAGTTTTGCAGGATGCTGCACTCGATCTCGTGTACCACCTCGCTGCGCTGCCGGCCCGGCTGCTGCTGAGCCAGAAGAGCCGCGATGAGCTGCCCGTACACGGGCAGGAGGGTACGGCCCTCCTCGCTGCGGGAGTAGTAGTAAAAAGCCGCTTGGAAGGCGCTGAGCAGAAAACCGTTGGGATCGCAGTGAATGATCATCGGCTCCGGATCGGTCAGGGTGGAATCTGTCAGATTGATGTGGATGTTGGTGAAGCCCTCGACGCTCCGATTGGCATGGGGCAGCCGGGGCGGGATCACGGCGATGTCATTGGTGGAATAGTGCAGGACCCGGTCGTCAAAGATCAGCCTTCCGTTGCCGCTGGTGCAGAAGATCAGTTCCCAAGTGCTGTGGATATGGCGGGAGACCGTCATCGTTAGCGCGTGCTTTCCGACATAGACGATTTTATTCATTTCAGAACTCCTTTCCCAATGGTCTGTGAAATATATTATCACAAAATGTCGGTTTTGTCCATATCCATTTTATGAATGACGGAGTCCGCCGCATTTGGTAAAAGTAAATCTATCATGGTAAGGAGACAGAAAATATGTCATACTTAACGCTGAAAAACATCAATAAGATCTATCCCAACGGATATCATGCGGTTCACAACTTCAACCTGGAGATCGAGAAGGGCGAATTTATCGTCTTTGTCGGCCCCTCCGGCTGCGGTAAATCCACTACGCTGCGGATGATCGCCGGCCTGGAGGACATCTCCAACGGCGAGTTCCTGATCAACGGGAAGCGGGCCAACGAGTGGGGCCCCCGGGAGCGGGAGGTCGCCATGGTGTTCCAGAGCTACGCCCTGTATCCCCAGATGACGGTTTTCGACAATATCGCCTTCGGCCTCACCCTTCAGGGCGTGGACGAGGAAGTGATCGAGGAAAAGGTGAAGAACACCGCCGCCATCCTGGGCCTGACGGACTATCTGGACCGGCTTCCCCGTGCGCTTTCCGGCGGCCAGCGGCAGCGTGTCGCCATTGGCCGGGCCATCATCCGGAAGGTGGGCGTGTTCCTGATGGACGAGCCCCTTTCCAACCTGGACGCCAAGCAGCGTGTCACCATGCGCTCCGAGATCGCCCAGATCCACCGGGAGACCGGCGCCACCACCATCTACGTCACCCATGACCAGACCGAGGCCATGACCCTGGCGGACCGGATCGTGGTCATGAAGGAGGGCTACGTCCAGCAGATCGGCACCCCCTATGAGCTGTACATGGACCCGGTGAACGTGTTCGTGGCGGGCTTCATCGGCGAGCCGCCCATGAACTTCGTCCGGGGCAAGGTGACCAAGGGCTGCCTGGCCTTCGGCGCCAATACCCTGGATCTGACCGCCAAGCTGGGCGACCGGGCGCGGCAGTTCGAGGGCAAGGAGCTGGTATTCGGCTTCCGGCCCGAGCATATCGAGCTGGGCAAGCAGGAGAAGGCCTACCAGATCTCCGCCGACGTGGAGCTGACGGAGATGCTGGGCGACAATACTAACGTCTACATCACCGCCCAGGACCAGAAGGCCATCCTCAAGGTGGACCCGCACGACACCCCCGAGGTGGACAGCCAAATCACTTTCTCCATCCCCTATGAGCATGTGTACCTGTTCGACGGGGAGACCGAGGAAGTCATCAAGTAAGGAGCGCGCCATGGACATTCGCTATTCTGCCAACCCCAAGGACGTGGAGCGCTACTCCACCGAGGAGCTTCGCCGGGAGTTTCTGATCACCGATCTGTATGTGCCGGACACCGTCCAGGCCACCTATTCCCATGTGGACCGGATGGTGGTTATGGGCATCATGCCCGTCCACGAGGAGGTGCCCATTGACAAGGGCATCGATATCTGGGCCAACTTCGGCACCGGTTCCTTCTTTGAGCGCCGGGAGGCCGGCGTGTTCAACCTGGGCGGCCCGGGCGCCATCCGGGTGGACGATGAGCGCTATGAGTTGGGTTATGAGGACTGCCTCTACATCGCCAAGGGAGCTGGGACCGTCACCTTCTCCAGCGCCGACCCGGAGAATCCCGCCCGGTTCTATCTGGCCTCCACCCCTGCCCATAAGACCTGCAAGACCACCTTCCTCTCCTTCGAGAACGCCAACCACCGGCCCTGCGGGGAGGCGGAGAACGCCAACAAGCGGGTGATCAACCAGTTCATCCATCCGGATGTGCTGGAGACCTGCCAGCTCTCCATGGGCTTGACCCAGCTGGCCCCCGGCAGCGTCTGGAACACCATGCCCTGCCACACCCATGAGCGCCGGATGGAGGTCTACACCTATTTTGAAATTCCCGAGGACCAGGCGGTGATCCACCTGATGGGCCAGCCCAAGCAGACCCGCCACCTGGTGATGAAGAATTTCGACGCGGTGATCTCTCCCTCCTGGTCGATCCACAGCGGCTGCGGCACCTCCAACTACACCTTTATCTGGGCGATGGGCGGAGAGAACCAGACCTTTGACGACATGGACAATCTGAAACCGACGGATTTGGAGTGAGATAATATGGACATGAACGCTTTCCGGCTGGACGGCAAGGTGGCTCTCGTCACCGGCGCCAGCGCGGGCATCGGCTTTGAGATCGCCGCCGCTCTGGCGGAGGCGGGGGCCAAGGTGGCCTTCAACAATACCAACCCCAAGAAAATGGAGGCGGCCATTGCCGCCTACAAGGCCCGGGGCATCGACGCCAAGGGCTACCTGTGCAACGTCACCGACGAGGAGCAGGTCCAGGCCCTGGTGGCGCAGATCGAGAAGGATCTGGGCGTCATCGACATCCTGGTGAACAACGCCGGCATCATCAAGCGCATCCCCATGCTGGAGATGAAGGCCGAGGAGTTCCGCCAGGTCATCGATGTGGACCTGAACGCCCCCTTCCTGATGGCCAAGGCCGTGATCCCCGGCATGATCAAAAAGGGCCACGGCAAGATCATCAACATCTGCTCCATGATGAGCGAGCTGGGCCGGGAGACGGTCTCCGCCTACGCCGCCGCCAAGGGCGGACTGAAGATGCTCACCCGGAACATCTGCGCCGAGTACGGCGAATACAACATCCAGTGCAATGGCATTGGCCCGGGCTATATCGCCACGCCTCAGACCGCCCCGCTGCGGGAGCGCCAGAGCGACGGCAGCCGCCATCCCTTTGACCAGTTCATCGTCGCCAAGACCCCTGCCGCCCGCTGGGGCGAGCCGGAGGATTTGGCGGGTCCGGCGGTCTTCCTGGCCTCCGACGCCTCCAACTTTGTCAACGGCCACATCCTCTATGTGGACGGCGGCATTTTGGCCTACATCGGAAAGCAGCCGTAATATGCGGACCGTCTCCTTTTCCGCCCTTACCGGCAGGGTAACGGGCTATTTGCAGGAGGAACGGGACGCGGCGGTTGCCCATAAGGTACGCCCCGCCCTGGTCATTTGCCCTGGCGGGGCTTACCGCTACTGTTCCCTCCGGGAGCAGGACCCACCGGCCCTGGCCTTTCTGGCCCAGGGCTATCAGGTTTTTCTGCTGGAATATTCCGTGGAGGCCCAGGCGGGGGACTACCGGCCCCTTCGGGAGCTGGCCGAGACCCTGGCCCTGATTCGGCAGAACAGCGCCGCCTGGCGCATTGACCCGGCGAAAATCGCTGTCATGGGCTTTTCCGCCGGGGGCCACCTGGCGGCCAGTTTGGGGGCGCTCTGGAACGACCAGGAATTATGTCTACCAACAGACGCCCGGCCGGACGCCCTGCTCCTGTGCTATCCGGTGCTGAGCGCCTACGAATATGCCCACGACGAGTCGATCCGGTGGATCACCGGCGGCCGGGAGGAGCTGCGGCGGAAGCTGGACGTCCCCTCCCAGGTGACGGCGGACTTTCCCCCCACCTTTTTGTGGCACGGGGGCGCGGATGGCAGTGTCCCGCCGGAAAACAGCCTCCTGCTGTCTCTCGCCCTGCGCCGGGCAGGGGTCCCGGTGGAGCTGCACCTGTTTTCAGAGGGCGTCCACGGCCTGGCCACCTGCACCCAGGAGACGGATTCGCCGTGCGACGCCTGCCGCCCCTGGCTGGGGCTGGCGGAGAACTGGCTGAACCGCCGGTTTTCCTTTGTCCCCTGATTTTTTGGAAGGAGGAATGGTCATGCAGTTGGGAATCCGCCTGCACGATGTAAATACGACCCTCCCGGAGGCCCAAAGTATGGCCGCCCGGGCGGAAAAGGCCCGGGCGGAGGGCTTTTCCTGCGTCCACCTGGCCTTTTCCAAGGTGATCCGGGGCGTGACCTTTGACGAGTCCGCCCTCAGCGAGGGCTTGGCTTTTTATGCCAAGCGGGTCTTTGCCAAGCAGGACCTGGACGTGGCGGTGCTGGGGTGCTATCTGAACCTGGCCCACCCGGACCCGGCGGAGCTTGCCAAGATCCAGAGCCGGTACTATGGCCACATCCGGGTGGCGGCGCTGATGGGCGCGGGGGTGGTGGGCACCGAGACCGGCGCCCCCAATGCGGCCTACCAGCTGGATGAAAATACCCACACCCAGGCGGCGCTGGAGCAATTTATCCGGGGCCTGGCCCCGGTGGTGGCATGCGCCGAGGGCTACGGCGTCACCGTTGCCATCGAGCCGGTGTGGAAGCACATTGTCTATGATCCCGACCGGGCGGTGGAGGTACTCAAAGCCATCGGCAGCCGGAACCTGCGGATCATCCTGGACCCGGTGAATCTGCTCTATCCCGGAAACGTAGAGCGGCGGGACGACGTTATTGCCGACGCCATCGACAAGCTGGGGGACCAGGTGGCGGTGGTGCATTTGAAAGACTTTGTACCGGCAGGGCAGGACCTGAAGAGCGTCGCCGCCGGCACCGGCCAGATGGATTACACCCGCATTTTGAAATTTATGAAGGAGCGCAAGCCCTATATCCAGGCCACCCTGGAAAATACCACCAATGCCAATGCCGTACAGGCCCGGGAATACCTACAGGCCTGCTATGACCGGCTGTAATATTCTTAAGAAAGGCGGAAATGAACATGGATGTATTGCAGACGATGGCAGCCCGCAGCTCTACCCGGAGCTATACGGCGGAGCCGCTGACGAAAGAGGAACTGGACGCGCTTTTGAAGGCGGGGCTCCAGGCCCCCACCGCCACCAACCGGCAGGAACTCCACATCACTGTGGTGCCGGGGGACGCGCCGGTGCTGGGCAAGCTGAACGAGAAATTGGGCCGGGGCGGCAGCTTCTACTATAACGCCCCCACGGTGCTGGCGATCAGCGGGGAGGAGGCCTTCTCCTGGACCCCGGTGGACGCCGGGATCGCCGTGGAGAATATCGCTCTGGCGGCGGAGGGCCTGGGCCTGGGCAGCGTGATTCTGGGCTGCGTCAAGGCCATTCTTCGGGGACCGGAGAAACCCGCCTGGAACGAGGCGCTGAAGATCCCCCAGGGGTATGCCTTTGAGGTGGCCATTGCCGTGGGCCACAAGGACAAGGAAAAGACGCCCCACACCTTCGACCCGGAAAAGCAGATCAGCTATCTTTAACGCGCTCCGTTTTCCCGGCGTGGGCCGTAAAAGATGTACTATGGATACGGCGCGGAGCCGAAAAGGGCGCTGCGCCGTATCCTTTGTCATGGGGCCTTTCATGTTTGGAATTTTACTTTACAGCGGAGGCTTGCCCGGGTATAATGATAGCCGGGAGCGGCGGCACATCCGCAAGCCCCATAATGCCGCCATTCGGAGGGAACCGGCCATGACACAGAAGGAAAGAAGCGCTTATTTGATCGGGGAACTGCTGAAAGAGCAGCCCCAGTACCGGGACATTGCGATCCCACAGGACGAACAGGGCCAGAAGCGGCTGCTCCGCGGCCTGATGAACGTCCGCCCGCCGATGCCGATCGGCACGGAGTTTCTGGCGGCGCAGGATGCCTATCTGCGGGCGGAAACCGCCCGGAAGGGCGTTACCGACATCGCCGATCTGATACCCGTGGAGCCGGAGATCTACCTCTGGCAGGGGGACATCACCACCCTGAAATGCGGCGCCATCGTGAACGCCGCCAATTCCGGCATGACCGGCTGCTATGTCCCCTGCCACGGCTGCATCGACAACGCCATCCACACCTATGCGGGCATTCAGCTCCGGCTGGCCTGCGCCGAGATGATGAAGAAGCAAGGGCACGAGGAACCCACCGGGCAGGCCAAGCTCACGCCCGCTTACAATCTGCCCTGCGATTACGTTCTCCACACCGTCGGCCCCATTGTCTACGGCGGCGTTACGCAAAGGGACCGGGAACTGCTGGCCTCCTGCTACCGCTCCTGCCTGAAGCTGGCTCAGGAAAACGGCATAAAAAGCGTGGCGTTCTGCTGCATTTCTACGGGAGAGTTTCATTTTCCAAATACGCAAGCCGCGAAAATCGCCGTGGACACGGTGCGGCAATATAAAGGCGACACGGAGGTGATTTTCAATGTCTTTAAGGATGCCGATTACGAGATCTACCGGGAGCTACTCGGATAATATCCGGCGGCTCCGGGCGGCGCTGGAGAAAGCGGACGCCGTGGTAGTGGGCGCGGGGGCGGGACTCTCCACCGCGGCGGGGTTTACCTATACCGGGGAACGATTTGATCGGTATTTCTCCGACTTTGCCGAAAAATACGGCTTTTCCGATATGTATTCCGGTGGGTTTTATCCCTTTGCCGCACCGGAGGAATTTTGGGCCTATTGGAGCCGGTATATCTTCATCAACCGGTATATGGACGCCCCGAAGCCGGTCTATGACGATCTGCTGACGCTGGTTCGGGACAAGGATTATTTTGTGATCACCACCAATGTGGACCACTGCTTCCAAAAGGCGGGCTTTGACAAAAAGCGGCTGTTCTACACCCAGGGGGACTACGGCCTGTTCCAATGTTCCACGCCATGTTGTCAAGAAATCTTTGATAACGAGAAAACGATTCGGCAGATGATGGAACAGCAGGCGAATATGCGTATTCCGTCCGAGCTGCTGCCTATTTGCCCCCATTGCGGAAAGCCTATGACCATGAACCTACGCTCCGACGACAAATTTGTGGAGGATGAGGGCTGGCACCGGGCAGCGGAGCGGTACGAAAACTTCCTGCGGACACGGGGAAACGGACGGATTCTGTTTCTGGAACTCGGCGTCGGCTACAACACCCCGGTCATTATCAAGTACCCCTTCTGGCGCATGACCGCCCAAAACAAGGCGGCCACCTATGCCTGTATCAACTACGGCGAGGCGCTCTGCCCGGCGGAGATTGAGAAGCGGTCCATCTGCATCGATAAGGATATTGGGCGGGTTTTGAGGGACTTGCGGTGAGGCGTCCCCCTTCCTCCAACGGGCGTTATGAAATTTCACGCAAAAAAGGCAGCACGGAAAGCGTATTCGCTTCCCGGCTGCCTTTTGCTATATTCGTGAAAAGGGTCAGTCTGTGTAGACGGTCTTCCCGTTTACAAAGGTTTGCCAGGCGTGACCACCCACGGTGGTCAGCGGATTGGCGGTCCAGACCACGATATCGGCGTCCTTTCCCACTTCCAGGCTGCCCAGCCGGTCCGCCACGCCCAGGGCCCGGGCGGGCCGGATGGTGATGGCCTCCCAGGCGGCCTTTTCCCCCAGACCCGCTTCCGCCGCCAGTCCGGCGCAGAGAGGCAGGTATTGCAGGGGGATCACAGGGGCGTCGGTAATGATGCTGACGTCCACCCCAGCCCGGTCCAGGATCCCGGCGGTGGCGAAGCTCTTGTTTTTCAGCTCCACCTTGCTCTTGGTGCCCAGGCTGGGGCCGATAAAGGCGGGATACCCCTCCGCCCCCAGGGCGTCGGCGATTTCCGCGCCGTCGGTGCAGTGATCCAGAGTCAGCTTCAGCCCAAACTCCTTGGCGATGCGGATGGCGGTAAAAATGTCGTCGGCCCGGTGGGCGTGGGCTTTGAGGGGAATTTCGCCCCGCATCACCGGCAGCATGGCCTCCAGCTTGGCGTCAAAGGCGGGGGCTTTCCCCTCGTCGGTGTCCTGCTGATACTTCCGGGCCTTGGTCAGAAAGTCCCGCAGCAGGGCGGCCACGCCCATCCGGGTGGCGGGGGCGCGCTTGGCGCCCTGGCCGTAGACCCGGCGGGGATTCTCGCCGAAGGCGCACTTCATGGCGGCGGGGAATTTCACCACCATGTCGTCCACCCGGCTCCCCGCCAACTTGATGACGGCGAAAGTGCCGCCGATGACGTTGGCGCTGCCCGGGCCGGTGCAGGCGGTGGTGACGCCGCCCCGAAGGGCGTTGCCGAAGGCCTCGTCCTGGGGGTAGATGGAGTCGATGGCCCACATTTGCGGGGTGATGGGGTCGGTGACTTCGTTGTAGTCCTTGCCCTCCCAGCCCACGGCCTCGTTGTCCAGACCGATGTGGCAGTGGGCCTCCACGCAGCCGGGGGTGACCAGACGGCCCTCCGCGTCCAGAATTTCCGCGCCCTCCGGCGGGGTCAGATCGGCACCCAGGGCGGCGATTTTCCCGTCGTCCCCAATGAGCAGGCAGCCGTTGGGGATATCTGGGGCGGTGATGGGCTTGAGATGGGCGTTTTGAATGAACAGCATGGGACAAAACTCCTTTTTTCTTTCTATTTTACAAACTTTTTTTCCAAAAGGGAAGGGGCAATTTACACAGTCCGGTTGACTTTTTTCGGAAAGAGTGTATACTAATTGCATAATGGAAATCCCTGGCGGCCCCATCTGCGCCGCCGGTTTTCTGAAAAAGATAAAGGATGTGTCAAAATGTACGGAAAGCTATTGGACGCCATCGGATTTGTGGCCTATTCGGATCCTGAGCTGTCCGCCATGATGAGCCGGGAGCTGGACCGGCAGCTGAATGGACTGGAGCTGATCGCCTCGGAAAACTTCGCCTCTCCAGCGGTGATCGCCGCCATGGGGTCGGTCCTCACCAATAAATACGCCGAAGGGCTCCCCGGCAAACGGTACTACGGCGGATGCCAGTATGTAGACGAGGTGGAGAGCCTGTGCATCCAGCGGGCCAAGGACCTGTTCGGGGCGGAGTTCGCCAATGTCCAGCCCCATTCCGGGGCCCAGGCCAACGCCGCGGTGCAGCTGGCCCTGCTCCAGCCCGGAGACACCCTGATGGGCATGAGCCTGGCCAACGGCGGCCACCTGTCCCACGGCAGCCCCGCCAACATCTCCGGCAAATATTACCGGGTGGTTTCCTACGACGTGAACCACGAGACCGGCCTCATTGACTACGACCAGGTTCGGGACCTGGCCCGGAAGAACAGTCCCAAGCTGATCATTGCCGGGGCCTCGGCTTATCCCCGGGCCATCGACTTCTCTATTTTCGCGGATATCGCCCACGAGGTGGGGGCCGTGCTGATGGTGGACATGGCCCACATTGCCGGTCTGGTGGCCGGCGGGGCCCATCAGAGCCCGGTGCCCTATGCGGACATCGTCACCACCACCACCCACAAGACCCTCCGGGGCCCCCGGGGCGGCCTGATCCTGGGCAAGGAGGAGTTCGCCAAGAAAATCAATTCCGCTGTCTTCCCCGGCACCCAGGGCGGCCCCCTGGAGCACATCATTGCCGCCAAGGCGGTGTGCCTGCGGGAAGCAATGGAGCCCGCCTTCAAGGACTACGCCCGGAATGTGGTCGCCAACGCCAAGGTCCTGGCCCAGGCGCTGCTGGACGAGGGCTTTGATCTGGTCACCGGCGGCACGGATAACCACCTGATGCTGGCGGATCTGCGGCCCATGGGCATTACCGGCAAGGAGCTTCAGAACCGGCTGGACGCCAACCACATTACCCTGAACAAGAACGCCATCCCCGGAGACCCGGAGAAGCCCGCCATCACCAGCGGCGTGCGGATCGGCACCGCCGCCGTCACCACCCGGGGCCTGGGGGCGGATGAAATGCGGGTCATCGCCAAGTGCATCGCCATGACCGCCCGGGACTTTGAGGGGACAGCCCGGCAGGTGCGGGACACCGTGGCGGAGATCTGCCGGAAGTACCCCCTCTACCAGGTATGACCTCCCAGGCGCTGGGGTTCCGGTTTTACGCCTCCATTTCCGATTTTCTCCGGGACCGGAAGATCCCCCTGCCCGAAGGGGTGGCCCAAAAACGGAATCTGTCCTACGGCCCCCATGGGCGAGCCAACCATCTAGATGTGTACTTCCCCAAGGGGGCGGCGGGGAGACTGCCCACCATCGTCAGCGTCCACGGGGGCGGGTATGTCTACGGCAATAAGGAGATCTACCGCCGCTATTGCATGGACCTGGCCCGGCGGGGGTTTGCCGTGGTGAATTTCAACTACCGCCTGGCCCCCAGGTGGAAATTCCCCACGCCGCTGGAGGACCTGAACCGGGTCCTGACCTGGCTGACGGAGGCGGACGCGAGCCTGCACCTGGACCCGGAGCGGGTGGTGCTGGTGGGGGATTCGGCGGGGGCCCAGCTGGCCAGCCAGTATGCCGCCATTTGGGAAAACCCGGAATACGCCGCCCTCTTTTCCTTCCGGGTGCCCCGAGTCACGCTCCGGGCCTTGGGACTTAACTGTGGAATGTACGATTTGGCCCAGCGCGCCAAGGAGCCCCGGGAGGGGATCCAGCTGGACTATTTTGGGGACCTGGACGAAAGCGACCCCCGCCTCCGGGAGCTGGACGCCATCGGCAGCGGCTACCCGCCGGCGTATTTGGCTACCGCCTGTAACGACTTTCTCCGGGAAGCGGCGGAGCCCATGTACCAGTTCCTCCGGGAAAAGGGCGTGGAGGCCGCCTGGAAGTGCTACGGCAGGGAGGAGGACAAGCAGGTGGGCCATGTATTTCATGTGAACCTGCCGCTGCTGGAGGCAAGGGCGTGTAACGACGACGAGTGCGCCTTCTTCCGAAAATACATGTAACATCAGCGGCTTCCAAGCAGGGGGAGCGCCCAAAAGCGAGGCAGAGCATATCCCAAAATCCGCTGCCTGTACACAGCAAAAAATGACCGCCCTCCGAGCTGTGGAGAGCGGTCGTTTTGTTTGGGGGATAGTCCCGCACCCTTATTTTCTTTCCTAAAACATCAATAAGGAATTCTCATATTTTTCAGGAAGCCTTCTATACTGGTGGCTTTACTCTCAGACTCTTCTGTCAGGAGCCCATCGTCCGTTAAAAGCGGCGTATCCAGGACCGATTTGACTGAAACTGCCACGCTGGCGCAGGAGGCGATGACCTGCTTGGAGGTGGGAGAATAGCACCTGTAATCGTCCCCCTCGGCCTTGACGATGTCCTCCATTTTGTAAATCAGGGGCAGGAAATAGGCGTCCAGCCGGGCGAGCAGATTGTAAAACAGATAGGTTCGCCGGCGGATCGTCTCACACTGCAAGGATGCCGTATTCAGCTGGGAGGCGATCTGGATGGCCTCCGATCTGTTGGCGTAGGCTTTTTCCAGATTTTTCTTGGCGGCACTGCCCGCTACAAAGCCCATGACCATCAGGGCCGGACCTGCCACCAGCCCGCCCAGGATCATGGTGCCTCCGGCCATACCGAGCCCGCCTGCCGCCAGGGAGCCGCCGCCGAAGAAGGCCAGGGTGGCGTTGGTGGCTGCCGCGCCGTGGAGGGCGGCGATGGCGGTGCCGGTGGAGGCGCAGGCCAGAGCCTGGGCCGCGCCATAGGCCCCAAAGGCGGCCAGCGCTCCGCCGGCAGTCCCGGCTACAGCCCCGCCGGCTAGGGACCCGGCGAAGCTCACCATGGTCTTCATTTCTGCAAAGTCCTTTTCATCCACATGAAGCCGGCGCAGTTCATCTAAGCCCTCGGTCTCCCGGAAGTCCACGTTTTTGATTTTTGTGAAGGTGTCCAGAAATGCCGTCATGCTGGAATTCAGCACAAACAGCTTTTCACTGCCCAGATGGGACAGGGAATTGCCGCAGGCCAGCCGTTGCGCGTTCAGCAGCTTTGTAGCGTCCTCCACGATCTCATTGGCATTTTTATTGATATTGCTGGCGTTGACGGCGTCAACCCCCGCCTTTACGGTCTTCCCAACGCCCAGCGCCCCCGTTGCCGCGACGACGCCGATAAATAACAGCGGTAATGGCATTTTGATTCCTCCCGTCTTAAAGCGCGATCAGATCCTTCACGCTCTCAAAAATCACGTTTTTCCGGTCCGTGATCTCGTTGACTATGGTTTCGATGGTCATATAGGGCCGGTCCGTGGTTTTGATCCAGGCCAGCTCCCTTTCCAGGTCCATCAGGGTCAGGATGCTGCTCTCCATCTCCAGGAAAATCGCCTTGTCGATGCCCAGCTTGCGGGTGATGTACTTTAGGAGCCGCCGCTCCGTATCGTCGTAGTGTTCGTCGCTGTAGGCCACGGTCAGCAGATCCCAGACCAGCAGCTTTGGGGTGATGAAGGTGTCCTCCGTCTGAACCGAGGAGGAAAGCGCCTGCTCCACCCCATCCTGAAGCACATCATAGTAGTCCTCGGGATCGATGATCTTTTCCATTTGAGCCCGGCAGTCCTGGATGATTTGCTCCCGGTGCGCCGAGAAGCCGGGATCCAACTCCGTGCCGATGGCGTCAAATTTTTCCTCCTCGCTGTGGAAGATCTCACCGTCTGCCGCCATCAGATAGTAGATGACCTTGATGGCGTTCTGGGTGGAGACTGCCTTGAGTTTCAGGGGCTTGACGGGGTCCTCCGGCTCGGTCACGCGGGGCTTTTTCTTGAACAGGTCCTTGACCTGATCGGGGACCTTGATCTCCGGCGCCTTGATCTCCGGCAGCTTCACATTCTGTACCGTCGCTTTGACGGAATCCATCGCGCCGTGGAGCGTGTTCAGAATACCGCCGCCCTTTTCCTTGTCGCTTTCATTTTTTGCCATTGCGTTGCCTCCTATCACAGCGTCAACGGAATATCCGATTCCATCAACGTGTCAAATTCTTCCTGATTTGTAAACTGGGGCTCCCGGCCCAGAACCTTTTGAATGATGACGTTCCCGTGAATGACCAGATCGGAATTGCCGCTGTCCAGGCCCTGGCGCATGTAGTCGAAACCCGACATGAACTCCGTAAGATCCTCCGCCAGATAATTGGACACCCGTTCCTCCAGCCGGGCCTTGAATTCCTGGAGTTGCCCCAAAAACAACGAGGCCTTTTGATCGGACAGGAGCACCTTCTCATGGAGCAGCTGGGTCTCCTTCTTGTCGTCGGAGATCTCCTTCACGATGGCCAGCGCCGCCCGACCTGCCCCCACATAGTTGAACCGCGCGACGAATTTCCCAGAGAATAGCACCCAATTTCCACCGGTTTCAATAGCGGCGTGGATCGCCGCGTCGGCGGTGTCCGCCACGGTGAAGGTCATGGAGGAGATCGTGAGCATCCGGTCCACGGTTCTATTCCGGAAGGGCAGGATCCGGTTCCAATTCAGCGTGGCGAGATCTTGGATGCTGTCCAGCTTGGTGCTGCCAAGCTCCATGGCAAGCCTCCGGAGGGAATAGAACGATCGGACGACGCATTCGTTGAGCAGGACCGGAATTGCCTGCCGACCAGTATAGCGAGCGACGCCCAGCTCTGTCCGCAGGTCGAATTTGTGAGGAATCAGCTTGTTATTCTCGTCTCGCTCCATCAGCAATGTGCCGTTGAACAGCTTGGAAATGAAAACAGAAAACTCCTTATTTCCGTCTTTGTTGATCTTTCGGAACAGTGGCGTGGAGGACAGCTCCTTCAAAATGGAGACCAATGGACCGGGAATCCCCGTTCCCAGGCGGTTATTTCTCACAGAGCCGGAGGAACCGGCCATATCGCTTGCGAGATGGAACGCCCAGTTTACGACGCCAAACATGATTTTTTCAGGGAAAGTCTTTCCTATAAGGAGGAACCCGTCTTCACTGAGCTGAACAGACTGAAAAACACCGGCTTTGGTTGTCCCATAGACCTTTCCCGTAAACTGCGTCAGAATCGAACAGATCAGGCCCACGGGCGTCGGGTGATGGGAGAAGTCACGAAGGTGGTGCTGGAGGCCTCCGCCAAATTCGTTGGTTGCCTTATCTGCCGCAATGGGGAACAGATCTTCCAGGTGTTCTATTGCTCCTGTAAGCTCGGCACCCCGATAACCCTGGGTTTTAGCGACGGTCAGCACAAAGTCATTTACCTTTTCGTTGCCCCATTGGTCTGCTTCCTCTAAATTGAACGCCCCCACAAAGACGCTGTCCAGGAGCCCGGCCAGGATGCCGCTGCCCACGGCAATGGCATAATCGGTTCGGTCGGCACTGTTGGTGAAGCGCTCCAACTCAGAATTGACCGCTTGGAGATTCCGGTTGACCTCATCCAAATCGGACAGGACTTGAGAATTGTCGGAATAGAGACGCACCTCGGCGGAGATGACCTCCTCCTGGGAATAGTGTTCCTCCTCGGCCTTCTTTTTCTGAAGCTTGCTGGAATTGACGGTCATACAGGGGCCTCCTTTACACAGTTTGTCTGACGATTTTGCTTATGATCTGAGTATAGCAAAGCGTTCGCCAAGATGCAAGGATTATTTGAGATTTGCAAGACGCGATTATTCATGCTCCTGCTCTTTTTCTCGGCCTTTTGACGGGCCGGGTGTTTCCCAACAAAATCCTTGACAAAAAAACCAACTAAAAATAAAATAATTAAGAAGGATGATTTGGCCGATTTGGGGAATGGGAGGAAGCTATGATTCGGATTGCTCTGGTGGAAGACGACCCCCTGTATACCAAGCAGCTGCGGGAATATTTGACCCGGTTCGAGGGGGAAAACCATACCCGTTTTTCCGTCCGGGAGTTCCGGGATGGGGACGAGATCGCCCTGGACTACCGGGCGGAGTACGACATCATTCTGATGGACATTCAGATGAATTATATGGATGGCATGACCGCCGCCCGGGAGATCCGGAAGCGGGACGGGGAGGTTGCCATCATCTTCATCACCAATATGTCCGCCTACGCCATCCGGGGCTACTCTGTGGACGCGCTGGACTATATCCTCAAGCCCTTTTCCTACTTTACCTTCTCCACCAGCCTGGAAAAAGCCATCAGCCGGCTGCAAAAGCGCACCAAACGCTATCTGTACCTGGCCAACCGGGGCGGCTCTCAAAAGGTGGAGGCCGGGCGGATCTACTTCGTGGAGGTGGACGGCCACAGCCTGGCCTATCACACCGCCGACGGGCTGTTCACCGCCACCGGCACCATGAAAGAGGTGGAGGAGAGTCTGGCGGGCATGAGCTTCTTCCGGTGCAACAAGTGCTACCTGGTGAATCTGGAGCATGTGGACGGCATCCGGGGAGACGACGCTCTGGTTCACGGCACCCCGGTGCAGATCAGCCGGGCCAAGAAAAAGGCGTTCCTGGACGCCCTGAACAGCTACATGAACGAGGTGGGCTGATGAGCGGCGAGCTGCAAAACATTCCCGGGTACTGGACGGCCCTGACCCACAGCTTTTCCTGCCTGCTGTACATGAGCATGCTGCCCAAACGGCTGAAGGGCTGGAAATTCTGGGCGGCGGCCCTGGCCCTTTTTCTGCCCATGATCCCCTACATGGACCGGGTGGCGGCGCTAAGCGGGTTTCCTTTCAATGTTGGCATGTCCATTTTTGCCATCTGGACCGCTGTGCCCTTCCTGCTGCTGTGCCGGGAGGACGGCTACCGGGGGGTCTATTACTGCGCCAGGGCCTTTATCCTGGGGGGCTTTGCCATTTCCCTGGCCTGGCAGCTGTATATGTTCTACGCCCGGAGGGTGGTATTTTTTGAGCGGCTCTGGGTCCAGGCGGTGTTTATCCTGGTCATCGAGGGGGCGGTATTTCTCCTGATGTACGCCCTGGAGCGAATCCATCTGAAGGAGAGCGCCGAAATGCCCGTGACCCGGGCGGCCTGCGTCAGTACCGTGGCCATCGCCCTAGTGATCTACATTTTGTCCAGCCTGAGCTTCGCGGCGGTGGAGTCGCCCTTCACCACCCAGCGGCCGGCGGAGGCATTCAACATCCGCACCATCGTCTATCTGGGAGGGGTGGCGATCCTGTACGCCCACCATTTGCAGCTGTGCGACGCCTACACCCTGCGGGAAGTCACGGCTCTGCAAAATGTGGTGAACATGCAGTACGCCAACTATCAGCTCAGCCGGGAGTCCATGGAGATGGTCAACCGGAAATACCACGACCTGAAGCACCAAATCGCCGTCCTCCGCTCGGAGATCGACTCCAAGGACAAGACGGCGGTGCTGGACCAGCTGGAACGGGAGATCCGAGCCTTCGACATTCAGTGCCACACCGGCAACCGGGTCATGGACGCCATCCTCACCCGAAAGAGCGCCTATTGCCAGGACCACGGCATCCAGTTTACCTGCGTGGCGGACGGCCACGCCCTGGATTTCATGGGGGTGGTGGAGCTGAGTACCCTGCTGGGCAACGCCCTGGACAACGCCATCGAGGGCGTGAGCAAGGTGGCGGAACCGGAGCAGCGGGTGATCCATCTGTCGGTAAGCCAGCAGCGGGGCTTTCTCCGGATGAGCCTGGAAAACCGCTGCCTGGAGGACGTGGCCACCGGGGAGGCGCTGCCCCAGACCACCAAGGCCGACCGCTCCCAACACGGCTACGGACTGAAAAGCATCCGCTCAACGGTGGAGCAGTACGGCGGCTCGTTGACGCTGAAGGCGGAGAACGGATGGTTCACCCTGGGGGTACTGATCCCCACGGAGCAGGAGAAGAACTAGAACCTACGCCCGAGTTTTCGGCATATTGCTGAAAATTCGGGCGTTTTGATTAGATATTTTAGCCAACATCCAAAACGGTTTGTGCAAAGAAAGCAACGGATTACGCATTTGCCCCCACAGGGGGCATTTTTTGTGCTATTGTATGCTTGACAAAAAGGAAACCCCCAAGGGGGTCGGAAATATTTCGATTGAAGGAGGATACTATGCTGAACATCACGCGTTTCGCGGTGGAGAATCTGACAAAGGATTGCATCACCGATGTGAGCAGGCCCCGATTTTCCTTCGCCCTGGAAAGCGACCGCCCCGGCGCCGCTCTCAAGCAGGCGGTGATCAAGGTCGGTCCGTGGCAGACCGTCACCGAGTCCCAGATCGCTGTTTGCTACGACGGCCCGGCCCTGACGCCCTTCACCCACTACACCGCTACGGTGGAGGCCCAGGACGACGCCGGGGAGACCGCCTCTGCCCAGGTGAATTTTGAGACCGGGCGGATGGACCTTCCCTGGGAGGGCAAGTGGATCTCCGACGGCGCCTACAAATTCACGGAGGCCAAGGTCTCGCCCATTCCCATGACCTTCCGCAAGACCTGGAAGCCGGAGAAAAAGGTGGCTGGCGCCAAGATCTACGCCACCGCCATGGGCGTCTACGAGCTGTCCGTCAACGGTCAAAAGGCCGGAGACCAGTATTTCGCTCCCGGATTTACCTCCTACAAGACCAATTTGCAGTACCAGACCTACGATGTGACCGCCCTTCTGGGGGAGGAGAACACCATCCAGGCGGTGGTGGCCGGCGGCTGGGCCGTGGGCTCCTTCGTCTTCACCCGGGGCAACCGGGTGTCCGCCGACCGGCAGGCTCTGCTGCTGGAGCTGCGGGTGACCTATGAGGACGGGACCCAGGAGGTGGTGGGCACCGACGAGAGCTGGTCCGTCACCGAGGACGGCCCCTACAAAATGGCGGACCTCTACGACGGCGAGACCTACGATGCCACCGTTCGCCCCGAGGACGTCACCTGGCGCGGCGCCACCCTGGAGCAGCTCCGGGTGGATCCCAAGATCATGGCGGACTACGGCGCGCCTGTGAAGGCCCACGAGCGCATGGAGCCCATTTCCTGCACCAAGCTCCCCTCCGGGGCCCTGATCTACGACTTCGGCCAGAATTTCGCCGGTGTGGTGGACCTGACGATCCAGGGCAAGAAGGGCCAGACTGTCACCGTCAAGCACACGGAAATCCTAAACCCCGACGGGACCTTGAACACCCAGTTCCTCCGCACCGCCAAGGCCACCGCTACCTACATCTGCGCCGACGGTGAGCAACATTACAGCCCCCGGCTGACCTACATGGGCTTCCGCTACATCAGTGTGGAGGGCATCGCAGAGCAGGATATCCAGGTCTCCGCCTGGGCGCTGTACTCCGATTTGGAGCGCATTGGCGACTTTACCTGCTCCAACGACATGCTCAATCAGCTCCAGAGCAACATCATCTGGGGTGCCAAGTCCAACCTGGTGGACATTCCCACGGACTGCCCCCAGCGGGACGAGCGGATGGGCTGGACCGGCGACATCGCCGTGTTCTCTCCCACGGCCTGCTACCTGTTCGACATGAGTCGGTTCCTGGGCAAGTGGATGCTGGATGTAAAGGCCGAGCAGTTCCCCGGCGGCGGCCTGCCCAACACCGTGCCCCGCCACAGCTACGGCTTCCCTGCCACCATGCCGGATATGGCGGTGGACTGGTGGGACGACGCCTGCATTCTGGTGCCCTGGGCGGAGTACCGGGCCAGGGGAGACGTGGAAATCCTCCGGAAATTCTACCCCGGCATGAAGAGATATGTGAAAGCCTGCACCTTCTGGGCGGGCCTCCTCAGCTTCGGCAAGCACCGCTACATCTGGCACACCCCTGGCGTGTTCCACTTTGGCGACTGGGTGGCCCCCGACGTGCCCAAGATGAGCCAGTGGCAGGCCCGGAGCAAGTGGACCGCCACCGCCAGCCTGAAAAACACCAGCGGTCTGGTGGCCAAGATCGCCGACATTCTGGGGGAGAAGGAGGACGCGGAATATTACCGGGATCTGAGCGGCAAGGTGGCCGACGCCTACTGTTCCATCCTCACCGACGGCCACGGAAAGCTCCTTGAGGAGTTCCAGACCGCTTACGTCCTGCCCCTCTATCTGGATATGTTCCCCAATGAGACCGTGAAGGCCCAGGCGGCGGACAATCTGGTGAAGCTGGTGGAGAAAAACGACTACTGCATCGGCACCGGCTTCCCCGGCACACCCTTCATTTTGTTCGCCCTGGCGGACAACGGCCATGCCGACACCGCCTTTAGGATGCTCCTGAACACCAAGTGCCCCTCCTGGCTGTATGAAGTGAAGATGGGCGCCACCACCATTTGGGAGCGCTGGGACGGCCTGGACGAGAACGGCGTGTGCCCCATCAGCAACGACGGCACCGACATGATGATCTCCTACAACCACTATGCCAGCGGCGCCGTGGGCGACTTCCTGTATCGCCGGGTGGCGGGCCTGGAGGCCGTGGAGCCGGGCTACAAGGTGTTCAACGTCAAGCCCCTGGTGGGCGGCGGCATCACCTGGGCCAAGGGCAGCGTGATCACGCCCTACGGCAAGGCGGCGTCGGAATGGAAGGTGGAAAACGGCACCTTCACCGTCACCATCCAGGTCCCCGTGGGCACCACCTGCCAGCTGACCCTCCCCGACGGCACGGAGAAGAGCTTCCCCAGCGGCCGCTACACCGAATCCTGCCCCATGTAATATCCCTCGGAACGAGGTTTATAAACTTTTTAGGAAAGGATGAATCCCTATGAGCAAGAAAAATGATGGCTTTTGGAGCTCCCCGCTGACCAGCTCCGCCATCAAAACCAACGACGTGAAGCTGCCGGAAATGGTCATCGGCTATTTCCTGGGACCCTTCGGCGCCCTGCTGAGTTCCGGCATCTTCACCAGCATGCTCCAGAAGTACCTCAACGAGGTGCTGGGCCTGGACAACAGCTTCCTGACGGTGCTGCCGCTGGTGAGTACGATCTTCATCGTCATCGCCAACCTGGTGGTAGGCCAGCTCATCGAGCGGACCAAGGTCCTGGCGGGCAAGGCCCGGCCCTGGATCCTGCTCTCCGCTCTGACCCTCTCCATCGCCAGCGTCCTGATGTTCATCGTTCCCTTCGAGAGCGAGGGCGCCAAGATGGTCTGGATCGCCATTGCCTACAACCTGTACTACTCCGTGGCGTACCCCATCTACAACACCGCCAACTCCACCATGATCCCCGTCTCCACCCGGGATTCGGAGAAGCGGGGCGCCCTGGCCTCCTTCACCAACATCGCCGGCCTGGCGGTCATGGGCACCGGCTCCATGGTGTTCCCCATCCTGGCCTCCAACGTCCTGGGCAATGACCAGAACCGGTGGTTCATCGTGATGCTGGCTGTGGCCATCTTCACCGCCATGACCGCCTACCTCCAGTTCAAGTTCACCCGGGAGCGGGTGACGGAGGAGGATCTGGTCTCCGGCAAGTCCGAGAAGCAGGAGACCAAGAACGTCTCCATCAGCGCCCAGCTCAAGGCCGTCACCAGCGAGAAGTGGTGGTGGATCGTCATCATCTTCTACCTGCTGTTCCAGTGGTCCGGCGCCATCAAGAACGGGTCCATGACCCAGTTCTGCGAGTGGGTGGTGGACAGCTCCATGCTGGGCGGCGACTGGGGCATTGCTCAGACCGTCCTGAGCATCCTGGGCGCCGTGCCCATGGCCGTGGCCGCCGTGGTGGTGGTGCCCCTGGCCAATAAGTTCGGCAAGGCCAAGATCACCGGGATCGGCATGATCGTGGGCGCTGTGGGCGGCGTCATCGCCGGCCTGTTCCCCACCAACATCATCATGGTCGCCATCGGCGTGGCCCTGAAGTGCCTGGGCTCCTCTCCCGCCTGCTACCTGATCCTGGCCATGCTGGCCGACGTCATCGACCACATCGAGTACAAGAGCGGCATCCGCACCGATGGCCTGACCATGTCCATCTACAGCTCTCTGATGGTGGCCGCCTCTCCCATCGGCACCTCCATCCTCAACGCCCTGCTGAAAATGGCCAACTTTGACCAGAACATGGTCTTCGGCCAGGGCGTCCAGGGCGCTGCCGCCCAGAACGCGCTGTCCATCAGCTATATCTGGATCGAGACCGTGTGCTACGCCGTCTGCGGCGTGCTGATCTTCCTGTTCACCGTGGAAAAGAACCTGAAGGAAGAGCAGGCCGCCATCGCCGCCCGGAAAAAGGGAAAATAATCTGTGAGCTGGGCCGGGGCTGCCCCCCGGCCTGCCATAAAACGTGATGAGATAAGGAGGAAAATCATGAGCAAAAACACCAAGGGCGGCCGTGCCGCAATGCGTCTGTGGCGCGGCCTGACCACCGTGACCGCCGTTCTGCTGGCGGTAGCGCTGGTGGGCCAGGTGCTGGTGGAGGGCTTCCGTACCGACATCGACAAATTCCTGGGCACCCACAGCAGCGAGATTGTCACCGACGAGAGCGGTGACAAAACCGACCTGTACACCTACAAGTCCGACTATTCCAGCACCAAGGACCTGCTGGACGCCATCGAGGACCTGGGCGAGCGGATGAATGAGGAGGGCACTGTTCTTCTCAAGAACAACGGCGCCCTGCCCCTGACCGCCGAAGAGACCCAGAAGGTCTCTCTGCTGGGCTTCTCCAGCTACTACCCCGTGATGGGCGGCGACATGGGCTCCAGCCTGAACGAGAATCACGGCACCGACGCGGACACCGTGGACTTTGTCCAGGCCCTGACCGCCAAGGGCTACAAGATCAACACGACCCTGCAGGACCTCTACAAGTCCCTGGAGTCCGTGTTCACCACCGAGATCGAGAGCTGGGGCGGCACCATCACCTACACCCGGATCACCGCGCCCTCCATCGGCGGCGTGTTTAGCAGCAAGGAGCCCTCTCAGGACGCCATGACCTCCGCCAACGCCGGCTGGAAGGACACCCTGAACGACTACCCCGTGATGATCGTCACCCTGGCCCGGGCCGCCGGTGAGAACCGGAGCTATATGCCCGGCGCCGCCGGTGTTGATCCGGAGCAGGATCTGAACCAGACCGATCCTCTCGGCCTGTCCGACGACGAGCGGGATCTGATCCAGGCCGCCATCGACGCCAAGGGCGCCAACGGCAAGGTCATCGTCCTGCTGAACAACTCCAGCGCCATGGAGATCGACGAGCTGAAGCACAACGACGGCGTGGACGCCATCCTGGAGATCGGCCTGCCCGGCGGCTACGGCTTCTACGGCGTGGCGGACGTTCTGTCCGGCGCGGCCAACCCCTCCGGCCACCTGGCCGACACCTACGCGGTGGTGAACGCCAATTCTCCCGCCGCCCAGAACTATGGCAACTACGCCTGGACCAACGGCAACCCCGAGGTCTCCATGAACTCCGCCCTGGTGGAGGCCGAGAACATCTACATCGGCTACAAGTACTATGAGACCCGTTACATGGACGCTGTCCTGGGCCAGGGCAACGCCAGCAATGCCATCGGCAGCGCCGACGGCGTGGCCTGGAGCTACGACAACGAGGTTTCCTATCCCTTCGGCTTCGGCCTGAGCTATACCGCCTTCACCCAGACCCTGGACAGCCTGACCGTGGATCTGGCGGCCAAGACCGTCACCGCCCAGGTCACTGTTACCAACACCGGCGACGTGGCGGGCAAGGACGTGGTCCAGCTCTACGTCTCCACTCCTTACACCGACTATGACAAGCAGCACGGCGTGGAGAAGGCCGGCGTGCAGCTGCTGGACTACGCCAAGACCGGCGAGCTGGCCCCCGGCGCCTCCGAGCAGGTGACCATCGTGGCCGATGTGCAGAACATGGCCAGCTGGGACAGCACCGCCGACAATGCCATCGGCACCAAGGGCAACTACATCCTGGATGCCGGCGACTACTACTTCACCATCGGCAACGGCGCCCATGAGGCCGCCAACAATGTCCTGGCCGCCCAGGGCAAGACCGCTTCCGACGGCATGACCGCCGAGGGCGTGGCCGCCAACGTGAAGACCTGGAACCTGTCCGCCCTGGACGACACCACCCTGGCCTACACCAAGACCGGCGTGGCTGTTGAGAACCATCTGGCCGACATGGATCTGAATCACTGGATGGGCGAAGGCACCGTCACCTACCTGTCCCGTTCCGACTGGGCCGGCACCTGGCCCAAGACCTACATGGATCTGACCGCCACCGCGGAAATGGTGGACGTCCTGGACAATGACAACTACACCATCACCGCCAACGGCAATCCCGGCAGCGTCATCTTCGGGGCCAAGAACGGCGTCACCCTGGCGGACCTGAAGGGCGTCACCGACATCGAGGACGAGCGCTGGGGTATGCTGATGGACCAGATCCTCCTGGAGGACTGCATGATCCGCACCGGCTTCGGCGGCACCTCCACCAAGGCCGTTGAGTCCATCATGTCCCCCGAGGTCATCCAGAACGATGGCCCCAACGGCATCTACTCCTACACCCTGGGCCAGTACGCCAACACCGACGCCTCCTCCGGCGATCCCTGTGTGGTGTCCCCCGACGATCCCAACCTGGCCTACAAGTTCGGCACCATGAGCAACGAGACCGTCATCGCCCAGACCTTCAGCAAGGAGCTGGCCAAGGAGTACGGCGAGATCTGCGGCAACTACTCCCTTTGGGCAAACCTGACCATCTACTGGGGCTGCGGCACCAACCTGCACCGGCTGCCCTATAACGCCCGGAACCATGAGTACTACTCCGAGGACGCGGTCCTGACCGCCCAGCAGGGTACCTCCTTCGTCCAGGGCGGCATGAAGTACGGCTGCCTGATCGCGCCCAAGCACCTGGCCTTTAACGACACCGAGATCAACCGTACCGGCGTGGCTGTGTTCATGACCGAGCAGCAGGCCCGTGAGAACGAGCTGCGGGGCACCCAGGCCATCGTGGAAGACGGCGCCCTGGCCCTCATGACCGCCTTCAACCGGGTGGGCTGCCTCACCGCCAACTCCCATACCGGGCTGATGATCGACATCCTCCGGGAGGAGTGGGGCTACAAGGGCCTGATCTCCGAGGACTTCATCCAGAGCGCCAACTACGCGGTGCTGAAGGAAGCCGTCCTCAACGGCGTCACCATGACCTGCAACACCGGCGAGAGCACCATGGCCGCCGTGTCCGAAAAGTGGAACTACTGGACCGTGGACAACGTGAGCAAGGACGAGACCCTGCTTGCCGCGCTGAAGCAGGCCATGACCTGGCAGAACTACGCTTTGGCCAACTCCAACGCCCTGGACGGCCTGTCCTCCAACTCCCGGCTGGTCAGCGTCCGCACCGTGTACGACAATGTGCTGACCGGTCTGCAGATCGGTTTCGCGGTGCTGACCGTGGCTTGCGCCGCCATGTATGTCATGTCCGCCAAGCGTAAAGAAAACTGAGCTAGGAGGTAACATTGATATGGATATGAAAAAGCAATCCGTCGGTTTCTACACCACCGCATGCTCCGCCATCCTGGCTGTTGTCGGTCTGGTGGCCTACCTGATCAACTGCGGGACCGACTATTTCTCCAACCTGGGCGTGAATCCCGCCGTGGTGGCCTGCCTGGTGATCGCGGTGGCGGTGCAGGCGGTCTACCTGGTCGTCACCCAGAAGGGGACCCCCATTTGGACCGATGTCCTGCCCGTAGCCGCCTCTGTGCTGCTGGTCGTGGCGACGCTCCTGTTCGTCAGCGTCCGGATCAACGGCATTGCCTCCATCATGACCTTTGAAGGCAACGCCAAGACCATGGCCGACCTGACCAGCGCCATTGTGGGCATCGCCGGCTGCCTGGCGGCCACCATCGTCAGCGTGGCGGCGTCCTTCTTCGACACCACCAAAGCGTAACTTTTCTCAAAGCCCGACCGCCCCCAGCTTTTTCTGGGGGCGGCTCCGGACAATTTAGGACATGAAGGGGAGATCAGAGATGGGCAAAAAATTTCTTTGCGCTCTGATCTGCCTTTTGTGCCTGACCGGCTGCGCCCGGGTCCCGGAAAACCGCCTGCCGGAATGTCAGGTGGTCTTAGAGCAAGGGGAGGGCTTCACCGCTGGCGATTATCTCTGCCGGTGCGCTCCGGGGGAGGACATGGTTTTTTCCCTCCAGGCCAAGGAGGGCTACACCATCACCGGTACGGATTGGCCGGGGGCGGAGCTGATTCCCCAAGCCGGGGGCGTGGTGGAGCTGCGGCTGAAAGAGGTGCGGTACACCAAGACAGTGTCGGTTTTTGCCGAAAAGAGCGGCGTTTCCCTGCTGTATGACCCCAACTACCCCGGCGGCGCGACTGTGGAGGTCCCGGTGATCCCTTCCCACCGCCGCTGGAACACCGCCCGGGCGGGACTTTTCACCCGGGAGGGGTACACCCTGGTGGGCTGGAACACCGCCGCCGACGGCAGCGGGACCGCCGTCGGGCTGGGAAGCAGAATCGAGGCGGAGCCCGGCAGGACCCTCTATGCCCAGTGGGAACCCTGGTCCCCAGAGACGGACTTCCGCTGGGAGCCCCAGGGGGACGGCGTACAGATCACCGCCTGGCTGGGATCCATGGGGACGGTGTGCGTGCCGGAGACCCTGGGCGGGCGGAAGGTCATCGCCATTGGGGCGGGGGCCTTTGAAAACGGGGCCTGCCGGCAGGTAATTCTGCCCCCGACCCTGCGGCGGATCGACGACGGGGCCTTTTCCGGTTCCCAGCTCCGGGAATTGACGATTTTCGACACCCTGACCATCGTTAGCGACTACGCGTTTTCCGGCTGCGAGGATTTTCGGACCCTCCATATCAACGCCGCCCGGGGGCCGGTGTACAGCGGCACCTACTACGCCACCTTTGCCGATAAAATGGACCGGCTGAAAGCCCTGGCAGGGGAACGGAAGATCGTTCTGTTCTCCGGTTCCTCCGCCCGATTTGGCTACGACAGCGCCGCCATCGACCGGGCCTTTCCCGACTACCGGGTGGTCAACATGGGCGTGTTCGCCTACACCAACGCCCTGCCCCAGATCGAGCTGATCGCCCGCTATCTCCGGGAGGGGGACGTTTTCCTCCACAGCCCGGAGCTGGACGCCGCCAAGCGGCAATTTTGCACCACCAACGACCTGGACGACGCCTTTTTCATGCTGGCGGAGGCGGATTACGACCTGGTGTCGCTGCTGGATCTGCGGCACTACGGCCAGGTGTTCACCGCCTTCCAGGCTTTTCAGGCGGGCAGGGCGGGGATGCCTGAGAGAAGCTATGATCTGTCCCCCGGGGATTTTGACGAGGACGGGAATCCGGTGTCTACCCCCAGCTACAACGAGTATGGGGACTACATCCTCTACCGGCCCAATTCCGCCGGGGACGCCCCCATTTACGGCCTGCCGGTAAAATACACGGTGGCCGCCTATCCCAAGGATTTTTATCTGGACCCCCTGAACCGGGTGACGGAGGGCCTCCAGGCCCTGGGGGTGCGGGTCTACATCACCTATTCTCCCCGCAACGCCCTGGCGGTGTCCCAGGACAGCACGCCGGAGGCCATCCAGGCCCTGGACGACTATTTTCGGGCGAATTTGACCGCTCCGGTGATCTCCCGACTGGCAGATTCTCTGGTGAGCGGGGTGTACCTGTACGGAACAGACAATCACCTGTCCACGGAAGGCGTGGCGCTGCGAACGGATCAGGTGATCCGGGCACTTTTGGCCCAGCTGGAAAAGGAGGGGGCGCTGTGATGGAGCTTTGGACCCTGCTTCCCCTGGCGCTGGCGGCGGCCTGCGCCCTGGCCTGCCGGTTTGGGAAGCGCCGGGGGCTCTGGATGGCGCTGGGGGAGGCCTTTGCAGCCGGGGCGGTGCTGGCCGGCCTGGCCCTGGGGGTCTCCCTGGAATACCTGGCGCTGGGGGCCATGGGGCTGTTCCTGCTCTGCGCCGGGGGAGGGAAGCCATGAATTTCAACACTTTGGCATTCCTCCTGTTCTTCCCCACGGTAACGGCCCTTCATTATATTCTTCCCCACCGGTTCCGCTGGGCGCTGCTGCTGGCGGCGAGCTGGCTGTTTTATGGGCTTGGGAGCCCCGCTGCGCTGGGGCTGCTGCTTCTTGCCACGGCGGTTTCCTGGCTGTGCGCCCTGGGGATGGGCCGCGGGCCCTGGGTCCGGCTGCTGCTGCTGGGGCTGGCCCTGGCGGTCTGCCTGGGGAGCCTGTGCTTTTTCAAATACGGTGGGTTTTTGGCGGAGCTGGCGGGGCTTTCTCCGGCGGAAAAAATACTGCTGCCCGCCGGGATCTCCTTTTACACCTTCCAGACCCTTTCCTACGTCCTGGATGTGTACCGGGGCCGGGTAAAGGCGGAGCGGCATTTTGGGTATTACGCCCTGTTCGTGTCCTTTTTCCCCCAGCTGGTGGCGGGGCCCATTGAGCGGCCGGAAAGGCTGCTGCCCCAGCTGCGGGCGGAGCGGCCCTTTTCCCGGGAAAACCTGCGCGCCGGCGGCTGGCTGCTGCTGACCGGCTATTTTCAGAAGGTGGCGGTGGCGGACAGCCTGGCCCCCTTCGTGGACCGGGTCTACGGCGGGGAGGGGGGCGGCCCGGCGGTGCTGCTGGCGACCTTCCTCTTTGGCTTTCAGATCTACTGCGACTTTGCCGGCTACTCCAACATCGCCCGAGGCACCGCCAAGCTGCTGGGCGTCGATTTGACGGAGAATTTCCGCCGTCCCTTCGAGGCCACGACGGTGCGGGACTTCTGGCGGCGGTGGCATATCAGTTTGACCTCCTGGTTTACGGACTATGTCTACATTCCCCTGGGCGGCAGTCGGAAGGGCCTCAAGCGGCACCTGGCAAATCTGATGCTGGTCTTCCTTCTCAGCGGCCTGTGGCACGGGGCCGGGTGGAATTTCCTCCTCTGGGGCGCCGTCCATGGCCTTTATCAGGTGGGCGGGGTGCTCTGGGACCGGTTTGGGCCCAAGTCGATCAAATGCCCGCCCCTATTCAGGCGGCTGCGGACCTATCTGCTGGTGAGCCTGCCCTGGCTGCTGTTCCGGGCCGGTTCCCTGCCGGCGGTGGGAGCCCTGCTCGCCCGGCTGGGCGGGGGATGGAATGTCTGGCCCCTGGACCTGCCCGCCCTGCTTTTGCTGGCGGCGCCGCTGCTGTGTATACCGGCGCTGGAAGACCTGTCCCAGCTGGGGCGGGAAGCGGTCCCGGAGCGGGCGGCGCTGGTGGGATTTACGGGTATTTTGGTGGTGGGCCTTGCCTGGCTGGCCGGATTGGCGGCGGGCGGGGAGAACGCGTTTATCTATTTTCAGTTTTAGCCTATGAAAAAGACTTGGATTTTTTGGATCAGCCTGGTTCTGCTGCTGTCGGTCCCGGCGACGCTCCTGGCCTGGGGCTTCGGCCTGCCGGCGCAGTTTGGAGACACCTTCCTGGGAGAGCTGAAGGAAAAAACCAGGCTCCTTTCCCAAACGGAGGGGAAGCGGATCGTCCTGGTAGGGGGCAGCAGCCTGGCCTTCGGGGTGGACAGCGCCCTTCTGGAGCGGGCGCTGCCGGAATACCGGGTGGTCAATTTCGGCATGTATGCCGCCCTGGGCACCACGGTGATGCTGGACCTGTCGGAGCCGCTGATCCGGGCGGGGGACATCGTGATCCTCCTGCCGGAGCAGCAGAGGCAGACCCTCTCCGGCTTTTTTGACCCGGCGATCGCCTGGCAGGGGCTGGACGGGGCCTATGATCTGCTCCGGTCCCTTCCGGGGGAGAAGCTGGCCCGGCTGGCCGGGGCATTCCCGTCATTTGCCGGAGAAAAATGGGCCTATTTTCTCACGGGGACCCGGCTGGAGCCCCAGGGGGTCTACCGCAAGAGCGTTTTCAACGAATACGGGGACGTGGTCAGCCCTCTCTGCGGGACAAACCGGATGCCGGGCGGCTTTGACGGCGACACGCCCATTGAATTTGACCCGGCCATGCTGACGGAGGACTTCATCCGGCAGGTGGAAGGCTATCGCCGGGCCCTGGAGGCCAGGGGGGCCCAGGTGTGGTACGGCTTTTGTCCCATGAACGCGCTGGCGGCCCAGACCCAGGGGATCGAGGACTTCTGCCAGGCGGTGAGGGAAGAGATGCATCTTCCCATTCTGGGGGACCCCAGGGACAGTATTCTCCCTGCCGGATGGTTTTTCGACACCAATTTCCATCTCAATTCCAGCGGAAAGACGGTCTACACCCGCCTCTTGGCCCGCAACATCAAGGCCATGCTGGGGGACAGCAGCCCCACCCAAATCGCCCTGCCCGCCATGCCCCCTTTGGACCAGACGCTCCTGGAGGGGGACAATACCGACGCCGGATGCTTTACCTATACCGAAGACGCCTCCGGCCTGACGGTGACGGGCCTGACCCCGGAGGGACAGGCTCGGCAGACGCTGACGGTGCCCGCCTCCTGGGAGGGAAAGCCGGTGGTGGCCATCGCCGCCGGGGCCTTCTCCCAGGCCGAAGATTTGGAGCGGGTGACGGTCCAGGGCAATATCCGCGCCATTGGCGACGGGGCCTTCTCCGGCTGCGGCGCCCTGGGGGAAATTCGGCTCACCGCTTTAGATCCGGGGGCCTGCCGGGTGGGGCAGGACCTGCTGGAGGGGACCTCTGCCCGGATCCTGGTGCCGGAGGCAGCCCTGCCGGATTACAAAACCAACTATTTCTGGTCTATTTACGCGGACCGGATCGACGCCTATTCGTAATTTTAAAAGGAGGCAGTGTATGGAAGGCTACTATTTGGCGGTGGACATCGGCGCGTCCTCCGGCCGGCATATCCTGGGCCATGTGGAGGACGGGCGGCTGGTTTTGGAGGAGGTCTACCGGTTTGAAAACCGCCAGCTTCGCCGGAACGGCCACGACTGCTGGGATATGGAAAATCTCTGGCAGGGCATTCTGGAGGGGATGCAGGCCTGCAAGGCCCTGGGTAAAATTCCAGATACCATGGGCATCGACACCTGGGCGGTGGACTATGTGCTTTTGGACGGGGACGGGAACCAGATCGGCGACGCGGTGGCCTACCGGGACAGCCGCACCGCCGGGATGGACGCCCTGGTGGACGCCATCGTGCCCCGGAGCGAGCTGTATGCCCGCACCGGCATCCAGTACCAGACCTTCAACACCGTCTATCAGCTCATGGCCCTGACACAGGAGCATCCGGAGCAGCTGGAGCGGGCGGAGAGCCTGCTGATGATTCCGGACTATTTCCACTACCGGCTTACCGGCGTAAAGAAGCAGGAGTACACCAACGCCACCTCCACCAGCCTGGTGAACGCGGCGGACAAGACCTGGGATCGGGCGTTGATCGCCCGGCTGGGCCTGCCGGGGAAGCTCTTTGGGGCGCTGTCCATGCCGGGGACCGTCGTCGGAGACCTGACCCCCGAAATGCGGGAGGCGGTGGGCTTCAACACCACCGTGGTCCTGCCCGCCACCCACGACACCGGCTCCGCCTTCCTGGCGGTGCCCGCCCGGGACGACCGGGCGGCGTACCTGTCCAGCGGCACCTGGAGCCTGCTGGGGGTGGAAAATGAAGCGCCCATCACCACCGAGGCCAGCCGCCTGCAAAACTTCACCAACGAGGGCGGGGCCTGGTATCGCTTCCGCTACCTCAAGAACATCATGGGCCTGTGGATGATCCAGTCCATCCGCCGGGAGCTGAATGGCGTGGCCTATGTGGCGGGGAAGACCAGTTCCCATGCTTCCGGACGGACCTATTCCTTCCCGGACCTCATCGAGGAAGCGAAAAAGGCGGCGGACTTCCCCTCCATGGTGGACGCCAACGACGAGTCCTTCCTTTCACCCGACAGCATGATCGACGCTATCAAGGACTATTGCGCGAAAACCGGCCAGCCGGCGCCCCAGACGGTGGGGCAAATCATGCAGACGGTGTACCGCAGCCTGGCCAGGTGCTACAAGGAAGCCATCGTAGGCTTGAGCCAGCTCACGGGGAAACAATATACCAGCGTCAACATCGTGGGCGGCGGGTGCCAGGATATGTACCTGAACCAGATGACCGCCGATGCCACGGGCCTGCCTGTCTATGCGGGTCCGGTGGAGGGCACGGCCATCGGCAATCTCATCGTGCAGATGATCGCCGGCGGCGAATTTGACAGTCTACAATCGGCCAGAGCGGCCGTGAAAAACAGCTTTGACATCAAGGAGGTAACGCCATGTTAGTGGAAACCAAAGCCAGAGTAGGCGTATTCGCCATCGCCCTGGGAGCCTATCTACCCCAGTTCCCCAGCCTGGTGCCGGAATTTCAGGGCCAGTACGCCGAGTTTAAGAAGACCCTGCCGGACACGGTGGAGCTGATCGACGGCGGGCTTGTCACCACCAAGGAGCTGGCCCAGGCCGCCGGGGACAAATTCCGGGCCGCGGATGTGGACCTGGTGATCCTCCAGCTGCTGACCTATGCCACCAGCTACAATCTGCTTCCCGCCGTCCGGGATCTGGACGTGCCGGTGGTGCTGGTGAACCTGCAAAAAAAGCGGGCCCCCGACTATGCCAACACTGACACCGCCACCTGGCTGGGCCAGCTCTACGCCTGCGGCGCCGTGGGGGAGATGGTGGCCGATCTGGAGCGGGCAGGGAAGCGCCATGCGGTGATCACCGGCGTGGTGGAGGGGGGCGACCCCCACGCCCAGGCGGAGATCGAGGACTGGTGCCGGGCCGCCCAGGTCCGCCGCCGGTTCCGGGATACCAATCTGGCCCAGATCGGCCGGCCCTATCCCGGCATGATGGACCTGTATATCGACGAGACCAACCTGTATCACCGGATGTTCCTCTACACCAAGCAGTTCGACTGGGAGAAGATGTGGGCCATTGCCGACCACATCACCGACGAGGCCGCCATCCGGGCCAAGGCCCAGGACATTCTGGACACCTTCGACATCGAGGGCGGCGGCACCGTGGAAAAGGTTTGGGACATGGCAAAATATGTGGTGGCTTTCGAGCAGTGGGTCAAGGACGAGAAGCTGGGCTTCGTGGCCTCCCACTACGACGGCTTTGCCCAGGGGGTGGCGGGCAAGCTGGACTCCATGCTGATCCCCGCCTTCTCCATGCTCATCAAGCAGGGCACCGCCTGCGCCGTGGAGGGGGATATCAAGGTGGCCATGGCCAT
>CANQQU010000017.1 GCA_947626085.1 uncultured Oscillospiraceae bacterium
GACGATCTCCACGGTGCTCTCTTCTCCCTCACCCAGGGAGAAGAAGTCGAAAAACGCCGCCAAGGGCTCCGGATTATAGGCGCACACACCCCCGGCAAATACAATGTTTTTCAGCCCCGTCCGCTCCCTGGCTTCCAAGGGCACCCCCGCCAGCCGCAGCATATTGAGGATGTTGGAGTAGCTCATCTCATAGCCGATGGAGAAGGCGATCAGATCAAACTCCTTCACCGGCCTGCCGCTCTCCAGGGCCCAGAGGGGCAGGCCGTTTTGGCGCATGGCCTCCTCCATATCCGCCCAGGGCGTGAACACCCGCTGACACCAGACCCCCTCCATGGCGTTCATCACCCCATAGAGGATCCGCATCCCCAAATTGGACATGCCGATCTCGTAGGTATCCGGGAAGCAGAAGGCCACGTTCACCCGCACTCGGGAGGCGTCCTTCCGGATTTCGTTGTATTCCCCGCCGGTGTACCGGGCGGGCTTTTGAACCGTGGGCAGAATACGCCCCAGTAGATCGGTCATGGCGGCACCTCTTTCTTGCCCCTATTTTACCCCGGCGGCGGCCACATTGCAAGCATTATTTTCCCGTCCTACCCGAATCACCAGCGCGCCCGCCGCTAAAACGGGAAAAAGCCCCAGTCCCAGCCGGAAGGTGCCCAGCAGGCCCAGGGCGGTGAGTCCGGTAAGGCAGCCGGTCTCCACCAGCCGGCAAAACCGCTGGGCGGTGGCCGGCGGCAGATAGTGCCAGGAGGCGCACCGCAGCGCGCGGCCCCCGTCCAAAGGATATACCGGCAGCAGATTGTAAAAGGATTGAAGCCCGGCGCACAGGGCCAGCCTGGGGAAAAACCGCGCCAGCGGCAGCAGGACCAGCGCCCCCAAAGGGCCCGCCAGGGCGCAGAGCGGCTCTTCCCATCCGGTCAGCGGGGAGGTGACCATTTTCGCCCCGTGGCACCCCAACTGGAGGGACAGCACCTCCCCGCCGCAGAGCCGCACCGCCGCGATATGGCAAAGCTCATGGAACGCCCCCGCCATCAGGATCGCCGCCACCCACTTTAGGGGCAGCACCAGCACCATCCCGGCCAGCAGGAACAATGCCCCCGGCATCAGTTCCACATCCTTAAAAGCCCGCACCCGCCATCACCTCCTGGCAAAAGGCCGTCACCGCTTGGGAAAAGCCCTCCCCGGAACGCATGGCCTCCAGCATTTCCCCGAATGCCGCCACCGTCTGCTCCGAACCCCCGGAAAACAGCGCCTCTCCCGCCCAGTCCGCTACATTGGGCCAGGCCAGCCGCACCGCCACCGCCAGCAGCACCATCCCAACCGCGATCCAAAGGCCCCTCCGCCTCGGCCGCTCCCGGATCACTTCCCCGCCGTCGTAGCGGATCACATAGCGCATCCCGCTCCCTCCCTTTCAGAAAAGCCTATGCGCCCCGGCGCCGCAATATCCTCCATAAAATAAACCGTCCCAAAGAAACGCGTTTGAACCGCACGCTTTGCCGGCGGCCTTCGGAATACAAAAACCGGCAAAGCCTCTAATGAGTCTTGCCGATTTCTGGTCGAAGTGTAAATAAAGGATTTGAAAAAACACAGGAATATCGATGGTTTGTGAGCTGCCAGCAAGAGGTCTATTTCTAAATCAAGTAATCTGAAATACTTCCTACTTCCACATTCTTTTCAAATTGTGCCTTGATCCGCTCGTTGACTCGAGCATCCATAACAGGTATCTCCTTCAAATCTTCCTCACGAATGTCAATCTCGGCAATATCATCTTTTTCTCCGTATTGAGGGAAATTAACTAACCAGTATCCTTCTACGTGCTGTTCCAAACATATCCATCCCTGCATCCCTTTGTGTACGCCATCTCTGGCATAGGTTTCTTTTTCACAAGAACTTCAACACAATCCATCATTTTCATCTTATTTCCCTCCATAAAGCGTTATAAGCTGAATTCTGCCATTTGGATAAACCATCCAACCAGATATAAAAGAAACGACTACAAGGATTCATCTTTGATTGGAGTGGCGGAACTTGTTTCCATTTTCTCCCCGGGGGGGAGAAAATAAAGGTTCGGCCCGGTCCAGCCCGGGCCGGCGACAGTCCACCGGACTGTCGCATTGAATTATTCAAGTCCCGCCATTCCGACCAAGAATATGCCCCCCGGCTGCGCCGGGGGGCATATTCTTGGTCGGAGTGGCGGGACTTGAACCCGCGGCCTCTTGGTCCCGAACCAAGCGCGATACCAAACTTCGCCACACCCCGTCGCTCCATCATTATAATGAATGATTTCCCGCTTGTCAAGTCTCTTTTGGAAAAACCACGGGGGCGTGGAGCGCCCCCGCAGTCCACATTCTCATTTCACCCCGTTTGGAAAAGCCGGGGGCGCTTGCCGCGCTCCCCGGTTTACCGGCGCCTGGGGGTTACAGGCGAATCACTCGCGTCGCCACGTTTTCCCGGAATTTTCCGTCGTGCTCCACAAACAGCATGGTAGGCTTGTATTCCAGCAGCAGCTTTTCCAGCTGGATCCGTGAAAAAACGTCGATAAAGTTCAGCGGCTCGTCCCAGATATACAGATGGGCCGGGGTCATCATGCTTTGGGCCAGGAGGACCTTCTTTTTCTGCCCCTCCGAGTATTCCGCCATGTCCTTGAAAAACTGGGCCCGCTCAAAATCCAGCTGCCGGAGAATGGTACACAGCAGGCTTCTGTCCAGATCGTGCTTCTGGCAGTATTCCGTCAGCCCGCCCCGGACCCTGGAAGTGTCCTGGTCCACATAGGCGATCACCAGCCCCGGCGCGGTCTGGCAGAGGCCCGATTCCCGATACCCGCTTTCGATCCGCCCAGCGCCCGCCTCCTGCAAAATCCGTTTCAGGAGCGTGGATTTCCCGCATCCGTTCGCCCCGTGGAGGGCGACCCGCTCTCCCCGCTTGACAGACAGGTTCAGCCCCGCAAAAACAGGCCGGTCCATGCCGTCGTACGCAAAGCAATAGTCCCGAAGGGAGACCAGCTCGGATTTATAATGGGTCAGCTGGGTGAGCTTTAGCTCCGCCGGCCGCTCCAGGTCCTGGAGCAGGCCCTCCTGTTCCTCGATCTCCCGGTCCAGGCGGCGCTCCATCTGCTTGACCCGGCTCTGCATTTTCTTGGTTTTCGCGCCGATATAGGAGCGGCGGTTTTTCTGCCGGTCGTGGTCCCTTTGCGGGTCGGTGCCGATTTTGGAGCGCTCGCTTTTATCCGCCCAGTCGGAGACTCGCCTGGATGCCTCCCGGAGCTTCTGGATTTCCCGGCGGTGCTTTTCGTCCTCGCTCAGGGCAAATTGATCACGGCGCTGTTTGTTCTCCCACCAGGTGGAAAAAGTCCCGTTCTGCACCTCGATGGTCTTCCGGTTCAGCACCAGCACATGGTCCACGCAGGCATCCAGCAGCTCCCGGTCGTGGGACACCAGGATAAAGCCCTTCTTTCCCGCCAGATACCGCTTCACCCACTCCCTGGCAGTGGAATCCAAATGATTGGTGGGCTCGTCGATGAGAGGGAAGTCCCCTTCCCCGGCAAACAGTGCCGCCAGCAGAATTTTTGTCCGTTGCCCGAAGCTCAAGCAGTCGAAGGGCCGGTATAGAAGCTCTCCGTCCTCCCCCAGCTTTGGCAGCTCGCGAAACACCCGCCAGCTTTCGCACCCCGGTCGGAGCGCCTCCAGAAAATCCGCCGCGGCGGCCTCCGGGGCATGGGCCGGAACGGGGAATGGAAAATACTCAAACCGGACGCTGGTTTCGATAGCCCCCTCATAGGGATATTTCCCCAACAGGAGATTGAGAAAGGTGGTCTTCCCTTTCCCGTTTCGACCGACGAAGCCCAGACGCCAGTCCGTATCGATGGAAAAGGAGACGTGTTCAAAAATATTGTCGAAACTGCCCTCATAACAGAAGGTCAGGTCATTGACGCTGATTTGTGCCATGGTTCCTCCTTCCTTGGGCTCCTGTATAAAAATACAGGAACCGTTTGCCGCCAAACAGTTCCTGTGAATTCGTTCTCTTGATCCGGGCGCGACGGGGCAAAATGCCCATGGCAACGCGGCCGTGGAGCCCCACGGCGGAAGAAAAGAAGCATAAAATCCACTTTTGGCGGCACAATGAAGCAGTATGCGCAGCCTTGCCCATACTGTCTATCTTTTTACGCCGAAATGTGGATCAGCTTCTCATCTTCCCACCCCTTACTGAATTTTCTTCATTATAAATGATTTCTTCATTCCTGTCAAGGGCGGCCGCCCAGGCGGGCCTTGAAATTCTTGTAGCCGAACCGGGCCAGGAGCGCCGTGGTTCCGTCCGGATTCAGCGCGTAGATGGCTGGCAGGGGCATGCCGTTGAAGGTATTGTTCTTGCAGGTGGTGTAGATGGCCATGTCTCCAAACAGCACCAGATCCCCCACCTTGAGGGGCTTCTCAAAGCCGAAGTCTCCGGTCACGTCCCCGGCCAGGCAGGTGGGTCCCGCCAATCGGTAGATAGAACGTCCATCTTCCGCCCCGTAGACCGGGGGCCGGTATGGCATTTCCAGCACGTCCGGCATGTGGCAGGCGGCGCTGGCGTCCAGAATGGCGATTTTAACCTCCCCGTTTTCCACAATGTCCAGGACCCGGGCGGCAAGATACCCGGCGTTCAGCGCCACCGCCTCCCCCGGCTCCAGGTAGACCTCCAGCCCCCATTTTTCCCGGACCCGGCGGACGCACCGCTCCAGCCGGGGCAGATCGTACCCGGGGCGGGTGATGTGGTGCCCGCCGCCCAGGTTCAGCCACTTCATTTTGGGAAGCACGTCCCCGAATTTTTCCTCCACCGCCGCCAGAGTCGTCTCCAAGGCATCGGAATCCTGCTCGCAAAGGGTGTGGAAATGGAGGCCGTCCAGCAGCCCGATCAAATCTTCATCCATTTCCCGGTCCCAGACCGCTCGGGTCACGCCCAGACGACTGCCGGGAGCGCAGGGATCGTAAATGGCGTGGCCCTCCTGGGTGGAGCGCTCGGGATTGATCCGGAGGCCAATCTGCTTTCCCGCGGCCTTGGCCCTGGGGCCAAATTTCTGAAGCTGCCGGGGGGAGTTGAAGACAATGTGGCCGACGTAGCGCAAAAGCTCGTCAAATTCGTCCGCCCGGTAGGCCCCGCAGAAGACGTGGACCTCCTTGCCGGGCATCTCCTCATAGCCCAGCCGGGCCTCATAAAGGCCGCTGGCCTCAGTGCCCGCCAGGTAGGGCGCCAGATTGGGGTACAGGTCAAAGTTGGAGAATGCCTTCTGGGCCAGCAGAATCTTGCAGCCGGTTCGCGCCGCCACCCCTGCCAAAATCTCGCCGTTTTTCACCAGCGCGGCTCGGTCCAGAATATAGCAGGGCGTCTTCAAATGTCCGAAGAGGGCCTCCGGCTCCCCCTTCAGCCCCGCGAAGGGCGGTCTGCCGTCCATCACTCCACCAGGGCTGGGGCGTGGCTTTCGGACTTGGGCAGGCCGTACCGGTCCAGGGCCTCCAGGAAGGGATCAGGGTCAAACTCCTCCACGGTGTGGACGCCCTTTTGGGTCCACTTTCCCGTGAGCAGCATCATGGCGCCGCACATGGCGGGCACGCCGGTGGTGTAGCTGATGGCCTGGCTCCCCACCTCCCGGTAGCATTCCTGGTGGTCGCATACATTATATATATAGTAGGTCTTTTCCTTCCCGTCCTTCCTGCCGGTGAAGATGCAGCCGATGTTGGTCTTCCCGTGGGTCCGGGGGCCCAGGCTGGCGGGGTCCGGCAGCAGGGCCTTCAAAAATTTGATGGGCACGATCTGCTGCCCCTCAAATTCCACCGGGGTGGTGGAGAGCATCCCCACATTCTCCAGGCACTTCATATGGGTCAGGTAGCTCTGGCCGAAGGTCATGAAGAAGCGGATCCGCTTGACCTCCGGGATATTCAGGGCCAGGCTCTCGATCTCCTCGTGGTGGAGCAGGTACATATCCTTCTTCCCCACCTGGTCAAAGTCGTACTCCCGCTTGATGGTCATGGGGGGAATTTCCACCCAGTGGCCGTCCTCCCAGTAGCTGCCGGGGGCGGAGACCTCCCGGAGATTGACCTCCGGGTTAAAATTGGTGGCGAAGGCGTAGCCGTGGTCGCCGCCGTTGCAGTCCAGGATATCGATGGTGTCGATAAAGTCAAATTCGTGCTTTTTTGCGTAGGCGCAGTAGGCCTGGGTCACGCCGGGGTCGAACCCGCAGCCCAGAAGGGCCGTCAGACCGGCCTTCTCAAATTTTTCCCGGTAGACCCACTGCCAGCTGTAATCAAAATAGGCGGAGAAGCCCTTCTCCCGGCACCGCTTTTCGTAGATCGCCCGCCAGGCAGGATCGTCGGTGTCCTCGGGCTCATAGTTGGCGGTGTCCATATAGTTGACGCCGCTGGCCAGGCAGGCATCCATAATGGTCAGATCCTGATATGGCAGGGCGATATTCATCACCAGATCCGGCCCATAGCTCTTGATCAAGGCAATGAGCTGCTCCACATCGTCGGCGTCCACCTGGGCGGTGGTGATCTTGGTGGCGGTGTGGGGGGCCAATTTCGCGGCCAGGGCGTCGCACTTGGACTTGGTGCGGCTGGCAATGCACAGCTCGGTGAACACCTCGCTCACCTGGCAGCATTTGGAAATGGCCACGGAGGCCACGCCTCCGCAGCCAATGACAAGTACCTTGCTCATTTTCAAAACTCCTTCTCTTGAAAATTCAAACCGGCAGCGCCAGCAGCAGCTCCCGCAGCACCTTGCAGGCGGCGGCGGTGGAGGCCCCGCTGGCGTCCAGCATGGGGGCCAGCTCGTTGACATCGGCGGCCACCACCCGGGCCTTGCAGACCGTCCGGATGGCGGCGAGCAGCTCTGGAAATGTTACGCCTCCGGCCTCCGGGGTCCCGGTGCCGGGGAAGACCGCCGGGTCCAGGCAGTCCAGGTCAATGGTGAAGTACACCGGCGCGTTCCGCTTCCGCAGATCCTCCACGGTCCGCTCCAGTCCGTCAAAGGTGAAGGGGTGCATCCGGGTATGGGCCCGGGCGAACTGAAATTCGGCCCGTTCCCCACTGCGAATGCAGAACTGGTGGATCCTTCCGTCCCCCACCAGCTCATGGCACCGGCGTAGAACGCAGGCGTGGCTGAGCTTCACGCCCAGATAGTCCTCCCGCAGATCGGCATGGGCGTCAAAGTGGATGATCTCCAGATCGGGATACCGCTCTACCGCCGCCCGGACCGCCCCCAGGGTCACCAGATGCTCGCCCCCCAGAAGCACCGGCAGCTTCCCGTCGGAAAAAATCTCCGCCGCCCGGCTCTGAATGTGGAAAAGCGCCGCGTCCGGGCTCCCGAAGGGCAGCTCCAGGTCCCCGCTGTCGAAAATAGGCCGGTCCGTCAGGTCCCGGTCCTGGTAGGGGCTGTAGGTCTCCAGTCCGAAGCTCTCATGCCGCATGGCGGCGGGGCCGAACCGGGCCCCGGGCCGGAAGCTGGTGGTGGAATCGAAGGGCGCGCCGTAGAGGACGATTTTTGCCTCCTCGTAGGGAGCGTCGCAGCCCAGGAAGGTCTCAATATTGGGCCTCACTCAGTCCTCCACCTCCATGAGCATCTCCTCCAGAAACGCCGGCAGGCAGAAAGCCCCCACATGGAGCCGGGTGGTATAGTACCGGGTGTGAAGATTCAGCTTCTTCCAGGCCTCCGCGTCCAGATCGTCGGTGGGGTGGTAGCGTTTGCTGGCAAAGCCGAAGAGCCAGTACCCGGCGGCGTAGGTGGGGATATGGGCCTGGTAGACCCGGCTGATGGGGAAGGTGGTGGCGATCCGCCGGTGACTGCGCTGCATGGCGGTGGCGTCCTCGGCATAGAAGGGGCTCCCCTGCTGGTTCACCATGATGCCGTCGGCCCGGAGGGCGTTGTAGCAGCTGCCGTAAAACTCCCGGGTAAACAGACCCTCCGAGGGCCCGAAGGGATCCGTGGAGTCCACGATGATCAGATCGTAGGATGCCTCGCACCGGCGGATGAATTTCAGGGCGTTTTCAAAGTGGATGTGGACTCTCCGGTCGTCCATCCGGCAGGCGTTGCTGGGAAGATAGGTCCGGCAGGCCTCCACCACCTGGGGGTCCATCTCCACCAGGTCGATCCGCTCCACCCGGTCGTACCGGGTCAGCTCCCGGACCACGCCGCCGTCCCCGGCGCCGATGACCAGGATATCCCGGATCCCCTGATGGACCGCCATGGGCACATGGGTGATCATCTCGTCATAGATGAACTCGTCCCGCTCGGTAAGCATTACGTTGCCGTCCAGAGTCAACACCCGGCCAAATTCCGGGGTCTCAAAGATGTCGATGCGCTGATAGTCGCTCTGCTTGGAGTACAGATGCCGGTCCACCCGGATGCTGTGTTTCACATCCGGGGTATGAAATTCGCTGAACCACATTTCCATGGGAAAAACCTCCTATGCCAAGACGTTGATGTATTTCAGCTCCGGGTCCTCGGGGCCAGTCATGCTGCATCCCTTTTCCTTGGCGTATTGGACATGCTCCAGGATCTCCTGGGTGATCCGCTCGCCGGGAGCCAGGATGGGGATCCCGGGGGGATAGCAGGTAACAAACTCGCTGCACACCTGCCCCACGCTGTCCACCAGCGGCATACTCCGCTTGGGGGCATAAAACGCCTCCTGGGGACTGGTGACCACCTCGGGGTCGATGAACTCCTGGCTGAGCAATCCGGTGCCGTCCCTCTGGTACCGCCGGCGAATCTCCGCCAGGGCGCTGACCAGCCGCTCCACCTCCTGGATCCGGTCGCCGATGGAGAGGTAGGCAAGAATATTGCCAATGTCTCCAAACTCGATCTGAATGTCGTACTCATCCCGGAGAATGTCGTAGACCTCGATCCCCGCCAGGCCGATATCCAGGGTGTGGACGCTGAGCTTGGTGATATCAAAATCGAACACCGAGTCTCCGTTGAGCAGCTCCCGCCCGAAGGCGTAGTAGCCGCCTACGGCGTTGACCTCCTGCCGGGCATATTCCGCCATGTCCGCTACCTGGTGGAATACCTCCCTGCCCCGCAAGGCCAGGTTCCGGCGGCTGATATCCAGGCTGGACATCAGCAGATAACTGCCGGAGGTGGTCTGGGTCAAATTGATGACCTGCCGCACATAGCCGGCGTTGATCCCCGGCCCGGTCAGAAGCAGGCTGGACTGGGTCAGGCTGCCGCCGCTTTTGTGCATGGACACGCAGGCCATATCCGCCCCCGCCGCCATTGCGGACACCGGCAGACCCCCGCCGAAATAAAAGTGGGTGCCGTGGGCCTCGTCCACCAGGCAGAGCATTCCCGCCTCATGGGCCATCCGGACAATGGCCCGCAGATCGCTGCAAACTCCATAGTAGGTGGGGTTGTTCACCAGCACCGCCACGGCGTTGGGATGCTCGGCAATGGCCTTGGCCACCTGCTCCCGCCGCATCCCCAGGGAGATGCCCAACCGCTGGTCCACCTCCGGGTTTACATAAACTGGAATCGCGCCGCACAGCACCAGGGCATTGATGACGCTTTTGTGGACGTTCCGGGGCAGAATGATCTCCTGCCCCCGCTTGCAGGTACTCAGAACCATGCTCTGGACCGAGCTGGTGGTGCCCCCCACCATCAAAAAGGCGTGGGCCGCCCCGAAGGCGTCCGCCGCCAGGTCCTCCGCCTGGGCGATCACCGACACTGGATGACACAGATTGTCCAGGGGCTTCATGCTGTTCACGTCCACGCCCACGCACTGCTGGCCCAGGAAGGCGGTCAGCTCCGGGTTGCCCCTGCCCCGCTTGTGGCCCGGCACGTCAAAGGGCACCACCCGCATTTTTCGGAAATTCTCCAGGGCCTCGTAGATGGGGGCGCGGCTCTGATCCAGCCGGGTTCTGTTGACATTCATGGCCATTCTCCTCCCTTGACGCAAAAAACGCAAGCCGTGGGGACACGGCTTGCGAATCAGTCCAAGAACCCTTTTTTCCAGAAAAAGGGCCGGCAAGAAATGATCAGAGTCTATACAGCAATCATACTTTTACTACTCTTATTGACCGTTTCACAAGTCTGCGCCACCGCGCATTTCGGTTATGAAGTAACCAACTTATAAAATTTGAGCTTTCAACTCAATCAATAAGGCAGCTAAAAAGCCGCCGGTCGGCGGTGGACCCGGCTGTCCGTATGGCCTTGACTCCCGGGGAGTGGTCCAGAATAATTGCTTTGAAAAGACTTTTGTCATTTCAAGTTTTTATTATGGTAGCATGGCGGGGCCCATTTGTCAAGCCTCCCGGCGATTTTTTGTAATATGGTGCAAATTAGGGTCAAAAAAGCGCCGTCGGGCGGCCCCAAACGGCGCTTTTTTCAAAAGAAACGGGAAAACAGGCCCTTTTTTTCGTAGGGCCGGCTCGATATGGCGGTGACCCGGTAGCCGGTGGCCTCCACGGCGGCCGTCAGGGCCGTCAGGTCGATGGGCTGTTCCGTCAGCACCACCGCCTGGCCGGTGCGGTGGGAGGCTGTCACCTTTTTAACAGGAACAGCCCGGCGGATGGCGTCACAGATGTGGCTCTCGCACATGGAGCAGACCATGCCGTCGATCGTCAGGTCGATTCGCGTCATTTTTGCGTTCCTTTCTCCCCTTCGGGGCCGCTTTTGGCGGCCCCAGGAGGTAGATCACCGTCCCGCGGGACGGCCCGCGCCACAGCTTTCGCAGTGCCCGGTACAGCCCGCGCACCCGGCGCAGCCTGCGCAGCCGCCGCAGGACTTACCGGCCTTTTTGTCCTTCCGCAGGCTCCAGATGGAGGCAAGAGCCAGCGCGGCGACAATAGCCAGGACGATAGCGGTACCCATGTCTTACACCTTCCCCGCTTCCACGGACCGGGTATTCAAATGCGCGCCCTGGGGCTGATCCCCCTTCCGGAACAGCAGGTAGCCGATCAGCGCCAGCAGCGCCACCGCCGCTACGGACCAGAAGTTGAAGCCGACCTCCCCGGCGATCAGCCCGCCGACCTGGTAGGTGATCAGGGCCACCACATAGGCCCAGACGCACATATAGCCCACGGCGAAGCAGGTCCATTTCCAGTTGTTCATCTCCCGCTTGATGGCGCCGATGGCGGCGAAGCAGGGAGCGCACAGGAGGTTGAAGATCATGAAGCTGTAGGTGGTGATGGGGGTAAAGTGCCGGGCGATCTCCAGGTCAAAATTGCCCGGGTAGAGGATGCTCATGGTGCCCACCACATCCTCCTTGGCGATGAGGCCGGTGATGGTGGCCACGGTATCCTTCCAGTTGCCGAAGCCCAGGGGCGCGAAGAGGAAGCAGATGGCGCCGCCGATGGCTGCCAGCAGAGAGTCCTCGCTGTTCTCCACCTGCCCAAAACCGGAAGCGGTGAAGCCGAAGCCCTGGAGGAACCAGATGGCGATGGAGGCCAGCAAAATGATGGTCCCCGCCCGCTTGATGAAGGACCAGCCCCGCTCCCAGGTGGCGCGGAGGACGTTCCCTGCGGAGGGCACATGGTAGGCCGGCAGCTCCATGACGAAGGGCGCCGGGTCCCCGGCGAAGGCCTTGAACTTCTTCAGCATGATGCCGGAGACGATCACGGAGCCGATGCCGATAAAGTAGGCCGAAGCGGCCACGAAGGGGGACTTGTGGAAGATGGCCCCGGCAAACAGGGCAATGATGGGGGCCTTGGCCCCGCAGGGCATGAAGCAGGTGGTCATGATGGTCATTTTCCGGTCCCGGTCCTGCTCAATGGTCCGGGAGGCCATGACCCCGGGGACGCCGCAGCCCGTGGCCACCAGCATGGGGATGAAGCTCTTACCGGACAGGCCAAAGCGGCGGAAGATCCGGTCCATAATGAAGGCGATCCGGGCCATGTAGCCGATATCCTCCAAAATGGCAAGCAGGAAGAACAGCACCAGCATCTGGGGCACGAAGCCCAGCACCGCGCCCACGCCGGCCACGATGCCGTCCAGGACCAGGCTCTTGACAATTTCATTGCAGCCGATGGCGGTCAGGCCGTCGTCCAGAAGGACGGGGATGCCCGGCACCCAGACGCCGTAATCGTTGGGATCAGGTTCGGCAACGGTCAACGCCTGCTGATAGGCTTCCTCGTTGACGGGCAGGACTGTGGTCTCCCCTTCCTCGTCGTCATAGAGGTAGGCCTCGGTCTCGCCGTTTTCGTAGGCCTCGATGATGGCGGCAGCCTCCTCGAATGCCCCGGAGTCCTCCTCCCAGGCGTCCGTATCGGCGGTGAAGGGCACAAACCAGCCGTCCCCAAACAGGCCTTCGTTGGCCCAGTCGGTGCCGATGGAGCCGATGGATACGGGCCAGGGGCCCATGGCGATGGCGTAGATCAGGAACATGACCACGAAAAAGATGGGCAGGGCCAACACCCGGTTGGTGACGATTTGATCCACCCGGTCGGAGACGGTCATTTTTTTCCCGCTCTTTTTCTTATAGCAGCCACGGAGCATTTCCGCGATGTACACATACCGCTCGTTGGTAATGATGGCCTCGGCGTCGTCGTCCAGCTCCTTTTCGGCGGCCTGGATGTCGGTCTCGATGTGGGCGGTCACGGCGTCGGAGAGCTTGAGCTGCTCCAAAACCTTCTGGTCCCGCTCAAAAATCTTGATGGCGTACCACCGCTGCTGCTCCTCCGGCAGGCCGTGGACCGCGGCCTCCTCGATGTGAGCCAGGGCGTGCTCCACCACCCCGGAGAAGGTGTGCTGGGGCACGGTGGCGCCGCCCTGGGCGGCCTTCACCGCCGCCTCGGCGGCATCACTGATGCCGTCGCCCTTCAGGGCGGAAATTTCCAGCACCGGACAGCCCAGCTGCCGGGACAGTTCCTTGATGTCGATCTTGTCCCCGCTTTTTTTCACCAGGTCCATCATATTGACGGCCACCACCACGGGGATGCCCAGCTCTGTCAGCTGGGTGGTCAGGTACAGGTTCCGCTCCAGGTTGGTGCCGTCCACCAGATTCAAAATGGCGTCGGGCCGCTCCCCGATCAGGTAGTTCCGGGCCACCACCTCCTCCAGGGTGTAGGGGGACAGGGAGTAGATGCCGGGCAGATCCGTGACGGTGACGCCCTCATGCTTTTTGAGCTTGCCTTCCTTTTTCTCCACGGTGACGCCGGGCCAGTTGCCCACATACTGGTTCGCGCCGGTAAGGGCGTTGAACAGCGTCGTCTTGCCGCAGTTGGGGTTGCCCGCCAGGGCAATTTTCAGTTCCATGTTGGGTTCTCCTTTTTTAGATATTAGCCGTCGCTAACTATCGGCCAAAAAATTACTCCACGTCGATCATTTCCGCGTCCGCCTTGCGGATGGACAGCTCGTAGCCCCGGACGGTGACCTCCAAGGGGTCTCCCAGGGGGGCGACCTTGCGGACGTAGATCTCCACGCCCTTGGTGATGCCCATGTCCATGATCCGGCGCTTGACGGCGCCCTCGCCGTTCAGGCGGAGGACCTTCACCGTCTGACCGACCTTCGCGTTTCTCAGTGTCATGCCTTGTTCGCTCCTTCCATTACATAACGAGAATTTTCTGGGCCATTTCCCGGCTGACGGCCACCCGGGAGGCCTTCACCGCCACGATCAGGTTCCCGGCCATCTCGCTGACGACCGTCACCCGGCCTCCGGCCACGAAGCCCAGATCCTCCAGATGTTTCTTGGTCTCCGGATTGCCCGAGACCCGGTGAATCACCGCTTCCTTGCCCACCTGGGCCAGGGATAGAGGCAGCATGTGGATAACCCTCTCTCCGCCAGGAATTAGCAATCGCTAACCTCCGGCCTGAAATTTTGTTAGCTTTCGCTAACCGAATGTATTATAGCTGCTGCTTCCTTGTTTGTCAACGGGAAAAGCCGAAAATTGTGAAGTTTGGCAAATCCCGCCAAAAATTGTTAGCCTCCGCTAACTTTAATCTGTGCAGCTTGCATACAGAAAAACGGGGGTTGCGTTTTCAGGTAAAATATGGTATTCTTTTAATAATAAATTTTTTAGGAGGGTTGGGCCATGCTTCAGGAGTCCGGGGAAATGTATCTGGAAACCATTCTGATCCTGTCCCAGAAGGGCGGACCTGTCCGCTCGGTGGACATCGCCGAACACATGGGCTTCTCCAAGCCCAGCGTCAGCCGGGCCATGGGCCTGCTCCGGGCCGGGAACTACATCGTCATGGACGAGGACAATTTGATCACCCTGACGCCCGCCGGCCGGGCCATCGCGGAGAAAATTTACGGCCGCCACACGGCCCTCACCGCCCTGTTCACCAGCCTGGGGGTGGACCCGGAGGTGGCCGCCGCCGACGCCTGCAAGATCGAGCACGACATTTCCGACGAGACCTTTGAGGCCGTGCGCAGGTTCGCCGCCAGGTTGGAGGATGGTTAGTTTCGGCAGGATTCGCCGGTTTTTTCCCAGCTGTTTTTTGAAAAAAACGCTTTATTTTTGAGAAAATGCCGGAAAAAATCCGTCGTATTTTTCCGAAAGTTGCATCACGCCAATTTTTTGAGGAGGGAGCGCCAATGGCACAGTATGGGAAACGGTTGACGGGGGATTTCGACCAGATCCTTCAAAAAATCGAGAATGGCATCCTGGAGTCCAGCGTCTCCGCCAGCCTGGAGGAAAGCGCCGATTTCCGCACCGCCACCGCCCGGTGCGCCGTCCGGGTCTTTGAGCGGTACAGCTACCTGGGCTCCAACCGGGTGAGTTTGAACGTGACGCTGTTTCAGGCCGACGGGGTGATCCAGCTCTTCGCCGCCACCACCGGCGGCAGTCAGGCGATGTTCTTCAAGGTGAACACCATCGGCGAGGAGGCCTTTCTGGACAAGCTGATCGAGCTGTTCGACTAGCGTCCGCGCTTTCGGGGCGGAAACTTTCCAGCCCAGCAAATCAATTGCCCCGTGGAGGGATCCTCCACGGGGCTTAAAATTTGCCTGCTTTCCATTCATCGAACACCTTATCCACATGGAACGGCAGGACAAGGTCCCCCGGAAATTCCGGGGGACCAGGTTTTTCCAGCGCCGTCTGTTCGCTTCATGAAGACACTTGCAAATTCCCATCTTTTTTGGTATAATAGCTTGGGGTTTTGTAAAATTTTGGGAAAGGCGGTGAGCCGCATGGCGATGTTACCATATGGCGACTGGATCAGATACAGGCGAAAGATGTTGAAGCTGTCGCAAGAGGACCTTTCGGACGGCATCTGCGCGCCAACGACGCTGTCCCGCATTGAAAACGGGTCTCAGCAGCCGTCGCTGAGCGTATTGGAGGCGCTGTTGGAGCGGCTGGGCTTTTCAAATACCTTTCTGGACAGCTACGTCAGCGAGCAGGCGTTTTACCTTCATGAATTGAAATTCCAGATCCGACAAGCGTACATCATCGGCGATGTTGCCGAGGCGAAGAAGCTGCTGCTGGAATTTGAGAAGGACTGCCCCAATACCCCTGTGAACAAGCAGTTCGTCCTTCTGTACCATACCATTTTTTACGCCTCGGAATACACGCCTCAGCAAATGCTGGAACGATTTGAGCGTGCGCTGAAGCTGACCTGTCCAAAGTACAGAACCCTTTCTGTTCCAAAGGTCTTGTTCTACGAGGAAGTTATCGCCATGAATGCCATTGCCAACTGCCATTTTATGATGAAGCAGTATGACATGGCGATCGATGTGTACTATCAGTTGAAGCGGTTTTACGATCAGCACACCACCAACGCGGAGGAGGTCCTGCGGACCCAACCCATGGTGCTCTACAACCTTTCCAAGGTGTTGGGCTTGCAGGGCAGATACGATGAGAGCATCGAGATCTGCGACCTGGGCATCCGCGTCGCCCGTCAGACCGGGCGGGCGTCCTGCCTGGCCGGAACGTTGTTTAATCGTGCCTGGTCCCTGGAAATGCGGAATCAGCCCCACGATCACGATCTGGCCCGGGATTGCGCGCTGCAAGCCTATCAAATTGCAGTAATCATGCAAAAGGAAAAGTCCGCGGCGCTCTATCGGACATTTATTCAGGAGCATTTCCCGGAACTGGAGTCTTTATTGTAAGACCCAACCGATTTCGTCGATGCACATGGGCTGTATGCCGCCGTCTTCCGGCCGCGCGTCATTCGCGCTCGTTAGGCCATTCAGGCCAAGGAGCATTACCAGGCACAGAAACAGGCTCAGAAACTTCTTCATTCCGAACACCTCCTTTCTATCGTCCTCTCCCGGGCGGGGCCCTCGCCCCGGAGAGCGTATTTCCATCATAATTCCTGGAAAATAAAATAACCATATCGGATCACGCAAATAAAATTTGCGCGATCCGATATGGTTTTTAACAATTTCGTGTGCTACAATACTTTTATTGGAACGCCGGATCCCCAAAAATCCGGTCTTCCATGAACCAACGGCCATTGGGTTCGCAAGCAAATCAACCGGTACCTATTTTCAAAAGGAGGAAAAAACAAATGAAGAAACATAAAATTCTTTCTCTGCTCCTGGCGCTGGTCCTGGTGTTCAGCGCCGCCGGCACCGCGTTCGCGGCAACCTCTGATTCCGGTTCCTGGAATACCCCTATGGCGTCATGAACGGCACAACGGCCTACACCGCCTCGCCCAAGTCCGTGAAAGTCTCGACTTCGTTCGAGAGGTCGCAGAGTTTTTACTCGATCGGCATTCAGAACGGAATCCGGTGGCTCACTGCAGAAACCGGCGAATATGGTAGTGCGACCAAATCGAATATTGTCGTTACTACTTCTGCTTTCAAGACTTTCGATCTTGACAGCGGTTCTGTCTTGGGTTGGACTCCGATCGGCGCACAAGGCATACACACAAGCTACCTTGCAGTATCAAGTAATTCTTTTACTTTGATCGAAGAAAAGGAAACCAACATTACCTTCTGATCGCTTGCCGCAGACCGTCATCCGTATTTCACCTTTTTATGGACCAGGCCCACATTTGTGGGCCTGGTGCCAAATACGCAAAGGAGGTATCGCTATGCGTCGAAGCATTCGTATTTTGGCCGGGATCCTGCTGATCGCTTCCCTGCTCGCCGCCTGTGGGCCAAATCCGGGACCCCAAGAGACTGTAGGCAACCCCTTCACCCAGGGGACCTCCGGCGCGGCGGAGGAATCCACTGGCGCCGGCGCATCTTCCGGTAGCCATTCTGGCGGGGCGACCTTCCCGCCGGATTTTGATCCGCCAAGCAGTAAGGGCGCCGGCTTTATTTTTCACTATGACCGCTTCCCGGACGTGGATGGATATGATCTCCCGCCTGACTCTACACAATATATCTATCAGGGCGGAGAGATCCAGATCCCTTTCCAATTGCGACCGGATGGCTACGAATATGCAGGTATCGGACTGATTGCCTTTCTGGACGGTATTCCCCAGCCCTTCCGCCTGAATGAAGAAGACGACTACCAGTACATGAATATCCTTTACCTGCCGGATGGAGTGTATGAATTTACAGCCTCTCTCCTTCCCGTCACCGGCACTGTAGGGCAGTACTCAGAATTGTGGATCAAGCTTGTCTACTCGCCAGATTTTGAGAATCACGACAAGAATTATATCAATTACGAAAATCGAGATACAATGTTGGGGTCCTGGGCGTCTGTTCTGTTCCTTACCGAACCGGAGAAGCCGGCAGCGCTGCCTGTTGAAGACCATGGGATCAGCCAGACGGTCTCCTACGAAAAACTCACCTACGAGGAGGCTCTCGCACAGGAGGAAGCGCAGGCTCGTTTGGATCATGTCACAAATTATTCAGTAAATGGCGGGGAAAATGCGTGGGGAATTATGACGAGGGTATATGGCACCACCGCTGAAACGCCTGTCACCATCCGGCTGACGCTCTGCGGTCCCTCGGACATCAGTTACCGGCTGGTCTTCTACTATGACGATCTTCCTATCACCATACAGCCAACGGAAGTGATCGACCTCCAGGATGGAGAAAAAGCGGTGATCGAGGCCACCGTGGACCTGACCGGATTCGACGGCTACGCAAGGCTGACAGCCTTTTTGGTGCCGCTCAACAGCGAAATGAACCCGGATGGGACATTAACGGCAAATCAAGTGCTTTGTGATTGCCCCATCGATCTGGTCCTCACCAGTGCGAAGGATATGGACGAATTCTTTTCTGGGAACAGTTGATTTTTGCCCCGTGGATTTTCCACGGGGCAAAAAAACTTTGGGGAATTTCAAAATTTGCGTGAAACGCTATGGTCTTTTCCCGGGAAGGGTGCTAAAATGAATAAATCACCCGTTCGCCGTTCGTCCAACCCACCGATTTTGAAAGGAGAGAAAAGAAAATGAAAATGAAACGCCTATTTTGTCTGATTTTGTGCCTGATTTTAGCCCTGTCCCTCGCCGCCTGCGGGCCGGCGCCAAAAGATCCTACGGAGACGGTAGATAATCCCTTCACCCAGGGGACCACTACCGCGCCGGAAGAATCCGCAAGTCCAAGCCAGGCCTCCTCCTCTCCAACGGCGTCCGCCGGTGAGATCATCAGCCCTCCCTCGTCCGCCGTCTTTGGTCTGCGGGGGTCTGCCACAGAGATAAAGCCAATCGAATATAACGGAGAGGAGGCCACCGGGTACATTTACTTCGGTGGGGACGGCTGGGAGAATTTAAGCGCGGGATTTCTTCTCTTTGTCGGCGGATTGCCGCAGCCCTACCGCACCGAAGACGAACCGGAATACGCCTATCTGCACACCATCCACAACGTCCATCCTTTTGAAGATCCCGCTTATTATGAGATCCACTTTATTCCCGTGACCGGGCAGGAAGGGGAGTCGCTGGATATGCAATGCGTACGGCTCGACTGGCCCGGGGTCTATCCCTCCGCCACCTTCCCAGACGCGGGTTCCAAATCTTCGGCCTGCGTTTCTACCGGCGGAAATCTTTTTTACGCCACGCCTCCGGCACAGGAGCTGCCGAAAACGACCCGACGGCTGGTTTCTCAGACCGTCACCACTGAAAAGCTGGTTTACGCGGAGCAAGCAAATCTTCCAACGGATGGCTCTTTGACGGTCATTTACAATATGCGTCTCGCGGAGTCGCCGGATGGATTCAACACCGTATTTGGCATTACGGAAGATACACAGCTCCATCTGCACCATGAAGTCTATGGCAGCCCCCAGGTGCAGTATCGGATCGTGACTTTTATCGATGGGCAGCCGGTGACCACCGATCCGGCGGAAATGCCCCTCATCCAGTTTGCCCAAGGGGAGAAAGTGATCGTGGATCAGACCATTTCGCTTCAAGGCTTTCACGATAACGCGGAACTGGTCACCGTCCTCGTGCCGGTGAACAACATGACCAATCCAGACGGAAGCTTCCAGCCGTCCAATAATATTGACGCCATCGCCCACACTTTTATCCTCACCAGCGCGGCAGAAAAGGATGAGCCGTTTGGTTCAACCGACAACGGGTGACCCTCCGGATGGACAAACCGGCAAGACTGTCCGCATGTAAAATACACTTGACTTTTCATGCGGAAATAGGATCTACGTTTTACCAGCAAAGCAGCGCGGCGGAAACCACCGTTTCCGCCGCGCTGCAGCTTGTCAGACGCTTACCTTCAGCTTTTCCATTACATAGTCCCCCACCTGGTTGGGGCCGATGTTCAGCACCAGGGAAAACTCGGAAGACAGGAGCTTCTCCGCGTCCCGGAGGAAGTTTTCGTCGCACAGGTGGAACTTCCGTCCCGCCGCCTCCTGCTGCTTCCGGTGCTGGTGGAGGGCCCGGACCATGCAGACCATGGCCGCCCGGTCCCCGTTGGCGATCATGTCCCGGTAGCGCTGCTTGCGCTGGTTCTCGTCCGCGATCCAAGCGTCCTGCTGCACCGCGTCGGACGCAAGCATCTCCTCCAGCTCCGGCTGGGTCAGGATGGGCCGCAGTTTGGACACCGCCGCCTGGTTCTGGGTGGGGATATAATACTGCGAACCGGTTTGCTCCAAGGGTTCCAGAACATAATACTCCGTCTGTTTTCGATTGACCGTCCGTGTTTCTAAGGCGCTGACTATACATATACCGTGGACACCGTACAGCACCTTCTCGCCGATCTGGAACATTTCTACACTTCCTTCCCATATTCCCATTATCCAAAACACACACAAATATTATAGCACATCTTCCCTTTGTTTGCATATGGGTAAAATGCCGAATTTTCCATGAAAAAACTGATATTTTGACATAAAAATGAGCCATCCGCCCAGATCCGCGGATGGCTCATATTTAACGAATTATATTTTATATCTGTTCTACCTTGATGGTGTTGGTATTGCCCGTCCGGCCGTTGATGGGTCCACCGGTCAAAACCACATTGTCCCCCTTCTTCACCGGGAGGTATTTTTTGGCGCTGGCCATGGCGTGGTAGAACATCACGTCCATGGATGTAAATTCCTCGGACAGCACCGGGGTCACGCCCCAGCTTAAGGACAGCTTTCGCCAGATCTTCGGGATGGTGGTCATGCCGATGATGTCCACCGGGCAGCGGAACCGGCTGACCATCATGGCGGTCCGGCCGGAGACCGAGCAGACTACGATGCCCTTGGCCTCCACGTCGATGGCCATGGCGCAGGTGGCGTGGGAGATGGCGTCGAGAATGTTGTGGATCTTGAACTCCGATGTAAGGAAACGGTGGCGGTAGCTGGTGTGCAGCTCGGTGTACTCCGCGATCTTCGCCATGTTCCGCACCGCCTCCACCGGGTACTTGCCGGCGGCGGACTCCCCGGAGAGCATGATGGCGGAGCTGCCGTCGTAAACGGCGTTGGCCACGTCGGAGATCTCGGCACGGGTAGGACGGGGATTGTAGATCATGGATTCCAGCATTTCGGTGGCGGTGATCACCCGCTTGCCCAACATCCGGCACTTATTGATCAGCAGCTTCTGGATGGCGGGGACCTCCACGAAGGGGATCTCCACGCCCAGGTCGCCCCGGGCGATCATGATGCCGTCGCTGATCTGGCAGATATCCTCCACATTGTCCACGCCGGAGCGGTTCTCGATCTTGGAAATAATGTCGATGTCCCCGCCGCCGTTGGCCACCAGGAAATCCTTCAGCTCCTGCACGTCCTGCCGGGTGGAGACAAAGGAGGCGGCTACGAAGTCCACGTCGTTTTGGATGCCGAAGAGAATATCCGACTTGTCCTGCTCGGAAAGGTAGGGGCCGGTCATCACCTTGTTGGGGAAGCACATGCTCTTCCGATTGCTCAGGGTGCCGCCCACGATGACTCGGCAGACGGCGTCATTGCCCGTCAGCTCCGTGACCTCGCAGATCACCAGGCCGTTGTTGACCAGGATCCGGTCCCCCAGGGACAGGTTCTTGATCAGGTCCTTGTAGTTCACACTGACCCGGGTCTGGTCCCCCTCCACCTCGTCGGTGGTGAAGGTGAAGGTCTGCCCGTCCTCCAGATTGACGGAACCCTCGGCAAAGGTGCCGATCCGGTACTCGGGGCCCTTGGTGTCCAGCATGATGGCAATGGGCAGGTTCAGCTTTTCCCGCACCTTCTTGATCAGGTCGATCTTCTTCTGATGCTCGGGGTGGGTGCCATGGGAGAAGTTGAGCCGGGCAACATTCATGCCCGCCAGGCACATCTGGGTCAAAACTTCCTCGTTTTCACTTGCGGGGCCGATGGTGCAGATGATTTTTGTCTTTCGCATGGGTAGTCCCCCTTTTCTATTTTTACCGGCGGTCCGGGCTGCGGAATTATAATAATTTTATCACACCCCTTGGGATTTGTCCATGCTTTTCCGGAGAAATACCCAGCTAAATCAGTACAATTTTATACGCCTCCAGCCAGAAGTTGATTTGCAACATATAGGCGATGGTCTGGGGCACCTTCATCAGCTGGCCGTACCAGGGCCAGGCGTACTCGGCGGTAAGCAGCTCCTCCAGCGCCTCCCGCCGCACCAGCTGGAAAATGGGGGCATTGGGATCCGCCAGGACCTTCTGAAGCTCCGCGCTGACCAGCTCCAGGTACCGGGGATCGTAGGTCTTGGGATAGGGGCTCTTCTTTCGCCACAGCACCTCCTCCGGCAGATACCCGACCATGGCCTGGCGCAGCAGGCCCTTCTCGTGGTTCTGGTAGTCCTTAAATTCCCAGGGCACCCCGTAGAGGTACTCGGCGATCCGATAGTCGCAGAAGGGTACCCGGACCTCCAGCCCATGGTACATGCTCATCCGGTCCTTCCGGTCCAGCAGCGTCTGCATGAACCAGCGGTAGTTCAGGTTGACCATCTGCTTCATCCGGGTCTCCTGGGGCGAGGTCCCCGGGAGGATGTCGCTTTCCCGAATGGTTTGCAGGTAGCGGGAACGGACGTAGTCCTCCCCGTCAATTTGGGCGGCAAGCTGGGGGTGGAGAAAATGGACCCGCCGCTTGGTATTCTGGGCCCAGGGGAAGCCGTCGACGTCCCGGACCTCCGGGTCCCGATACCAGGGGTAGCCGCCGAATATCTCGTCGGCGCACTCCCCGGAGAGGGCCACCTTCACTTCCTTTCGGATGTCCCCGCAGAACACCAGCAGAGAAAAGTCCACGTCCGCCATACCCGGCAGGTCCCTGGCCCGGGTGGCGTCCTCCAGGGCCCCCACCAGATCCTCCGGGGACTCCACAGTGTAGTGACTCTCCCGGCCCAGGGCCCGCTCCATGAGATGGATGTAGTGCCCGTCGGAATTGGGCTGGAATTTTCCGGGGGTGAAATACCGGTCGTTGTCCACATAGTCCACGGAGAAGGTGGGCAGCCGCTCCCCTGCCCGGGCCTTCTCCCGGGCGCAGATGGCGCTGATCAGGCTGGAATCCAGCCCCCCGGAGAGGAAGGTCCCAATGGGCACGTCGGAGACCATCTGCCGCTTCACCGCGTCCAGCACCAGGCTCCGGACATGCTCGGCAGTTTCCGGGAAGGACTCGGTGTGCGCCCGATCCTTCAGGCGGAAATAATGGTGGGTGGTCAGCTTTTGGTTTACATAATATGCGTAATCCCCCGGCTCCAGCTCCTCCATTCCCCGGAAAACGCCGCATCCCGGCGTCCTGCCGGGGCCCAGAAGCAGCACCTCCGCCGCCCCCTGGGCGTCCAGCTCCGGCCGGACGGTGGGATAGGCCAGGATGGTCTTGATCTCCGAGGCGAACAGCAGCCCGCCCTGGTGACGCTTCAAAAACAGGGGCTTTACCCCCATCCGGTCCCGGGCCAGGAACAGCCGCTGCGGCTCCTCCTCCCACACCGCGAAGGCAAAAATGCCGTTGAACCGCTCCAGACACCCCTCCCCCCACTGGAGATAGGCCCGGAGGACCACCTCGGTGTCGGAGTGGGTAAAAAAGGGATTGCCCAGCCGTTCCAGGTCCCGGCGCAGCTCATAGGTGTTGTACAGCTCCCCGTTGTAAACAATGACGGCGTGACGGCCCTCCCAGAAAACCTCCATGGGCTGCCTGCCGCCCGCGGGATCGATAATGGCCAGGCGGGTGTGGAGCAGGGTGCAGGGTCCCTGAGAATAGATTCCCTGGCCGTCCGGGCCCCGCCGCGCCATGGTTTCCAGCATTTTTTGGCCGGTCTGCTCCGACACTTCCATGCCCACGGCTCCGGCAATCGCGCACATAAAATCATCCTTTCCCATTTGATCACCCTGTATTTTATTCGGTGGGAGAAAAAGGTGTGCATGAAAGCGCTCGGGCCGGTCATACTAGGATCGGTGATGAAAATGAAAGACAACAAGGAATTACTATCCTCCATCCACTCCACCACCCAGATGGGTCAGGTGGGCATCCGAAGCGTCCTCAACGCCTCCCTGCGGCCCGGTCTGCGGAAGGCGCTGGAAAGCCAGCTCCGGGAGTACGACACCATCGAGCGGGAGGCCCAGGCCATTGCCACCGCCCGGGGCTGGGAGCTGCGGGATGTGGAACCGGCGGTGAAGGGCATGGCCAATATGATGGTCCGGGCCCGGATCGCCAGCGGAAACACCGATTCCAAGGTGGCGGCCATGATGATCCAGGGCAATACCCGGGGCATGATCGTGGGGCTGAAGGATCTGCACCAGTTCAACGGGGCCGATCCCCAGGTCAGTGTGCTGTCCCAGCGGCTGCTGGACTGCGAGAACGCCAACATCCGGCAGATGCAGTCCTTTCTCTAAGCGGTAAGGCAGGGGGTCTCCCCTGCCTTGCCGCTTTTCTGCACACGGCCGGCCCCTCCGGCATAACATAGGAATGTGAATTTGAAAGGAGGGACTCCTCTTTGGCAATCGGAAGAATTCAAGTCCACGCTTTTGCCAACAGAGCCCAGATCCCCCTGCGGGATGTGGCGGTGGCCATCGTAGGGACGGATGGATCGGTGATCTCACTGGGGCTGACCAACCGCAACGGTCTGCTGGACGCGCCGGTGGAGGTGGCGGTGCCGGAAGCCTCCGCCAGCCAGTCGCCGGACACCGGGATCGTGCCCTATACCCGGGTCAACATCTACGCCCGGCTGGAAAACTTCGAGCAGATCGAGGCCAACGACGTCCAGGTCTTCCCCGGGATCACGACCCTGCAGGAATTGGAAATGGTGCCGCTGTCCGAGCTGCCGGATCTGTGGAACCAGAGTGAGATTTACAACACCCCGTCGCAAAATCTGTAAGGAGGTGGCCTATGCCCCCTGTTGTCCCCTACATACCTCAGAATATCACCGTCCACCTGGGCGCGCCCACGGCCAGCGCCGCCAACGTGACGGTGCCCTTCGCGGACTATATCAAAAATGTGGCCTCCAGCGAGATCTACCCCACCTGGGGCGAAAGCGCCCTCCGGGCCAACATCCTGGCCATCGTCTCCTACGCCCTGAACCGGGTCTACACCGAGTTCTACCGCAGCCGGGGCTATGACTTTGAGATCACCAACTCCACCGCCTATGACCAGGCCTACGTTTACGGCAGGAGCTACTTTGAGAACATCTCCCGGCTTGTGGATGAGCTGTTCAACGACTACCTGCGGCGGCCCGGATTCTTGGAGCCCCTCGCCGCCAAGTTCTGCAACGGAACCACCGTCACCTGCGAGGGGATGAGCCAATGGGGCAGCCAAAATCTTTCCCAGCAGGGATACAATTCCGTTCAAATCCTCCGCAGCTACTACGGAAACGTGGAGATCGTCTCCAACGCCCCCATTCGAGGCGTCGTCTCCTCCTACCCCGGCACGCCCCTGCGGGTCGGCTCCTCCGGGCCAAACGTGGTGGTGATGCAGGTGGCGCTGAACCGCATCTCCCAAAACTACCCCGCCATTCCCAAGCTGGCCAGCGTGGACGGCATTTTCGGCAGCCGTACCCAGGCGTCGGTGCAGGCCTTCCAACGGATCTTTGGGCTGGCGCCGGACGGGATCATCGGGCCCGCCACCTGGTACAGCATCATCCGGCTCTACACCGGCGTGACCATGCTCTCCGAGCTGCGGAGCCAGGGGCAGCAGTTCTACTCCATCAACTGGTCGCCCCCCGGCGCCTTGCAGCAGGGCAGCACCGGGGAAAAGGTGCGGCAGCTTCAATATATGCTCTCCGTTCTGTCCAGCTATATCTCCAATATCCCGCCTCTGGCGGTGGACGGTATCTTTGGCTCCGGCACCCGGGCGTCGGTGCTGGCGGCCCAGCGGCGGTTCGGTCTTCCGGAGACGGGGGTGGTGGACAATGTCACTTGGGACGAGATCTACGACCAGTACTCCGGCATTGAAAACACCAGCCTCCGCAGCCGGGAGACCTTCCCCGAGTCCCTGTCCGCCACTTCCGCAGCGCCGGTCATGGCATCCGGCGGTACGGCTCAGGCAGTCCAGGCTGGGAATTTCTCCGCAAGCAGCCGGGCGCCGGCCCGAAGAACCCCCACCGGGCATAACGGCGGGCAGGTGCGGTACAACCGGACCTCCACCTTTACCCAGTTCCCAGGGCGGGATCTTTGCATTGGCGTTCAGGATGTGGTGCGTTTGGAGGTGGTACGATGAGACCGGAAGATTCCTTTGTAGGCCAGCCGGTGCGGAGCTTGCAGACCATGCTCCGGGTCCTGGCAAAAGACGATCCCCATCTGCCCACGGTGGTGCCCGATGGCATCTACGGGCCGGAGACCATGCAGGCGGTCTCCGCCTTCCAGCGCCGGTGCGGTCTGCCCGCCACCGGCGTCACAGATCAGGCCACCTGGGATAAAATCGTCCATGACTATGACCATGCGGAGGTGCGGCAGAATCCCGCCGCCCCGGTACACGTCACCATGGACGCCGGTAAGGTATTCAAAGCGGGAGATACCAGCCCATACCTCTATCTGCTCCAGAGCATGCTCAAGGTGCTGTCCCAGGAGTACGCCAATCTGGAGGAGCCGCCCTACACCGGCTGTCTGGACCCGGGCACCTCCGAGGCCCTGGCTGCCTTCCAGCTTTTAGCGGGTCTGCCCCCCACCGGGGAGCTGGACAAAGTCACCTGGAAATATCTGGCAAACCACTTCACCCAGGCGGCGGACCGAATTTCCAGAAGCTGCTGAAAAACCGGAATCTTCCGGAAAACCGGCGGACCGCGGCGTTACACGGCCCGCCGGTTTTGTCATGCCGGGCGGTTTAATGGAAAACTTCCTGAAAAAGTATGGGCGTTTTGGCAGATTTGACTTGATTTACCGGTCCAACCAGTATATAATAAGAATAAGTATGGCTCCGCCCTACTTTGGAGGAAAAGACATGCGAATCAAAAACTGGAAAAAAGAGGTATGGACGATCCCCAATCTCCTGAGCCTGTTCCGTCTGGCACTGATCCCGGTGTATGTGGTGATCTATCTCAACGCGGAAAAGCCAGCCCATCACTTTCTGTCCGCCGCCATTCTGGCGGTGTCCTGCCTGACGGACATGATCGACGGAAAAATCGCCCGAAAATACAATATGATCTCCACCCTGGGCAAAATCCTGGACCCGGTGGCGGACAAGGCCACCCAGTTCACCCTGATCATCTGTCTGGCGGTGAAGTACCCGGTGCTGTGGTATCTGATGGCTCTGTTCGTGGTGAAGGAGGGCTTCCAGCTCATCGCCGGGAGCATCAGCCTGAGCAAGGGCCGGATGCTGGACGGGGCGCTGCTCACAGGCAAGATCTGCACCACCATTCTGTTCATCAGCCTGATCTTCCTAGTGCTGGTGCCGCAGATGGCGGAAAAAACCGTGACCATCATCGCCATTGTGGACAGTTTATTTATGCTGGTCGCCTTCGGGGATTATCTCATCGCCTACTTCTGGAAGGGTGCGGACAAAATCCACGATTTAAAACAGGAAGAGTAAAAAAATACGCGGCGGCCAAAATGGCCGCCGCTTTGGTATGTTTGTTGAGCGTTCAGATCGGGCCTGTCACAGGTACGCCGTCGGCTTATCCGCAGAATTTCCACGGCATCGGTTTTCCCCGCCCCATCTGTATCTCTGAAGATAGTATACCACAGATTTAGGAAAAGTGGTGAACTTTTTTTGAATTATCTCTGAAAAATTTGTAGAAAATGATTATCCCAACTTGATCATTTTGCACAGCACCCGGTAGCCGAACAGGCAGAAGGAGCCCCGCAGCTTCCAAGGCATCCAATAGACGAAGATGGGCAGGCCCTTGGTACGAAGATATTTGTACAGCTTCGGATCATTTTCTTTGATATGATCCCACAGCTCCTCGTAAGCCTGCTTCCGCTCCGGCGCGTCCCCGCCGCTGCAGCAGAACATGATGGTGTTCATCATGATGGCCCCCAGGCAGTGGAGCATATAGTTCCGGAGGCCGGATTCGTAGGTCATGATCTGGTCGTAGGAGTAGGCGTCCAGCATCCGGCGCATCACCCGGATCTGCTGGTCATAACGGGTGATAATATTTTTCTCTGTTACCGACTGGTCTCCCCGGCCGATGAAATAGTGGTACAGGTCCACGTCCAGGTAGTAGAGCTTCTTGGCGTAGGGCAGCGGGTAGTAGGCAAACAGGTTGTCCACATAGAAGGTATGCTCCGGCAGCTCCACCCCGCAGTCCCGCAGCAGTTGAGTCTTGTACATGACGCTGTGCATCAGCAGCACCTGGGCGCCGTAGAAGGGCTTGACCTCGCTCCAGGTAAACAGCCGCCCCACGGGGAAGTGGGACCGCCACTCCCGGACGAACTGGGTTTGGTCCTGGGCGTGGTCATAGATGAAGTTGGTGAAGTACAAATCGGCCTCGATGCCCTTGGAGACATGGCCCCGGACGGTGTCCAGCAGGGCCTTGAGGGCTTTCTCGTCCACCCAGTCATCGGAGTCGATGACCTTGTAATAAAGGCCGGTGGCCTCCTTCAGGCCGTGGTTGACGCCCGCGCCATGGCCGCCGTTGGGCTGGTGGATGGCCCGGATAATGGTTGGGTATCTTTGGGCAAAATCGTCCGCCGCGGCGCCGGTATTGTCCTTGGAGCCGTCGTTAATGATGAGAATCTCCACTTCCTCCCCGCCGGTCAGCAGGGTCTCCACCGCATGGTGGAGGTAATCCTGGGAATTATAGCTGGGAATGGCAAAGCTGATGAGTTTCATAAGGGGCGGTCACATCCTTTCTGACAATAGCATACCACATTTTTTACCAAAATGGAACCCCCGCAGCGGAATTGATTGAAAAAATAACGGAAACGAAAAGATTCTTTCGAGGGAAAGGGGCATACTAGCATCAGAAAGGAGGGAGTTTTATGGAATGGAAAGGATGGGCCCTGGCGATGGGGATCGGCGCCACGGCGGGCGCTGTGGCGATCCTGATGATGCCCCGCACCAACCCTGCCCGCCGGCTTGCCGCACAGGCCGCCGACAAGGTAGAGGACGCCGCCTGGAAGGTGTCCGACAAGATCAGCCAGAAGTTTGACTGAGCTTCCAGCGGACTGCGCCCGCCGGTCTGAGGGCCATCGCGCCGCCCGGCAACGCCGCCGCGGCGGATCGATGGCCCTCCCCCTATTTTTGGGGCTTGCTTTTTCCTCCGTTTGGGCGTATGATGGAGGAAAAAGGGGGTGAAGGTCATGGGTTGGAGCTTTTGGGGCGGATTTCTGGCGGTGGCGCTGATCCTGACTGTGGCGGGCGTCCTCCTGCGGAATCGGATTCGGGCGTTTTCCCGTCGGATTTTCGGCAGGCCGGACCTTTTGGGCGCGCTGGAGGCGCTGGAGAATCCCGCCCAGGCCGCTCCCCGCTCCCTCAATGGGATGGACCGGCTGCTGCTGCCCCAGATCCTCCGAGATTTTCCGGATTTTGACCTGCGCCAGGCCAAGGAGGCCGCGAAGGCCTATCTGCGGGAGAACCTGGCGGGAAAAGAGGAACTGCGGATCCACAACGTGGTGCTTTCCCAGTATTTTCCCGCCCTGGTGGAGAAAACCATGGTTTTTCAGGCCGCCGTGAGCTTCCGGGAGGGCGGCGCCACAGTCCAGAAGCGGTACGATCTGAGCTACGCCTACCGGTTGCCCGGCGGCGCCGGCGCCAACTGCCCAAACTGCGGAGGCGTCCTGGCGCCCGGGCAGCTTCAATGCGCCTACTGCGGCACCTGGGTCGCCAACCCCATGGGCGCGGTCTGGTCTTTCACCCGGATGGAAGAAACGTAAAAGGGATGGTTTGCGCCATCCCTTTTTTGATTTTCATATTGTAGACGTTCCTCGTTGATTCGTGTCTCTTGCTTGCGCTTCGGGAGTACGGCGGCCGTCACTTCATCAGCTCGTCCGACAGGCGCATAATCTCCGGGGCCAGCTTTGCCCGCTTGCGTTTGACCATGTGGGTATAGATCGGGTAGGCCGCGATCACGCCGACGAGGCCGACCACGCCTACCGCAATGCCCGGAATGAAATAGGCTTCCCAGCCGGGAACCATCGTGCAGCACATCCCAACGCCCAGCAGCAGGGCGCTGAGGATCCCGACGATCAGCGAGACGACGGCGGCGCCCCTGGTGGCGCTGGCGTCCAGGCGGCGAAGCTGCTCCAAGGAAGTCTCCTCCTTTGCCGGGGGCGCGTATTTGTCCCGAATTTTCTTGATTTCCTCCTGCTCCTTGGCGCAGTAGGTGTAGGTAAAGGTCTCGTTCTTTTCTTCCATGATTCATGACTCCTTCTTGATTCTTTTCAGATTTTTGCTGGCCCGGAGGATCATATAGACCGCCATCCCGATGACAATGGTGCAGACGCCGCCGCCTACCGCGGCGGTCATGGCCTGACGGAACAGCGGGTCGTCGTCTTCGCCGAACTGGGAGAGCATGGCGGTGGTCAGGGACAGGATGGACACCAGCGCGGCAACGAGATTGATGGCCTTGGCCGCGGACAGGAGCGGGCTTTGATACCGCCGGGTCTTGACAATATTGATCACAGCGATGGTGACGGCATAAAAGGCGTAGGCGGCCATGGCGTAGATCAGCAGCCCCGGATAGTGGAAGCCTCGGTTCTGATGGACCATAAAGCCGACGATCCCCGCAAGCGCCTGATTCATGAGCAGCAGCATCACGCCGCAAAATCGGTACCGCCGCCATTCCACCCGCTCGTCCTGGGCGTTTAAGCGCCGCGCCAGCAGAAGGCGCATCACGGCCAGCAGAATATAGTAGACCGCCAGCGCGATAAACCAAGCGGAGCGGTACACGACGCCGGACACCAGCTTCATGGCGATGTACAGGAGATTGATGAAAAAGCCCTGATATAGCGACACCCCCGTCCGGAAGCGCACATCGGTCAGGTATTTTCCTCCCAGCCGGGTGGAGCGGACCTTCTCCGTCAGCGGGTGGCCGGAGACGTACTTTTTGACGGATCCCACAGCGGGCTTTACATACCGAAGCCCTGTGCAGGTGACGATCAGCGCGTAAGTGGAGGCCAGATAGGAGGCGTATCGCGGGATCGGATTTTGTATATCGAAGGCGAACACGGCGATCACAAAGCCGTAGCCGAAAAGCGCCGCCAAAACCGTCGGAAGCGGGGGCAGGAAAAAGAGCTTTTTAAGGAGCTTTTTGAAGGTCTCCATTCCCTGCCCTCCTTAAGTTTACGGTAAAGGTACTCCCCTTTCCGACCTCGCTCTCCACGGTTATATCCCCGCCGACAATATCGACTACCCGTTTGACCAGCGCCAGCCCCAAACCGTTGCCCTGGGTGGCGTGGGAGGTGTCGCCCTGGTAGAATTTCTCAAAGATGTGGCGGCCTATCTCCGGCGAGATGCCGCAGCCGGTGTCGGTCACCTGAACGGTCGCAAGCGCTCCCTCGGTTTTCAGCGTCACGGACACGGTACCGTGGGCTTCCGTGAACTTCAAGGCGTTGGAAAAGAGATTGTTCCACACCAGGGACAGCAGCTCGTCGTCTGATTCTACGAATACTTCTTCCTCAATGTCCGTCTCAATGTCGATGTTCTTTTTCTCCCAGGTGTCCTCAAAGCTCAAAAGGCACTCGGCAAGCTGCTCTCCCAGATTGTACCGTTTCGCGGCGGGATAGATCTGCTGGTTTTCCAGCCGGTTCAGCTTCAAAATATTGGTGATGAGATCAGCCAGGCGGCGGGACTGCTCGGTGATGGCTTTGGCGTACTCGATTCGCCGCGCGTCTGGTAAGACCGGACTTTGGAGCATGGTGCCGTAGTTTTGCATCACGGCCAGGGGCGTTTTCAGTTCGTGGGACACGTTGGCGATGAAATCCGTCCGCAGGGTCTCCACCCCGGAAAGCTCCTCCGCCATGCGGTTAAAATAGTCGATGATGACGTCAAAGCCATCCTCGCCTACAATGCCGGGCAGCGGCTCGATGCGGGCGGAAAAGTCGCCCCGCATGAGTTTTTCCGCGCCCTTGATGATTTGGCGCACCGGGCGCTCCACCGTAAACCTACGGAGTACAGCGTCTATGACGGTGCATAAAAAGCTCAGAAAAAGGACGTTTCCCATGGTCAGGATTGCGGCGGTTCGGATGTCCTCTTCCGTGAAAGTGATCTCCAGAGAGGCCTGCATGGTGTGCAGGAAAAGCAGCATACAGCAGGAGATCACAAAGGCGATCAGCAAAAAGAATACGACATACCGGCGCAGGGCGGCAAGCAGCCGCTTCCGCCGCCCCACAGCAGTTTCCTTGCTCATTTGATCACCGCCTTATAGCCCAGGCCGTGAACGGTTTTCAACTCAAACTCGTCACAGCCTTCAAATTTTCCACGCAGCTTCGTCATGTACACGTCCACGGCTCTCGGCGTGGTGTTGGTGTCCGCGTCCCAAAACTCGTCCATGAGCTGGGTCCGGGTGAAGGTCTTGCCGGGATAAGAGAGGAGCTTATAAAGGATGTTGAACTCCCGGGCCGTCAGGGAAATTTCCTCTCCATCGTAGACCGCCGTGCGCTCGTCCATGTCGAGCCTCAGCTTGCCGACCTCCAGCTTGTGGGACGTGGCGATTTTCGCCCGGCGCAGCAGCGCCCCGATCCGCAGGAAAAGCTCGTCCAGGTCAATGGGCTTGACCATGTAATCGTCGATGCCAATGCGGTAGCCCCTCTGCTTGGAAGCGAAATCGTCCCGGGCCGTCATAAAGAGAATGGGGATCTCCTCATTGAGGGAACGCACCGTTTTCGCGAACTCATAGCCGTCAATACCGGGCATCATAATATCGGAAACGATCAGGTCAAAGGTGCTTCCGCACATGGCGTCATAGGCTTCATTCGCGTCGAAGCATCCCACCGCCTGATAGCCGCTGGCGTTCAAGAAAGAACGGACGGTGCGATTCAGGTCTTTGTCGTCCTCTACGACTAATATTTTAAACATGATATGTACCTCCGTGCATCCGTTTTTCTTATTGTAGCACCCAAATGTTAAAGTTTTGTTTGCGTTTCGGATTTTACAAAAAAATGTTCAAAAAATATGCGCCGCATAGTGAAAACCGTGCGGCGCAAAATCGGCATTTACTGCTTTTCGGAGGCTTCACGCTGGGCCTGTTCCTCCGCCAGACGCTTCTCCGCGTCCTCCACAGTTTCGCCCTCATGGGTCAGGAACTTCCCCACGAAGCTGTCCTCAACCTTTTTGAACGCGCCGGTCACGCCATCCTCGATTTTCTTATAGCCGCCGACGACGCCTTCCTCGATCTTCTTGTACCCGCCGACCACCGCGTCGGCAATTTTTTCGTTTGCTTTTACGAGCCTTTTCATGATAAGTACCTCCTTTATTTTCAAGTGTTCTCACTTGTGGGTGTATTGTACTGCCGGAATGTTTGTGAAACTTTCAAGTTTTGTTTGGGTTATATTAAAATCTAAAATGTTACACCAAACTTGTCTTATTCAGCACGATCTTACTTACCACACCAAGGCCAATGCTCATGAGTACGCCGCCGGCGAGACAGAGGATCACGTTCATGGGTCCCGCGTTCAGGGGCGTGATCATCGGGACCATCGTGTAGAGCAGCATGGAAGCCATCAATCCGCCTGTAATCGAAAGCCACGTTTTGCTTTTGGCCGCGACGCTGACAAGCAGGCTGATCCCCACAAACACAGCCACCAAAAAGAGCTTTGACAGCATACTCATGACCACACCGCCTATGCCGAATCCTGCTGTGTCAAAAGGCAATCCAGCAATGGAGCCGCCAAGGATCGAGCCGACAAAGTAGGCGAGGAACATCAGAACGCTCCCGATAAAGCAAACCACCGTTTTGGATATTACATAGTTTCCCTTTTGCGCCCGGATCGTAAACAGGTTCTTCGCGTAGCCGCTGCGGAAATCCTCTGCCACAAAGACGCTCACCAGAATGACAACAAAGAAATAGAGCATATTGATGTTGCACATACTCGTCAGGCTCATGCCCATCATACCGCCTTCGCCCGGAAGGGAACCAATGGTCTGCCAGGTGTTTTTGAAGCCCTCTATGACTGTTTCCGCGCCGGTCTGCGGATCAACCGTTACGCTGCCGTCCATCATCGTTGTCATCACGAGAATGAGGATGGGCATGGCAAGACAAATACCCATCATGATATAGAGAAATCGTGTTGTAAACATCCGGCGAAAGTCCACCGCCAGCATACTTTTTACTCGATTCGGTTTTCTTGCTGTACCTGCCATGGCTCACGCCTTCCTTTCTTTCATGAGGTCTATGTAGTATTCTTCAAGACCGATTTTTTCTGTGCTGATCTCGCTGACAGTAATGCCGTTTTCATAGAGATTGGCGACGATTTCCTCCGGAGTTGTCGGATCATACACGCGGATATGGCCGCTTTCATCTTCCTCCACGCGGGAGTATTTGCAGGATAGCAGCGCCTTTGTGCGGTTCCTCTCCGCCGCTTGCAGGGAGATATAGGTACGGCACCCGGCTTCCAGCTCCGCGGCGGTCATCTCACAGAGCATTTTGCCCTGGCGGATGATGCCGTAATGGGTGGCGATCTTTTCAAGCTCACCGAGGATGTGAGAGGAGATCAGCACGGTGCGGTTCTTATCCCTCGTGATGTCGGTCAGCACCTCCCGCATGATTCGCATCCCGTCGGCGTCCAGACCGTTGATGGGTTCGTCCAGCACCAGCAGGGCCGGGTCGCCCAGCAGCGCCATGGCGATGCCGATGCGCTGCTTCATGCCCAGGGAGCAGTTCTTGAATTTGTTGGACGCCGCGCCCTCCATGCGGACCAGCTTCAAAACCTTGCCGATTTCTTCTTCCGGCTTTTTGAGGCCCAGATTCTCCGCTTGGAGCATCATATTGCCCCACACGCTCATGTTGGGGAAACAGCCGGGGGCTTCGATCAGCACGCCGATTTTCGCCCGCACATCGGGGTCGGTGTAGTCCTTGCCGTACAGCTTGATGGTGCCACCGTCTGACGGCATCAGGCCGCAGATGAGCTTCTCGGTCGTGGATTTGCCGGAGCCGTTTTCACCGATAAAGCCGTAGATCGCGCCGGCGGGGACGGTCATATTCAGTCCTTTCAAGGCTTGCTTACTGCCAAAGTTTTTGGTAAGACCTTTAATTTCAATCGCGTTCATCTTGCCGCCTCCTTAATACACATCGCATCTCGACAGCACAAGGGAGCCGAGCAGATTATAAATGACTGTCCATGCCACGGAAACAACGACGCACACAAGCATGGT